>JANQIE010000238.1 GCA_028282295.1 Desulfobacterales bacterium | reverse complement strand
TTTAACAATCATATATTGCTTATTGTGATTGCAAGCATAGGCCGGCTCACAGCGGTCCATGGTCCATTCCAGGACATTACCGAGCAGATCGCAAAGGCCATCCGGATTCGCCCCGTCCTTGAATTGATCCACCGCCGTGGTGTCGGCCAATCCGTGCGCCTCGCTATTGCTCACGTCGTCCTGGGGATGGTTGCCCCAGGGATATAAATACCCCTTGGCAGTGCGGGCGGCCGCTTCCCATTCCGCTTCGGTGGGCAGCCGCTTGCCGGTCCAGGCCGCAAATGCCATGGCATCATTGAAATTAACATGGACCACCGGATGGTTGCGTTTACCGTGCAAATTGCTGCCCGGACCTGTCGGTTGATACCAGCTGGCCCCTTTGACGGTCTTTTTGTTGTGGACCGCGTTCCAGACCGAGTACACGCGGCCGGTTTGATCGTCGATCTTTTTCCGGAACCGCCCCTCGCATACCGTGCTGTAACCGAGTTTTTCAGCGGTGGTCTTGTACCCGGTGCGCTCTACGAAAATTTCAAACAAAGCGTTGGTCACCGGGAATTTTCCCATATACAATTCCGAAAGTTCGACCACCGCGAACGCGGCCTCGCCGTTGACAGGTGCCTTCAGCCCAACCTTGTATTTACCGGCCTTGATCCGGGTAAATTGATTATAAAAGCGCTCCATGGCCCCCAGATAACTGTTAAACCGTTCGGCGAGCAAACGGTTGCGTTCCTCTTCACCCAGGGTGTCATCCGCTTCAAACAGATCATTGGCCAGGGGGTCGTCGAAAATCGTATCCGAACGAAAATCATCATCCGGCGCGTTATCCAACATCACATCGGCAGCGTCAACCGGCTCGGTATCCAGTTCATCTTCGATATTTTCCAGGTCGTCATCGTCGAGGTCGTCCGCGTCCATTTCCTCGACATCTTCAAGATCGTCCTCCGTGTCCAGCTCAATCTCATCGCCGCTTAACACGTCTTCGTCATCCGCGTCATCGTCAACCAGTTCGACGACCTCGTCGACTTCGTCGGGTTCAGCCTCCGTGTCACCTTCGGCAGCGTCGACCTCTTCCAGGTCGTCATCGTCGAGGTCGTCCGCGTCCACTTCCTCGGCATCTTCAAGATCATCCTCCGCGTCCAGCTCAACCTCATCGCCGCCTAACACGTCTTCGTCATCCGCGTCATCATCAACCAGTTCGACGACCTCATCGGCTTCGTCGGGTTCAGCCTCCATGTCACCTTCGGCGGCGTCGACCTCTTCCAGGTCGTCATCGTCGAGGTCGTCCGCGTCCACCTCCTCGGCATCTTCAAGATCGTCCTCCGTGTCCAGATCAACCTCATCGCCGCTTAACGTGTCTTCGTCATCCGCGTCATCATCAACCAGTTCAACAACCTCGTCGACTTCGTCGGGTTCAGCCTCCGCGTCCCCTTCAGCGACTTCGACCTCTTCCAGGTCGTCATCGTCGAGGTCGTCCGCATCAACTTCCTCGGCATCTTCAAGATCGTCCTCCGTGTCCAGATCAACCTCATCGCCGCTCAGCGTGTCTTCGTCATCCGCGTCATCGTCAACCAGTTCAACAACCTCGTCGACTTCGTCAGATTCAGCCTCCGTATCATCTTCGGCGACGTCGATCTCCTCCAGATCGTCATCGTCGAGGTCGTCCGTATCAACATCCTCGACCTCTTCCAGATCGTCCTTCGCGTCCAGTTCAACCTCATCACCAGCCAACCCGTCGTCATCAACCAACTCAACAACCTCATCAGATTCAAACTTCGCGTCGTCATCCGCATCCGTGTCACTCAGCTCGTCATCGATGGTATCCAGGCCGGCGTCATCAAACTCATCGCCGGAAACATCATCCACCAAGGCAATCGGCTCTTCCGTCTCAAGAACCTCCAGCTCGCTGTCTTCTCCGCCGTCATCCAATTCAGGCTCATCATCTATCAGCTCAACCGCTTCATCGATCACGTCATCATCGGCGCTTTCGGCAAACGGTGCATCATCATCTTCCAGTTCTTCCGTGCTCCAATCGTCGTCGGCAAGCATCCCGGATTCAATCTCTTCCGATGGGCCGGCATCACCAGGCGCGTCCGGGGCCACATCGTCATCCGAATCGGCGTCGTCATCGACAACGACCTCGACCACTTGCGCTTCGTCCTGTTCATCTTCAACCAGGGGCACATCGTCCGGGATTTCCGGTTCCGGTTCGAGCACGGTTTCGTCCACCTGGTCGGGTTCGGCGTCGATAAACTCGGCTTGCTGCAATTGGTCATCGGCCGGGCCTGCCGCCCCCTGAGATGCTTCGGGGTCATCCGCACCGGCGGCTGCCAGGCCATCGGCCTTTGCAAGCCTTGCCAGGGCCTGCCCGGCCTTGTCCGCACCATGGTTGAGCAAATTCGAGATGCCGCTGACCAGATCCTTGACCTTGTCGAAACCGGCATTTTCCTTGGTCTGTGTGTCGATCTGTTGTTGACTTAAAAAATCGTTGATCGCCCCCAAAACACCCGCGACCTTTTCCAGAGTCACCTCACTGCCGCTGTCGATGGCGGTGGAAAAGGAGCTGAGAATCTTATCCTTGGCCTCGTCCGACATCGTGAACACGTAATTCGGCGCAATGGTAACGCCGTCCGGATTGGTGCCGGCATCGTACATTCGTTTTAAATCCGAATTGACCGAAGAGCGAATACTACTCAGATTTTTACGTTTGGATTTAATCCTGGCCGGATCACCGCCGGTTTCCCAAATGGCGTCAATTAACGCATCAGGGTCAATGGCATTAAGGCTTTTAACGCTTTCATCCGATTGGTAATAATGACGCACAGCGTTGATGAAACGGGATTTTAGCGCCCCGGGGTTGCGATAACCCAGACTATCGATAGCGGCATCGATACTTTGTAGTGAAACACTTGCAACCAAACCAGGCACTCCTTGGCAAAATTCCGGTGCGGATAAGCATCAAAAAGATAAAACAAAGCACATTATGTGCCATCAAATATTTCAATCGGCACGCCGCCGCCCGGTATTTAACCGTGATGCGGGCATGACTGCAAAGTACAGCAAAGACGGCAGGGTATGGGAAAAATAATTTGCGTTTGCAGTCAAAAAGGAGGCACCGGCAAAACCACCACCGCGGTGAACCTGGCTGCGTCACTGGCGCTGCTTGAAAAAAAGACGTTGCTTGTCGACTGTGATCCGCAGGGCAACGCCACGTCGGGGGTGGGGGTAAACAAAAACCGGCTGACATGTGATCTGAACCAGGTTATCGACGGCCGGGCCGCTATGGCGCGCATTATCTGTCCAACGGTGGTGGCGGGCCTGGAAATCGCACCGGCCCGGTTTAACGGTGCGACGTTGCGACGAACGTTTAACTCGCGCAACGTTGACACGGTGCATTTGCAGACGGCCCTTGACCGAATCGCAAGCGCCTACGACTACATTGTCGTCGACACGGCTTCGGCCCTGGATCGGCTGACCACCGGCGTGTTGACCGCCGCCGATTGGCTGCTGGTCCCGTTGCCCTGCCAGATTTATGCGCTCGAAAGCATGGCCCTGTTGTTCCATACCGTGCGCCGGGTCAGGCAAAAACAGACCTCACCGGTCAAACTGGCCGGTGTGCTGGTGACCATGTTCAATAACGCCGACGAGGCCGATCACTGTTTTTTGGAGATGATCGCCGAACGTTTTGCAAACGGACTGCTGCGTACCGTCATACCGCATGATCGCGCCCTGGAAAAAGCGGCCGATACCGCCAAGCCGTTGGCGATCATCGACGCCGGTTGCGACGGTGCCAGGGCCTACTTGCGGTTGGCGGCCGAGATGATGAAAATCATAAATAATTCCGGGCAATCCGGGCTAGGGGGATTCAAGTGAAACTGACAAATGCCGAAGTTATAAAAAGTGGCGAAAAAGACCTGATCGACGCGATCATCGGCGAACTTGACTGGAGCGCGATCGAGCGGATTTTCAAGCAGAAGCATCGTCTTCAGATCAAAGACGACGTGGAATACCGCAGTGGCGACATTGTGGTCCACGATGATCAGATTGCCTACAAACTCGAATTCGAGGTCAAGGTGAGTCTGGCCGTGTTGGTGGACCGCCTGGGCGAACATCTGGAATTTCAGACGGATGAAGCGGATGACGGCTCCGACGAAGCCGTCGATGTCGCCCCGGCCGATGACATGGCCGCCGGCGAAGAAAAGATGCCCGTGACGGCCGAAGTGGCGCCAACCGGCGACGACGCGCCCCTGGATACACAAGCGGTGGCCGAACCGGAGGAAAATACCGCGGGCCTGCCGGTGGTCGATCCGGAAAAAGAACCGGAAGAAAATGTTGCCGATCTGGCGTCGGACATCGGCAGTATGATGGTCGATCTGAACGAAGCGTCGGGTTAGATCCGAACAGGCAGCAGATAACAGGCAAATCGGCACGGCACGCGCAGCCTGAAATGTGAAATCATTTTTGCGCGAGCCCCAAACACCTTGGAAGGTGACCATGGCTGAAAGTTCAGCAACAAAAAAAATCGAAACACCGCCGGCGGAGGCGGACACGGATCAGGAAGCCGTAACCGATGACACGTCTGAAGAAAACGCCCCTGTAGATGAGACCCCCGAAGGCGAGGCCGCCGAAGACGAGGCCCAACTCGGCGCATCCGATATCCAGTCGCGTTTTGACGAGGTATTGACACAACACCTGCGCCGCTTGATGGAAATCGATTCCGACCGGTCGATCTCATTTGATCTTGTCACGATTGCTTCGATTTTACTGCTCGTAGAACGCGAAAACGAGATCAAGGAATTTGCCTCCTCCCCGCCCCTGCGGTATACCCGTGATTCTTTCCTGGAAGACATCAAGGATTTAGGTCTGGAACTCAACGACGATATGATCGCATCGATCCAGACGCTGACCCAATACGGCTACGTCGACATGCCGGAAGACGGTAATTATCACGCCCAACTGCCGGCCTTTGCCCTGGTGAATTTTCTCGACACCCTGTTTCCCGAAATGCCGGGCATGAATTTCGTGGCCTATGTTCTGCAAAGCGTCGAGGAAGTCGTCTCGGGCCGGTGCGCGTTGGAAGAGGCGATCAAGCGGCTCGACAAAACCCTGCACACACGCGGCGTGCCGTTGTCGCAACTAAAGCTCGAAGCCGCCAACCAGCGCGCCAGCCTCAGTTATGAGGAAATGCGCAAACGCGCCGAAGCCCTGCGCAAACAGGAGGCCGAGCGCAAACAAGCCAATCTGAAACGGCTGTCCAAAATCCGGTCCCGCCTGAAAAGCGATTCGTCCGATCCGGCCATCGTCACCAAACGCGGCCTGCAACAGGATGTGGAAATCCGGGACCTGTTCCCCAAGGCCGCCCCCGACAAACCTGCCCCCAAAACAGACGATCTGCCGAAGGAACCACCCGCCGACATCGCACCGGCTGACGAACCGGAAGAATTGCCGGCAACCGACCAGGCCCCGGTCGACGACACCGGTGTCGAAACCGCGCCGGTCGAGGCGCCGGAACCTGAACCGCAAGACACCGTCGACTCCGCAACTGTTGCCGGCGAAACCGCGCAAGACCAAATCCCACCGGCGCCCCCGAAGCAAGCGGCGGTCGCACAGCCCGAACAACCGGCGGCGCAAGACCCTCCCCCGCCACCGGAACCGCCCAAAATCGTCAACGAAGATGCCATCCTTGAAAAAATCAAAGCCTTCGAAGACGACCTGGCCAGTACCTGTCCCATTTGCAAAGACGGCAAAATCCGGTCCGGCGATACCGAAAAGGGCAAAACCTATTACTATTGCTCCCAAGAGGGTTGCCGGTTCATCAGTTGGGGCAAACCTTACCACTACACCTGCCCTAAATGTGAAAATGCCTTTTTAATCGAATATCAGCGGGACGACCTGGAAGGGTTGAAATGTCCCCGGGCGACCTGCAATTACAAGCAGGACAACCTGGACAATCCGGCCGCGACAGCGGCGGACGCCGCCACCAAGCCCAAAAAGAAACGCCGGCGGGTAGTCAAGCGCCGGCTCGTCCGCCGCAAGCGCTGATCCCGGCCCCCCATGGATTTCAAAGGATCGAATGTGACTATTGGTTGACTTATCAACAGGTTATGATATGAATAACCGTCAAATCCGGCGAGCCCTTGGTCTGCCGCATCAAACCGTTCCGACAACTCCGTGAATTAAAACCTCTATGAAGCGCAGAGACTTTCTAAAAACCGCCGTTTTCCTCGCTCTGTCGAGCGCTGTCCCGGTCCGTGCGCGTGCCGCAAACCAAACAAACGCGGCGCCGGACACCGACGCCCATATCAAAGACTACTTGACCAAAATGAAGCACTTCGACCAGCCGCACAACCGGGACCGGTTCGTGCAACCGGGCGACCATGAGGTTTTTGAATCAACGGTGCGGCGCTTGCGACGGCTGCAACGTGTGGTGGGATATGGCCGGTTCAACGTTATCGGGTTTGACAACGCCTTGCGCTACGCGCGCAACTACAGTCGCGTGGGGGTGTTTTCACCAGCCGAAATAAGCTTCATGGAACAAATCTTCCATGAAAACGCCACCCGGTACGGCTTTGGCGGCCCAAAGCCGCTCCAGGAGATAACGCACACCGTCTGCGCAAAAGACATTACGAAAATCCCCCATACCGGCCATTATCTCTTCAAAGGCAAAGCCGAGGCGACCTACACCGAAATCGCAAATGTCCTGGGCCGCCAGCTTGTTTTAACCAGCGGCGTGCGCGGGGTCATGAAACAGTTTCTGCTTTTTCTGAACAAAGCCCACGCCAACCAGGGGAACCTGTCGCTGGCATCGCGTTCCCTGGCGCCTCCCGGCTACTCCTATCACGCCATGGGTGATTTTGACGTGGGCGAACGGCGCCTGGGCCCCTACAATTTCACCCTGCAATTCACCCGGACCAAAACCTACAAAAAGTTGCAGGAACTCGGCTACCTGAAACTGCGCTATCCGGCCGACAATTTAAAAGGCGTTCGCTTCGAGCCCTGGCACATCGAGATTTATCCTAAAACAACCTAGAAAAACAGGTGCCGCCTCGCCATACGCTTTAAACACTTTTTTTCTATCGTCGCAACTTTAGGGTTGCACTTTTATGATAGAAATGATTCAAAGTATTTTTTTCAATATTCGACGTCAGGAAGACGTGTTGCAAGTATAGAAAAAAAGCCCTTAATCGAAATGCCACGAAGGCTCGGACGATGAATCGTCCGGTTTCCGTGGCTTTTTTTTATGTGAAAATCGATGTCATTAGCTTGTGTCCATCCGGAAATAGTAGATTTTGGTTCCCGGCAAGGCCCGAGCATTTTTAGAACCGCAGGCATAGCGGGCTATTCCGAGGATTTTAAAAATGTGAGAACGCCGCCAGGGACCAAAAGATGCTATTTCCGGATGGGCACTAGCTTAAGTATTTTGTAAAACGCACTTACGTTGCGGCGAGCCGCCGGGACAAGCAATTGGCGCATTTGGGGCATTTCCTGGATTCCCGCCTGCGCGGGAATGGCGCCTGCAAACGACGGAGCAAAACCTATTTCGTCATTCCCGCGCAGGCGGGAATCCAGGAGATATCGCCAAAATGCCTATGTGTTATTGTCAGGCTTCGACATGCAATTCTGCTCACATTGTTATTCATCAGCCAAAAGATGCTATTTCCGGATGGACACGGGCTAAAGCCCTGCCCTATGTCTCTTTCGGCGCATCGGATAGCTTAAATTAATGACATTGATGTGACAATCAGAAAAATTCTGATACGAAAACACAAGTAACCTCATTTCAAACCAATTAAGCCGCGAAGGCTATTTTTTCATGAAGAAAAAATGCGCCGGCGCGGCTTTTTTATTAACCCGGTAATAAAATACCTTTAAAATTGTGATTCCGGCGAGCGCCGGAATCAAGCGTCAATTCTGGCTGCCGGATCAAGTCCGGCATGACGAAGGCTTACATATTTAGTCGCCGATTTAATATTATGCCACGGGAGAGATTAATGACTGTAAAACTATCCAAGCAAAAGCTTTTATTTTTTCGTTGGTTTTCTTTGATCGTATTGCTGAGCGGACCTTTTATATTGACTAGCCATTTTGCCTGGGCCAAAGATCAATTGGTAGTCGCTTTAGGCGGTGAACCGTCGGAGGGGTTTGATCCGATTATGGGCTGGGGCCGTTATGGCAATCCGCTTTTTCAAAGCACTTTGCTCAAGCGCGATAACGATTTGAAGATCGTCAAAGATCTCGCCGTTTTTTATACAGTCGATTCAGCCGGGATGCAATGGGACGTTACCATTGGCAAGGATATCGTTTTTTCCGATGGAAAACCGCTAACCGCCGAAGACGTGGCGTTTACATTCAATACCGCGGCCAAAGCGGGCGGCAAGGTTGATTTGAGTTCCCTGGATGAAGCGGTGGCCATCGGTACCGACAGGGTCATTTTTAACCTGAAAAAAAGAGACAGTACTTTTATCAACCGGCTGATCACCTTGGGAATCGTGCCCCGGCACGCCTATGACGATAAATACGGGCGCAACCCTGTCGGATCAGGCCCTTTCAAAATGGTATCCTGGGTTGAAGGCGAGCAGATGACGGCTGAACGCAACCCGCACTATTACGGCAAGGTGCCTGGGTTTAAGCGTATCGTTTTTTTGTATGGCGATGAAGATACCATGTTCGCTGCTGCCAGGACCGGCAAACTGGACGTGGTGGCAGTGCCCCCACATCTGGGCCGTCAAAAAATACCGGGAATGCATGTGCATGCCGTAAAAAGCGTTGACAATCGGGGCCTTAGCTTCCCCACGGTTCGGGCCGGCGGTCAAAAAACCGATAAAGGCGCTCCGATCGGAAACAATGTCACCGCCGATCCGGCGATTCGCAAGGCCGTTGCCATGGCGATTGACCGCAACGCTTTGGTTAAAGGCGTGCTTGAGGGCTTTGGACGGCCGGCGTATTTTGTCTGCGACGCAATGCGCTGGGACAATCCGCACAATGTCATAAAAGATGCAAACGTTAAAGGTGCCCGCCAATTACTGGCCAAAGCCGGCTGGCAGGACAGTGACCATGACGGCATAGTAGATAAAAACGGTCAAAAAGCCGAATTCACAATCGTATATCCGGCCAATCGCAGCATGCGCCAGGGGTTGGCCCTGGCCAGTGCGGACATGCTGAAGAAAATCGGCATCCGTGCGCATGTGAAGGGCAAAAGCTGGGATGAAATCAAGCAGATGATGCATTCAAATGTCATCGTCTTCGGCTGGGGCAGCTACGATCCCATGGAGATGTACCACCTGTATCACAGCAAGCTCGCCGGACATTCCTGGTTCAATCCCACCTTTTACACCAATACCACGGTCGATGCCTATCTGGACCAAGCGGTCGGCGCCGCAACACTTGAAGAGGCGTTGCCATATTGGCGAAAAGCCCAGTGGGACGGTGTAACCGGATGCGGCCCCCGGGGGGATGCGCCGTGGGTCTGGCTGGTGAATCTGGATCACGTCTATTTTGTCAGCGATTGCCTCAATATCGACAAATCACGCATTGAACCCCACGGCCATGGTTGGCCGGTCACCGCCAATATTGAGCAGTGGTCGTGGTCATGCCCATAGCAAAAATCTTGCTAGTGCCCATCCGGAAATAGTAGATTTTGGTTCCTGGCAAGGCCCGAGCATTTTTAAAACCGCAGGCATAGCAGGCTATGTCGAGGATTTTAAAAATGCGA
>JANQIE010000237.1 GCA_028282295.1 Desulfobacterales bacterium | reverse complement strand
AGGCGGATTTCGGCGAAGCAGCCCGACGCTTCGGCGTCGGCGGCCCGGATGGTGAGGTAGCCGTCGCCGGGCGCTTCGGTGACGGTGAGCACGGCGCTGGCGTCACCGGTGGCGTCGATGGTGGCGTTGATGCCGTCGTCCTGTTCGGCAATGCTCCAGGTCACCGGCCGGTCAGCCGGGGATATGGCGGCGGTCAGTTCTTTGGGGGTGTCGATGGTGACGTTGCTGCTGTCGGTGGTGATCTCTTTGACTTGCGGAAGAATAACGTAGGCGGTTTTGTCGGAAAAGTAATCGGATTGAGCGCCCAGATGTGTACCGAATAATTCATCCGGATCGTCGATAATGATACAGTTGCTTTCCGAAGAGACGCTGGCGGTGTAGTCATAATCCGGTGAGTTGTAGGGGTGATCCGAGCTGTAGTCGGGGTCCTGACCGGTGTGGGCTATTTTGACTTCATATTGGGCGCCTCGTTTGAACGAATAGGTATCAGAACCCACTTGTCCGAAATCGGGGGCTTGGTGTTCAATGGGGCCGACGATGAGGCTAAATCGATCGGAATTGCTGGCGCTGCTATCGCCAACGGTCAGCGTGAGTGCGGCGAGATCTTGTTTGGGCGGTGCATTGCCGCTATCTGACGCATCGTTGGGATCACTGCCTTGGGTTACTTCATCGCCATCATGGGTGCCATCGCCGTCGGTATCTTGTTGCAGTGGGTTGGTGCTGTAGATTTGTTCTTGCAGGTTGGTTAGGCCGTCGCCATCGGAATCGACGTGTGCTCCGTCCTGGTTATCCAATGGATTCAGTCCGCTGCTGATTTCGAATTGATCGGTCAGCAGGTCGCCGTCCGAGTCGGCGTTGTTGGGGTCGGTGCTGTACTTGTTTATCTCTTTTAAGTCGCTGATGCCGTCTTTGTCCGTATCCATGGAAAATGAGGGGATGTATGCGATCAGATTATCAAAATTTGAGTGGTAGGTCGCTTTTATCCAGGCGTCGGAGCGGGCGATGTTCGACAGGCGGACTTCATCAAGCAGGCCGTTGTAATACCGGGTATTGATATTGGCGGCCTGGCAGCCGATTTGGATCGAGGAGTCGGTATTGCCGATGGGGCCGGTTTGGGCGATTGCGCCGAGGGATTCACTGTCGGCATAGATAGCGGCATTGGTGTTGTCATTTTTGCCGACGAGATAGAGCCAATCGCCGGTTGACGGCAGGGAATCGGCCACGGATTTGTTCTGAAATACCCAGGCCGGGCCGGTGGCTCCTAAATAAAACAGCCGCCGGTCTATCAGGCCGAAGTAATATTCATTAGCGCCGCTGTTGTGGGCGGTGCCGATATTGCGTTTGACGAGGATTGTTTTCCAACTGTCGTAGATATCGGGATTTGCCAGGGCTTCCAGGGTCAGGGTGCTGCTGTAGAAGGCATCGCCGATGTCGATATAGTCGTTGCTGCCGTCCAGGTCGAGGCCGCCGGCAATGCCGCCGTCGACAAGATCGACTGCGGTCATGGCGCCGTAAGGCGAGCCGTGGAAGCGGTTGACGGTCGAGTCGAGTATGCTGCTGCTGCCTTGGGCGGGGTCGTTATTCAGATGGTAGACGGCTTTGTAATTCAGATCCCAAACGCCGGTTGCGGCGATTTGGCCGGTCCGGCCGACAAAGCCGGAGACGGTGCCGGTGGTCACGCTGAAATTATCGAAGTTACCTTGAAAGGAGGGTTTGCCGGACCAGGATGAGGCCCGCAGTTGGACCTGGATGTCATCGGTTGTTGTACCGATGGCGACCGGGGTGCCGACCGGGGTCCAATCGGTGTCGCTCCAATAATAACTTTGCAAGGTATTGCCGGTGCGGGTCAGGCGATATTTGCCGCTGGTGTCGGTTGTGACGGCGCCGTACTGCACATCCTGGATGCCGGCCACACGGCAATCCTGGATGTATTTGTGGCCGCTGCCGTAATAGCGGGCAATGCCCATCCAGTTGGCATTGTCGATGTACGCTACAAAGTAAAGGCCCCAACTTTGGGTCGAGGGGGCGGTTGTCAGGTCATAATCGACCTGGATGTCAAAATCGCCGCTTAGTCTGTATATTGATTCGGCGGTATCCAATCGCCCGGAGACGCCGTCGCGTTCAAGGTGCAGTTTGTTGTTTTGAATTTGGGGGGTGCCGCGGCTGACATGCCACAGGGCCGGTTCGGGCAGGTCGCCGTCGGTGCCGGTAAAGTCATCGGCTGCGGCTGCGTTGGGCCGTGTGTCTTGATCGGGCAGGGTCTTGTCAAAGTAGATCTGGATGGGGGTTTTGTGGGTGGCACTCAGGTGGGGGAGTTTCACCCATAGGACCGCTTGTTTGTGATAGGGGTCCCAGTGTTCGATTTCCGTGTAGAGTTTCGTGCCTTGCAGGTCGGTTACTTCGATGCGTTTATTGAGCGTATTGTTCTGCACGACACCGCCTAGCAGCTTGAAGTTATCCAGGTTGATGTCGGCAGTCGGCAAATTGGTGTTGCTGTGCAGTTCCAAACGGACCTGGGCATTGAGATTGCCGATGTAGGCACCGGCGATTGTGTCGGCGCTGTTTTGTTTCCATGATGAACTGTTGGGGTCCCAGCGCAGGAATTTAAAGGTATCGCCGCTTTTTATTATTCTTAGTTTTCCATTGGTCAGGCCCGAAGCGATGGTGGTAATCGGTTTGACCACGCCGTTTTCGACGGTATAACTTTGGTAATGCTTGCCTGATGCTGAGCCGCGAAACCGGATGACGGCGTAGTTTTTACTGTCATAGTAAACTTTGAAATAGATGTAGCTGTAGTTTTGTGTGGCAAAGCTGTTGAGGTTGAAATCGGTGTGAATGTCGAAGTCGCCTTTTAAGGTGAAGTTTGACGTTACGGATGACTGGGGTGTCGCGGCGTCGACCTTTAACGACAGGGAATGGTTCAAGATTTCAGGTGTGCCGGCGTATACTTGCCAGCGGTCGGTGTTGGGCAGGCTGCCGTCGGGGCCGTCAAATTGATCGCTGGGTCTGAGGATCAATGCGTCGAATAGGCTGGAGGCGTCAAAACCGTTGAGGCCGGAGTCCTGCGACAGGTTCACCAAGACGGGAAAATTGACTAGATCTGCATCGACTTTGGCGGGGTCGATCAGCGCGGTAATGCATTGTTCGTCGGCACAGGGCCGTGAGTTGCTATCTGCCGGGTCAAAGCCCCAGGTTATTTCATCGCCATCCAGAAGGCCGTCATCGTCGGCGTCCGAATCGACAAGATTAATGCTTCCGTCATTGTCGGTGTCGTTGCTCCAGCCGGCGCCCCAGTAGGAAAGCTCGGCATGGTCGTCGATGCCGTCGGCGTCGGTGTCAACGGCAAGCGGGTTGGTGCCGTAAACCTGTATTTCTTCCAGGTCGCTGATGCCGTCCGCATCGGTGTCGATGTCGGCGGAGGGAAGATATTGGATCAGGGTGTCGAAATTGCTGTGGTAGGTTGCTTTTAACCAGGCGTCCGGGCGGGTTGTGCGTGAGATGCGGACTTCTTTTAGGGTGCAGGCGGCAAAACCGCCGGGGTTGCCGTTTTGGTCCCAGGCGCCAAAGGCCAGATTGGCGTTGGTGCCGCCGGTGGCGTTGGTGGGGTAGGCAATGCTTTCTTTCAGGTCGCCGTTGACGTAAAAGGCGGCGGTTTTGTTGACGGCATCGCGGTTGACGGCAATGTGGTAGTCTTTGGCGGCTTCAACGTGAGGGGTCGACGTGATGATGGTCTGATCCTGGCCGTTGCTGTTTTCCGAGAAGGTGTAAACTTCGCCGGTTGCGCTTATTCGAAGGGAATAATCGAAATTGGTGTCTTCGGTTTCACCGTCGCCGCCGTGGTTCAGGATGCGCAGGGTGCTGGGTGTGGTCGGGGTGCCGACAAGGTATTCGATGGCGATGTTGCCTGTGTTTTCATGGGCCGCCACGTTGTCAAAGGCGATGTGTTCGTCAATGCCGTTGAAGGTCAGGCCGTTGCCGGCGGCAATGCGGGTTTGGTTGGCGGCGTCCATGTTGTGGGCGGTGCCGCTGTGCGCGTTAAAGGTAGCGTCTTTGATATTGCCGTAGCCGGTGGGAAGTTGGTTCAGATGCCATACGCCGAGGTAGTCTTGATCCCAGACGGTTTGGGCGGCAAAACTGCCGGTGTAGCCGGCGTAGGTGTCGTTGTCCGGCCGGGTGGCGCCGTAGTGAATTTTAAGTTCGGTGTCCTGGGTGGCGCTGATGTGGGGGACGTTGACATGCAGCCAGGCTTCTTTGGCGGCTGACCGCCAGTCTTCGATTTCGACGTAGCATTCATTGCCGTCGGCGTCGTAGACATTGAATTTTTTGTGCAAGGGGGGGCCGTTGGGCCAGGTAAGCTGTCCCTGGTTGATGGTAAAGTTATCCGCGTGGCCGGATACGACCGGAGAGGTGTCGCCGTTGGTCAGATAAAGGGCGATTTCGCAAGGGGTGGCGTACATTTGTGTACTGCCGAGCGAGATCCAGTCACCGTCGGTTTTGTAGTAAAAGGTGATGGTGTCGTTGCTGCGGACAAGTCGAAGGGTGTAGGTGGTGATATTGCCTGCGTCGACGGATTGCAGGGTTGTGCTGCCGCCGCCGTTGTCATAGCGGCTGCGGAAAAACGACGCGCCGCCGGCGTAGCCTCGGCCGGCGTAGCACCACTGGTTGGCGTTTTGCGGGAAATAGAGCAGCAGTTCGGATAGCCACCATTCTTGGTTAACAATGGTGTCGATCTGCCAATCGACCTGGATGTCGAAATCGCCGGTGAGGTAGTATTTGCTTTTGACCTGTTCCTTGGTTGCGGCGGTGTTGAAATAAAGCCGGTTGGCTTGGATTTCGGGGTGCCCTTTGGAGATGAACCATTTGTCTTGGTCCGGCAGTTCACCGTCCGGGGCGTCGAAACTGTCGCTCGGGTTTAAGCCGGTATTGACCAGCTCATTGAAAAAGTCGGCCGTGTTGTAGCCGTTGGTCCCGGCGTTGGGGGCCAAATGGATAAGCACCGGAAAATTATATAGATCTTCATCGATTTTGGTGTGATCGATGGTGGCGGTGATGTATTTTTCGGCAAAGGCTGCCGAGCCGGGTAAGAGTATGAAAGTTAAAGTGATAAGTGCTGCGGTGATAATCGTTGAAGTGATTTTCGCCGAAGTGCTGGTCGGCCGATTTGGCCCAACCGTTTTTTTACCTGAAAACATTTTCTTAAACCTTCCGTGTTGTTGCAAAAAGCGCGATGCGAGGCACAAAAAAAACCGGTC
>JANQIE010000232.1 GCA_028282295.1 Desulfobacterales bacterium | reverse complement strand
TCTCAGGCCCAGGATTTGCCTGAAAATATGATGCCTGCGACCGATATGGAAAGCGTTGCGGGAGCTGCAGATGCAGCTTTGAAAGCGGCGGGTCGAGAATATCTTGGAGTTGCCAGTCCGTCTTCTGCCACTGAATCCATAGGCGTTCAGGCCCAGGATTTACCTGAGAATGTGATGCCTGCGCCCGATATGGAAAGCGCTGCGGGAGCTGCAGATGATGCTTTGAAAGCGGCGGGTCAAAAACATCTTGAAGGTGCCAGTCCGTCTTCTGCCACTGAACCCATAGGCGTTCAGGCCCAGGATTTACCTGAGAATGTGATGCCTGCGCCCGATATGGAAAGCGCTGCGGGAGCTGCAGATGATGCTTTGAAAGCCGCTGGTGAAGAATATCTTGGTGATACGTCCGAAACTGCCAGTCCGTCATCAACCACAAGTTCGCCTGCATCTTCGGAAGGCACTCCTGCCCAGGATACCTACGAACGCAGGGCCTCCAACTTGATTGAAAAAGGCAGGCAGGAGGGTTCGGACGGGCTCGCAGAGGGCGGCGCGACGTTTGACGCCGCGGGTTCGCATTTTGCCGCTGAAGCCGGATTACCGACCGGTTCGAGTGGATCCACAACTTCAGCTTCGACCGGTTCAAGTCCGTCCACAACCTCATCATCGACCGGTTCGACCCCGTCCACGACCTCATCATCGACCGGTTCAAGTCCGTCCACAACTTCAGCTTCAACCGCCTCAAGCCCGGATCAGGCACCGTGGATCCAGCGGCGTACGGCCAGAGTGGAAAACAGAGTCAATGACGCCCAGAAATCGTTTGATAGTGCCGCTACCGCACATGAGCAAGCCTATACTCGTTATACAGGCGCGCAGAAGGCATTAGACGGTGCCAAGGAAGGCGGTGATCCGGACGCTATTGCACAGGCCCAGCAGGAATACGACGCTGCCGCGCAAGCCTTGGGCGTGGCGCACAGAGCCCTGGCAGACGCCACCCGTGGAAAGGCTGCCGCAACTGAGCGACAAGCACAACTGAACCTGGTGCTCGCCAAACAAGACAATAAAGCGGCGCGCAAGGAGTATAACGCAGCCGAAGCAAACTTGGCGACTGCTCTGGAAAGCGGTGACGAAGCTGCAATTGAAGCGGCCCAGGCAGCGCTGGATACCGCCTTGGAGAATTTTAACGGCACCAGGGCGGCCCGCGATGAGGCGCAAGCGACTGCGCGGACAGCAAGAGGTAAACTTAATATAATTGATGAGGGAACCATCCTGGCTAACACAAGCGTGGAAGAATTACAAAATATGGTAAGTGATAACAAACGTGTGAATCCTGACCAGTTATCCTCCCTCGCGCAGCAATTAAGTGCCTCGTCATTGGAAGGCGACGGCGTATATGGCGCTGAAGCGTAAAAAAGGCGTGTTTACGGGCAAACTCTCAACTAAACTCTCAACTCAAAAGGGCCGGTCGCAAGCCGGCCCTTTTGAGGGTTTGCCTTTTTCTTTCGCACCGGATGAGCGATAATGTAATTCCAGTGTCATTAACTTGAGCCCTCCCTCCCTCCCTCCCTCCGATTAACTCAATTGTAGGAGCGGCGTCCCGCCGCGATTAAAGATACGAAAAAGATATTCCAATCGCGGCAGGACGTCGCTTTTACAACCTGATTTTAGTGACATTAACGTTTTTTTTTGATCCCTCCCTTGAGGGCCTGGTCTTCAGGTTGGGGCAATGAAAAAAAGAGGTATTTTGTCGTTTGGATTCTGGACCCCGGCGTTCGCCGGGGTGACGGTGTGCTCTTCGGCGTCTTTGTGGCGAACCCCGGATCGGGTCCGATGTTCTTGTTCTTCGATTTTGCGGATATTCATATACTCGGGATCGGGTAGCAAAGTAATTGCTCCCCGTGACGGCGGGGTGGAAGAATCGGCAGCGTCAATTGTGGTGTTGTTCAGAACGGCAACGGCTTGATGACCGCCCGGCTGTCCGGTTGCGACGGTGGCGGGCAGGGGGCGTCATCAAGAACCCGGCGCACAACGGCCGACAGGTCGTTCAAACTGAACGGCTTTTGGATGAATCCGTTGCCGCCTTGGTCGATGAGGGCCTGGGCATGTTGGTTGCGGCTGTAGCCGCTGGCCAGCAGTATTTTCTGATGCGGGTCGATTGCCCGGATGGCTTCGAATATTTGTTGGCCGCTCATGCCGGGCATGATCAGGTCGAGGATCACAAGGTCGATGGTGGTGCGCTGGGCGCGGTATCGCGCCAGGGCCGCGTCGCCGTCGGGGGCCGTGAGAACCTGGTAGCCGAGTTTCTTCAAGAGGCTGCCGGCGGTGTCGATGATGATGGTTTCATCGTCGATGAGCAGGATGGTTTCACTGCCCGGAACGATTTGGGGTTGGGCCTTGGCCCGGCGGCCGGCATTGCCGTTTGCCGCGGGCAGAAACACGCTGAAGGTGGCGCCCTGGTTTTTCTGGCTGCGCACGTCGATGAATCCGCCGTGGTTTTTCACGATGCTGTAGACTGAAGCAAGCCCCAGGCCGGTGCCGCGTCCGCGTTCCTTGGTGGTGAAAAAGGGTTCAAAGATGCGCCGGCGGGTGGCCGGGTCCATGCCGGTGCCGGTGTCGGTGACGGCCAGCCGGATGTACCGGCCGGGCTGCACGCCGTGGGAGGCGATGATGGGATCACCCGGATCGAGCACGGCGGTGCGGGTTTCGATGAACAGTTCTCCGCCGTTGGGCATGGCGTCGGCGGCGTTGACGCACAGGTTCAGCAGCACCTGCTCGATCTGGCCCCGGTCGACGGCCACGGGCAGCAGATCCGGGCCGAGGTCGGCCTGGATGCAGATCTGCTTGCGGGTGCGTCCGAAGAGCTGGATCTGTTTGTCGAGCAGTCGATTTAAATCGGTGACGCGGATTTCATTTTGCGCGCCGCGGGCGAATCCGAGCAGTTGGCGCGTCAGGCGCGCGCCGCTTTGGATGTACTGTTCCAGGCCGGCGAGTTTTTCGTAGTAGGGGTCCGTGATGTCCAGGTCCATGGTCATCAGTGAGATGGTCCCGAGCATGCCGGTCAGGATATTGTTGAAATCGTGGGCAATGCCGCCGGCCAGGGTGCCGATGGCTTCCATTTTCTGCGCCTGGATGAGTTGGGCTTCCAGGGCTTTTTTTTCGTTGCGAATGCGCAGCCGGCCGGTAACGTCGCGCACCACACCCCGGAAGCCGATGGCTTCACCGCTGCTAGCGCTGATCAGGTAGGCCGACAGGCGAAATACGCGCACCTGGCCGTTTTTGCGGATGAATTCATAGTCTTTGATGCCGGCCGGTTGTCCGGTTTGCAGGACGCGGCGCAGGGTTACGGCGATCTGGCGCAGGGTGCGGGTGAGCAGGTACTGGCGGTAGTCGAGGCGGTATATTTCCTCGGCGGTGTAGCCGAGCATTTTACACATGGCGTTGTTGAGAAACGTCATCTTGCCGGTCAGGTCGGTTTCAAATACGCCTTCATCGATGTTTTCAAGGATGCTTTGGTATCTGGCCTCACTGGCTTTCAGGGCGTCGCCGGTGCGGATCAGTTCGGTGACGTCCTTGGCCACGCAGACCATCCCGACGCGCCGGCCGGCTTCGTTGCGCAGCCAGGCGGCGTTGGTTTCGAATACTTTGCCGGCATGGCGCCAGATGTACATTCGGCCGGGTTGGGGAAATTCGGCGCCGGGGGTTTCCTTGAGCAGGCCGGCCAGGGGTTGACCGGCGCGGCTGAGCACCTGCCTGAGAGGCCGGCCGATGAGCCGGGCCGGGGGCTGCCTGAACAGGGTGGCGGCGGCCTGGTTCAGGCGCGTGATACGCCGGTTTTGGTCGAGGATCACGATGGCGTCGCTGATGGAGTTGAAGGTGCGGCCCCAGTCTCTGGCGATCTGCCGCAATGAATGCATGGTGCCGTCCAGGTTTTTGGAGATGGTCAGGTAGGTTTGCGCCAGTCGGCCGATTTCGTCGGGACCGCTGATCTGTTTGAGGGTTGACCAGTATTGGTGTTTGGTGGTCAGCAGTTGGATCTGATCGCCGTCGGTTGCTTCGAGCAACCGGGTGGCGTGCATCAGTTTTTGCAAGGGGGCGCCGATGCGCCGCAGGAGCAGCAGCGCGGCCACCAGGGCGATCCCGGTAATCAGCACCGCGAGCAACCCGGCGTGTTGGCGGGCCGTGTTTGCCGCGGCCGGGGCGTGGGCCGACGACCGGGTCAGTTCCAGTTGCCAGGGGGCCGCGGTCAGGGGCCGGGTAACGCGGTAGCGCGGCGCCGGATGAGGGTCGGCGCCGGTGTCGGGTGTGAAATTGAACCGGATCAAGGTTTGGCCGGTGGTGTCGCGCAAAACAGCGTGTCCGGTGTGGTCCGGGTTGAGGATCGTCGCCAGGGGGCCGAACACGGCCTGCGGGTCGAGCGTGCCGGCCAAAAGGCCGAGCGGCCGGCCGTGGGCCGCCTTCAGGGCGATGCAGGCGGTCAGGACCGGAGCGATGTCTTTGGTGCCGGGTGTCAGCCGGAACCGGACGGTAGACGGGCCCCTGCGGGCGTCCGGTTCGGGTGCGCCGGTGCCGGGCGGCAGGATTGCCCGGCTGTTGGCGGTTGCCGGGGTTTGGGCGATGGCGCGCCCCTGGGGGGTGAACACGGCCAGTCCCCGGTCAAACAGAGGGTATTGATGCATGAGGGCGTCGAGGCTGCGCCGGGTTTGGGCCGGATCGAGCAGGATTGTCTGCTGAGCGGTGAAGGTGCCGGCGGCATGGATCAAGGTCGTGCGGATTTGATTCAGGGTTGCGTCGATAAAAACCGCCCCCAGGCGACTGTGGGCGGTCAGATCGACCACGGCGGCGGCACGGGTGCTGTCTTGCCAGGAGAAATGGTAGATCCCGGTGAGCAGGCTCATGGTAGCTAAAAGCAGGACGATGAACAGTCGGATGACTTTTTGTTTTAGGCTCATTTCAGGTTGCCGGTTCCAAAGGGGCGGATTAAACAGGTTTGTGGTTATTCATAACTTTTTATCGCCATGCTGGCGGTAAACTTTAGTGTTGGGCCCGGATCTGCGCCAACCCGGGCCTTGTTGGTAACCGCACAATGTCGTTTATTTAACCGCGTTGAGGTTTTGCCTCCTTCGCATTCAGGTTTTGCGACCTCTGTTTTCAGGGTTTTCACCCCCCGGTTTCAGGTATGCCCTGATTTACAGGCGTTATGGTTTTTGGATAGGATCCGTTTACTCCAGGCGCAGGCGTTTATCCCGGCTTGCAATCTCCATCAGAGGAAAATCATGGCGAAACCAAACAAGGTCGGCCAATCCGGACCAAAGGCCGCCCAATCAAAAGCAGATACTTCCAAACCAGAGGCCAGACCATCCACCCGGGAGGCGGATACTTCCAGATTCAAAAAGCCTGGGAAAAAGGCGCTTAAATCCAAGACAGATGTCAGGCATAAGTCGGAAGGGGCCTTAAAGCCGCCCTCCACGGAAGATCAGAATGGTGTGCCGAAAAACTATGGCAAACCGCTCCCGGTCAATTCCGCCAATCCGGGCGGTAAGTCTGCCCCGGCAGCATCGTCCGGTACATCGTCCGGAGGAGCCGATACGTCCCCGGCTGATTCTTCGGTGTCGCACGGCCGGCGATTGACCGGCATGGATGTCGACGGCCCTGCAACGACGCCCGATCCGCCGGCGTCTTCGCCGGCAGCGACCACCCCGGCCGCCGGCAGCGCTGCCGCCGGATCCGCCGGTGCGGGCACGTCCACCGGTAACGCCCCGGTTGAACATCCGTTGCCGCCGGGGGGGCACTTGGCCGGCAAGGATATGGACCATGATCCGTTGGGGTCTGAACCGCCGGTGTCGTTGTCGGCGTCGACTGCCCCGGCCGGCACGGGTGCGTCAACCGGATCCGCCCCGCCAATCGATTTTGCCGCCCTGGACGGTCCGAACTCCGGAACCGGCAGCAGGCAGATTGACCCGCAGGTGTTGAATACGGTTGCCGGCGCGCTGGAAGCGGCGCCGCATGCGGTGGGCGCGGTTCCTGAAAATGAACTTGTCGCGGTAGCGATTGGCCCGGATAACAACGGTAACGAGGTTGCCACGTTTGCCGCGGTCGATGGTGCTAGGGTCACGGTGACTAAAAATGACGACGGCACGCAGAGTGTTGCGGTTTTTTCCGGGGTTGACGGCGCGACTGATAGCGGCGGCAGTGGCCCGGGCCGTGGGGTTGGCCGGGATACCGGCGGTGCCGGTGAGAGCGATTCGATTGCGGTGGTCACCGAAGACGGACAGCTTGTCGTGGTCAAATTTGACAAGGATGACGGTAACCCGGACAGTACGAGCAGTGTCACGGTGGCAGAGGGCGCCGAGGTCAAGTCGCTGCTGGGCAACGACGGTGCGGATTCGGTCGTGAATAACGGGACGATCAATTACATGTATCTGAGTGAAGGTGCAAACAAGACCGTTAACAATGGTGTCATCGGTACGATCGACCGGCGCGCTTTGGGCGACGAAAAAGCGACCATTGTCAATAGCGGTTCAATTGATCTGGTCAATTTGAGCAATGCCCGTACCGCGATTATCAACAATGAGGGCGCTGAAATTGAGGAGATTTTCGAGGGCTGGCCGCAAGTCCGGTCCGGGTCCGAAGCCGGGGCGGATGAAGCTGAAATACAGATAACCAATCGCGGTGACATCGGCACGGTTAATTTAAGCGAAGGCAATGACGCGGTTAATAATGACGGCCACGGGCATATTGGGACGGTTTTTATGGATGGGCCGAACATTACGGTCACTAACACGGCAACCATTGACAAGGTCAAGCTGTTTGCCGGACGGGTTAACAACGAAAAACGGATCGACTCGATAGAGTACCTTGGCAGACATTTTGGTCGGGCTCAAATCAATAATGGATCGGATGGCGAAATCGATGCGATCACCGTTCAGGACCCGAACGCCTGGCGAGATTATGTCTTTGATGAAGGCGTCACGATTCAAAACCGGGGGGCCGTCGGATCGGTCAGCCTGGGCAACAGTGCCGATATGCTTTTTAACAGCGGCAAAATAGGCGGTAAGGTCGACATGGGCGGGGGAAATGATATTGTCGTGCTTTCGTCGGGGAACGCGGCATCACTTGAAACCGGCACAGGCGCCGATCAGGTTGTTGTCGGACCCGGCGCAGGTGTTGCACGGGCGGATACCGGTGCTGATCAGGATTTTGTATTTGTGAAGCAAGGTGGCAAGGTCGATGCCCTGGAAACCGGCACCGGCCCGGATACGGTTCGAAACGAGGGGCTGATCAGTCACCTGGGCGATGCCGGGGGCAGGGATTTATATCTGGGTGGGCCGGATGCACGGGTCGCCTCGGGTGCAGGAGGCTTCGAACACCGCTATGCCCACGAAATCAAAGCTGGACGGCTCTTTTTAAACGGGAGGCACTCCAACGCCGCTGTTGAGGATATTTTGTTTGCAACGGCAAAAGGCGGCAAACTGGACGTGGCTTTCGGCATCGGCGGGGCCGTCATCCATCCCTTTTATGATATCGCGCCCAATGGCCGGGGGATACCGCAGACCTTCCCGGAGGTTGTGTATCGCCCCAATGGAAAAAAGCGTATTACGATCACGCCTCAAACGCCATCGGGTAAGACCGCGGTCGGGCAGGGCGCCGCACCTGACACGCTTCATGTGAGCAATGAACCGGAATTGACGCCACCAGAAGACTATGACCCGCAAATGGCGGTAACGTCCAAAACCGCCACCGGCACATATGACGGCAGGACGGTTTCATCGGCAGACGGCTATTTTACCCGGAATCGGGAGATTCAAGGGATAACCGTGCTGGCATCGGACACCGTACCGGACGTCGAACTCAGGACAACGGTTTATCAGCTCGAACGGTTGGCAGACCGATTGCCGGCCGAAGTCCGGAACAGATTAACAGGACTGCAAGTGCATTTGGGTGGTGATTACAGTGAATTTTATCTTCCCTACCTTGCGGGTAAAGCAGTCGATGAATACGCGGAGGCTTTTTATAACTCAGCCAACAAGATAATTGCACTTACCTCGGCGGAACCCTTTCTGCATGAATTCGGCCATGCCTTGCAAGATCTGGCCGGGGACTATGGGGTCGCCCAAAACAAGCAGACAGGTGAAGTGGTGACCTTGAACGACGCCATTCGTCTTGCATTTTCCACGGCAACTAAAGACGAATCGGGATGGGGCACGGAAAACTGGTCCACCCCCGAAGAAGAATACTGGGCCCAGGGGCATGAGACCGGGTTAGGTGAGAAACCGGCCGGCCGTCATCCGGGCTTCAATCCCCAGAGCCCCGCCGAACTGGAATACGCCGATCCGGAACTGTACGCGATTTTACAGGCGCTCTATCCGGGATTGCTTTAAGGTTGCAACAATACGGTTAGCCATAAAATCCGAGTGAGTTCGACAAAGGTGGCTTGTCGTTTGGATTCTGGACCCCGGCCTTCGCCGGGGTGACGGCGTTTTTTCTGCGTCGTTTCGGCGAACCCCGGATCGGGTCCGGGACAGGATTTTGTCTTTACACCCTCGTTGCACGATGCAATGAGGGTGTTTTGTTTGTGCGCCCGGCATGGCGCACTCACTTGGAGGTGCAAGTCCTCTACAGACCCGACAGGGGGAACTGTTAGCCGGACGGCAAGGGTGTCCACCGC
>JANQIE010000212.1 GCA_028282295.1 Desulfobacterales bacterium | reverse complement strand
CATTTTTAAAATCGCAGGCATAGCGGGCTATGTCGAGGATTTTAAAAATGCGAGAACGCCGCCGGGGGCCAAAAGATGCTATTTCCGGATGGGCACTAGTTAATGTCCACCCGATTATAATCTGGATCAGCGCGGTAAACGATTCCGGCAACTGATTTCAGGGGCCGTGATCTCCGCTTTCCTTTATTATCTGGTCAAAAACAGAAAAATGAAACGACAGACCAAACTATTGCTGGCCGCCGGATTGATTCTGATTTTAGGGCTCGGTGGCGGTACAATCCTTTATGCCGGACAACGCTATTTCATGGTTTCGCATGCCGGTGCGGCGGACCCTTTCTGGAAAATCGAGTTCAAAGGCGCCTACGACGCGGCCAGGGAGTTCGGCGTTCCTTTGCGCATCCTGGCTCCGGAAACACCCAACGATATCACGCGCCAGCTTGAACTGCTGCAATCGGCGCTAAAGGCGCGACCGGCTGGTATAGCGGTTACCTTGAGCGATGCCGGCGTGTTTTCCCGCGCTTTGCAACGGGCGCGAATTTTAGGTATACCGGTAGTGGCGTTCAATGCCCGGCCGCTGGATGGTGATCGCGTGAAAAACCCCTATCTGGCCTACATTGGCACCGACGATTACGCGGCCGGGAAATTGGCCGGCCGTTGTGCCCTGAAGTCCGGACAACTCGGTAATTTCGCGGTGGTTTTGAACCATCAACCGGGCCACGTCGGATTGGAAGCGCGCACCAAAGGTATCATGGATGTTTTGACGCCGATGGGTGTCAAAGTCGTCAAACTCGATACCACCAATAATGAGCGGACAATCAAAAAGGTATTTGAAAAATTTTATCAAACCCATAAAGACCTAACGGCGGTTTTTTGCCTGGGGCCATCGGTATTGCACCCGATCGGCCAATTTATTGAGTCGAAGAAGCATCCTTTGTATATCGGCAGCTTTGACCTGTCGCACCGGACGTTGAACTATATCCGCAGTGGCTTTGTTGGCTTTACCATTGACCAACAACCCTATCTGCAAGGTTTTATGTCTATTAAAATGCTGGTGCTGGCAAATCAGCACAAATTGGTGCCTTCGAATCTGGATACCGGCCTGGGCGTGGTGAACCGTCACAATGTTGAACAAATTGAAGCCCTGTCACTGGAATATAGACGCTGGAAATAGTCTTTTTCCGGGTGGACACTAAAGCCGACTGTTTTTTGCATGTACTTATCTCTTCGGGACAAACTGCTATTTGAAGCGATTATCCCGCTGCTGCTCGCAACAACCTTTGTTACGATTACGCTGCTGTGGATAACTGCCGACCAGAATAAAAAAAGCGCCCAAACCAGTCTGCGAATTGCCAATGCCCAACTTAAAACCACGCTGGACCGAATCGTCGAGGATTTGAAACAGACTTTGGCGGCCGAAGATATCGCCGCCGGTATGGCTGAAGACGCCAAGGTGTTGTTTGAATCGGTCGAACCGGAAACCCGGGACCTTAAAAGAAGTCTGCAAAGCAAAATCCTTCAGCAGCTTCAAACCAAGATTATCCATAAAGACTACGATTTTGTGGCCCTCTACGGCCCGGACGAATTGTACGGCTACGCCAGCCATCAAAGAATCGTCGTGGTGACCCCGGATGAGCAGGGCCGGCCGGTCCACCATATTCCTGCCAGCCCTTCTGCACGCATCCGGTTTTCTACCGAATTGTGGCAGCCGACGGAGCCACGCAAGCTTACGCCGGTAAGCGACGTGTTTCAGCAGTCCGCCCAGGTGCGTTTTCTTTTTGGTGAAAATCGTTTTGTCATCGAAGCCAAAGGAATTATCGAGGCGACACTATTCGATCGAACGCGCAATATATACGAAACCGCGCCGGTAGCCGCGATTGTTTTGGAAAAATATATCACCGCGGCACGGCTGCGGCAATTCGCTGAATTTGCACGCAGCCGTGTGGCGTTGTGTTCGGCCCAGGGGCTCTGGCTGACCGCTAGTCATCCGGATATTGATAAAACCCATATCGATCCGCTTAACCTGCCCCGAAAAGACGAGCGGTTGTCTTCGGTCAAGGCGGATGCCATACAATATTACATGATGACGACGCCGTATTACTACCGGACCGATATTGTGGCGTATTTGTTTGCCTATGTGTCCAAGGAGCCGCTACGCGCCAATGCGCGCCGGGTTATCTATCTTTACTGCCTGGGTTTACTGATCGGGCTGGTCGTCGCCACGGCGATCACCATTATCCTGACGCGCAAGATCGCCCAGCCGCTGGCCGACATTACCCAGCAGATGCACATGATCGCCACCGAAAAACGGTTTGACCAGCGTGTCCAGGTAAAAACAAAGGATGAAATCGGCACGCTGGCCGCGTCATTTAATCAGATGACTGCCATTTTACACAAGCGCAACGATGAAATCGATCAGTACATTGAAGCCTTGCACCAATCCAAGACGCAATTGGAAAAATCCGAGCGAAATTACCGCTCACTATACGAAAACGCCCTTGAAGCCATTTTTCGAAGCACGGTTCATCCAGGACGTTTTATTTCGGTGAATCCGGCCCTGGTAGAGATGCTCGGATATGCATCCATCGACGAAGTGAAAACGCAGATTACCGATATCGCCCGGCAAATCTTCGTCGATGTTGAAGATTATAAACAACTGAGTCGTCGTCTGAGCGACCAAAGCCAGGTGGTCGGCTTTGAAACGCGCATTTATCGCAAGGACAACAGTATCATTTGGGTTTCTCTGTCGGTCCGCGCTGTATACAACGAAGACCGGCAATTGCAGTATTTCGAGGGCTTTTTTATCGATATCACCGGTCGGCGCGCCAAAGAACAGGTTGAAAAGGAACGCGAGGCGGCCGAAGCCGCCAATCAAGCCAAAAGTGAATTTTTGGCCCATATGAGTCATGAAATCCGTACACCGATGAACGCCATTCTCGGTTTTGCCGACATTCTTGAAGCATTGATTGCGGACCCGCAACAAAAGCATTATGCGCAAACCATTAAATCCAGCGGCGCGTCTTTACTCCAGTTGATCAACGATATTCTCGATTTGTCCAAAATTGAAGCCGGCCGCATGGAGATCCACAACACCCCGGTCAGCATTCCAACCTTGTTAAGCGAAGTAAAACGGATCTTTTCGATAAGCATTGCCGAAAAGAACATCCAAATGCTGCTGAACGTCTCCCCCGATATACCCGGCATCTTGTTACTGGATGAGGCCCGATTGCGCCAGGTGTTGTTTAATCTGATCGGCAACGCCGTGAAATTCACCAATGAAGGCTACATCAAAATCACGGCGGCCGCGGTGCCGGGGCGGCGAGTGAAGCACTGGGATCTTTCCATCGATGTCAGGGACACCGGTGTGGGGATCGACCCGAAATTGCATGACGTTATATTTGAAACATTTCGGCAGCACGCCGCTTCAAATACCCGCAGGGTCGAAGGGACCGGCCTGGGACTGGCCATTTCCAGAAACCTGATCGAAATGATGGGGGGACGAATCAGTCTGCGCAGTCGCGTGGGCCAGGGCAGCGTGTTTAGAATCGTCTTGCGCAATGTTGCCGAAGCGAAAAATGCCAAGACATTGCAGCCGCTGCTCGAATACGTCGATTTTGATCCGGACACCATTGTCTTCAATCCGGCCAGGGTGTTGGTCGCGGACGACCTGGAAGTCAATCGCGATTTGATTCGAACATACTTGGATGCCACCGATATCAAAATTTTGGAGGCCGAGAACGGTCTCGCCGCCATTGAGGCGGCCCGTAAACACAAGCCTGATCTTATCCTAATGGATATCAAAATGCCTGAACTTGACGGTTATGGTGCCATCGCCCGTATACGTGCCAATGAGGATCTTAAGGCCATTCCGGCCGTGGCAATCACGGCGGCCGGTATGAAGGAGGATATTTCCAAAATTTTGAAAGCGGGCTTTGACGGCTATCTCATCCGGCCGTTCAATAAATTCGAGTTGCTGAAGATTTTAACACGTCATCTACCCTATGAGCATGAAGCGCCCAAAACCGATCCGGCCGGTGCGGATGAAGCGAAAGGCGATGCACAGGCGGTGGCCGCCGTTTGGCAATGCCCACCCGAGGTCGCTGAAGTACTGAAGACGACGTTGAATGTGAAATGGGAAAAAGCGCGTCGCAAACAGCGCATTCCCGATATTGAGGATTTTGCCGAGGGTGTTCGGGGGATCGCCAAACAACATGACTTGACGATGCTGCAAGAGTACGGTCAGACCTTGTCGCTGTATGTCCAACGCTTTGAAATCGACGGCATTAAAGCCATGCTGGATCGCTTCCCGGCCATGGTGGAGCAAATACTGCCGCCACCCGGTGAACCCTGAGGTTGCAAAAGCCGGAGGACTTCAGATCCTGCGTTGCCAAGGGCTCGCGGTAGGTTGACTACAGCTTCCCTTGGCTCCGGAGTCCTCCGGTTTTTGCAATCTTAGGGCTCGTGCAAAAAGTCGGCTCAGGACAAGCGATTGCGGTAATCGGCGTAGTTGAAGGTGCGTACGATCCGGATCGATCCATCGGGTTCACAGATGCCGATAGCCGGTAGACGGACACCGTTGAAGGTGTTGGTTTTGACCATGGTGTAATGGGCCATGTCGAGAAAAACCAGTCGTTGCCCGACACATAGCGGTGCGCGAAACGAATAGTCGCCGATGATATCGCCGGCCAGGCACGTCGGGCCTCCCAAGCGATAGGTGTGGGCGAATTCCCCCGGTTTACCCGCCCCGATGAGCTCCGGCCGGTAGGGCATCTCCAGCACGTCGGGCATGTGGGTGGCCGCTGATGTATCCAGAATCGCGAAATCGATATCATTCTGCCCGATATCCAGCACTTGGGCGACCAAAACCCCGGTATTCAGGGCCACGGCCTCGCCGGGTTCGAGAAATACGTCCAAATCATAGCGGTGCTTGAATGTGGTTATGAGGTTAATCAGCCGGTCGATCTCATAATCGCTTTTAGTGATATGATGCCCACCCCCGAAATTGATCCAGGTCAGCCCATCGAAATACCGGCCGAATTTTTGTTCCACCACTGCCAGGGTCCTTTCCAGCGCGTCGGCGTTCATCTCGCAAAGACTGTGAAAATGCAAACCCGAGATCCCTTCCAACAGGCGCTCGTCGAAGTTGGCCAGGGTTACGCCGAGTCGCGAACCGGGTCCGCATGGATCGTAAATTGCCGTTTTGACTTCGCGATGTTGCGGATTGACCCGGATGCCGCTTCGGATCGGTTCGGGATGGGCTTTAATCAGGGGGGCCAACCGTTGCCACTGGGTAAACGAGTTGAACACGATGTGGCTGCAGTACTGCATCAATTGGCCGAATTCACTTTCCTTGTAAACCGGTGCGCACAGGTGCACCGGGCCGCCGAATTCTTCGAAGCCCAAGCGCGCTTCATCCAGACTACTGGCGGCCGTACCGTGCAAATACTGCCGGATCAGGCCGAACAGGCTGAACATGGCAAACCCTTTCAGCGCCAGCAGGATATGGCAGCCGGTGCGGCGTTGGATCCGGTCCAGCCGTTGCAGGTTGCTTTCCAGGGCGGTGCGGTCAACAATATAAGCCGGTGTTTCAATGGCGTCGGGATCGAAGCGAATCATGGTTCCAAAAATATTTCCTGCCATGGCAGGCCGTATTTGTTAAGACTGTCCATGAACGGACGCGGATCAAATTCCTCAACGTTGAATACGCCCTTGCCGGACCATTGGCCCGATAGCATGAGGCGCGCGCCGATCATGGCCGGCACGCCGGTGGTATAGGAAACCGCCTGGGCGTTTACTTCCCGGTAGCATTGAGCATGGTCGCATATGTTGTAGATGTAGTATTTGCGGGACTGTCCGTTCTTGACACCTTTTATCATACATCCGATACAGGTTTTTCCCTGGTAGCCGGCACCCAGTGTGGATGGATCGGGCAACAGTGCTTTGAGGAATTTCAGCGGAACGATGTCGTGCCCTTCAAAGCGCACCGGGTCGATGCCGGTCATGCCGACGTTTTGAAGTACGCGCAGGTGGGTTAAATACTCCCTGGAAAAGGTCATCCAGAAACGGATTCGTTTGATGGAAGGAAAGTTCTTTACCAATGATTCTTCTTCTTCATGATACATCAAATACATCTGGCGCGGTCCGATCTGTGGAAAATCGAAGGTTTTGTGCACCGACAGGGGCTCGGTTTCGATCCATTGACCGTCCTGGTAGTATTTGCCGCGCTGGGTGATTTCGCGGATGTTGATTTCGGGATTGAAGTTGGTGGCGAACGGATGGCCGTGGTCGCCGGCATTGCAATCCATGATATCGATGTCGTGCATTTCGTCAAAATGCTGTTGGGCCGCATGGGCGCAAAAAACGTTGGTCACACCCGGATCGAACCCGCATCCCAAAAGCGCCATGATGCCCCGTTCCTTGAAGCGATCATGGTAATCCCACTGCCATTTGTAGCAGAACCTGGCTTCATCGGGCGGTTCGTAATTGGCGGTGTCCAGATAGTTGACACCGGTCTCCAGGCAGGCATCCATAATGGTCAGGTCCTGGTAAGGCAGGGCCACATTGATGATCAGTGACGGTTTCACATTGCGGATCAATGTGACTAATTCCGCAGTATTGTCCGCATCCACCTGCGCCGTTTCAATCGGACGCGCGATCCGGGCTTTGATCGCTTCGCATTTGGCCGGCGTGCGGCTGGCCAGAACAATTTCGTTGAAAACGTCCGGCGCCTGGGCACATTTTTGGGTGACCACTCCGCCGACGCCCCCGGCCCCAATTATCAGGACTTTATGCATGTTGCCTACTCCTTAACGTCACCATATTGCGCAATCAAATAGCGAATATCATTTCCGAAGCGACAATTTAATGAGTACGATTTGTCAAGTCAATCAAAAGTTGCGGCGGGCGGTGCAGGGGCTATTGCGCCCCATTGTTTTGCTGGAATTGGCAGATATTATCGATCAGGTTCGGATACTTGGCCATGGTGGCGATGATGCCGCTGATGTTGCAATTTTCAGTATGTTTTTGCAACAAAAGGCCATAATTGGAAAGGGATTTGAGATTGTACTGCTGGCCTATGGATTGGTTCTTTTTGGCGAAGGCTTCGATTCTCGGCAGGTTCTGCCGTTTGTTGATAGACTCCCATTTGATGATAAGATCGTTGTTCAGCGTCTCGACAACGTTCGGGAAGCGGGTCAGGTCGTCGAGTTTGGCGGTGGACATAATGGCGGCCATCTCATCGACCGGTTTGTGCGCCTGCTGTTCATCCGTGTTTTCGTGGGGTAAATACCGGGCGAGCAGTTGAAACAAATCCACCCGGCTAAACGGCCGGATAAGATGGTCGTCGAATCCGGCTGTTTTTATTTTGTCGATATCCTTTGATGTTCCCGACGCGGTCACCGCGATGATAGGCACATCCGGTGCCAGACTGTTTGCGCGGATCCTGTGGATGGCCTCGTAACCGTCAAATTCAGGCATTCTGATATCGAGCAGGATGATATCCGGCCGGTATTCGGTGGCCATTTTGACCGCGGCGCGGCCGTCTGCGGCTTCCAGGATCGACAGCGGTGCTGAGTTTAAGTAGTTGCGCACCAATTCGCGGTTAATTTCCAGGTCGTCCGCCAGTAAAATAGTTGCTTCCTGAAAAATGATTTGATCAGGTGACTGTTCGTTGGATGCGGTGGCCATTGCTTCGGAGTGTTTCGCTTCGGCCACATTGTTAAAAACCAGCTTAAATTGGCTGCCTTTGCCCGCCTCGCTTTGTACGGTAATCTGACCATCCATCATTTCCACCAGATTTTTCGATATCGCCAGCCCCAGACCGGTGCCTTCGATGTTTTTTTCCGATAACGAGGTGTCGTGGCAGAAACTTTGAAAAATTTTGCTTTGCAACTTGGGATCAATGCCGATGCCCGTGTCATTTACATCGATTTGCAGGGTCCATGTTTGCGGATTGTTTGTGGCGACGACATCGACGATGACATCGACACCACCCTTTTCGGTAAACTTGACGGCATTGCCGATTAAATTGAACAACACCTGGCGAAAGCGCGCCTCGTCCATCATTAAATATTCCGGGATCCGTTCGGCCAGATTTATTTTAAGGCCGATTTCCTTTTGAGCCGTCGTGATCGAGAAAATATTCTGAATTTCTTTAAATAGCGAACGTATATCGATCGGGGTCCGGTTAATTTCCATGCGGCCGGCCTCGATTTTGGACAAGTCCAGGATATCGTTTATCAACCGCAGCAGGTTCGAACCGCTGGTTCTGATGATATGGACATAATGCTGGTACTGCTCATCTTTCAGATCCGAATACAACAAATCGGCGTAACCGAGAATAGCGTTCATCGGCGTGCGGATTTCATGACTCATGTTGGCCAGAAATTCACTTTTAGCCTGATTGGCAATCTCAGCCTGTTCTTTGGCCCGGTGCAAATTGATATTCGATTCGGCCAGGGCGCTATTGGCTTTTTCTTTTTCAATACCCGCGGCGGCCAGTTTGTCTCTTTCCTCTTCAAGCCAATGCTGGAAGCGATGGCGTGATTTTTCGAAAACATAGGCCAGCCAGATAACGGCGAAGTAGGCCGCTGTGAAGCGCGCCTTGATTTGAACAGGATAGGGGTAAACTTCAAAAAAAGGTTGCTCGACCCATAGTAGCAGTTGAACCGCTACGAATTCGACCCCCGCCCAATATGCCCCTTCGTTTTTACCTAAAAGAAAAAATGTTAACAAAGGCAGGATGTAGGCCCAATGAATCATGGCGCCATACGCTCCGCCCAGCGACAATTCATACAGGTAGAGCAGATAAATCGGAAACAAAAAAAATCTGAAAATAATGACGGCGTGTTTGACCCGCGGGAGCATGAAATAGGAGATTGCCACCACAATTACTAAAAGAATGTTGAACACACTCAACAATCCATCTTCCCGCAGAACTGTTGCTGTCGCGAATATGCAGACACCGGGCAATCCGAGGGATAGCGCGAAATTCAACAACTGGCGGCGCATGGCGTCAAGATTGTCGGCAGGGCTGTCGATGACGGGAGGTTTTTTGAACGCGGATATCAAAAAATCGAAACTAAATATTTTGGGGCGCATTTCGGAGCTAATTAATTATGTTTCTGCAGCATTTACAAAATTCGAACTTATCGGACAGAAGCGCATCATTTTATCATCATCTATATATCGTAAAAAATCATTCGAACTTTAAAAAATAGTAAATTCAATACGTTTCATAATATAGCATAATCGGTCCACAAAACCAATTTCAGTTTTCTAGGTGGGCGGTCAATCGTGCCCGCAACGAACGAAGTCCGTTTGAATAAAAATGATCGCACTGTGGGATAAATTCCAGGCGCGCCTGGTGATGCCACTGCCGGACGGCCGGGCCGAGCATGGAAGAAGGGGCAAAGGCGTCCTGGTCGCCGCAAACAACCAGGTCGAGTTGCGGCAACGTCATATCACCGGCAAATTCGAGAAAGGCCACCGGCGGCGAGACCATCACCATCCGGTGAACGTCGGCGCCCGCGGCCGTCAGATTGGCATTGACCCAGGCCCCAAAGGAATAACCGGCCAGATGGATTTCGGTCACCCCCTTGCCGGCGAGAAAAGCCATGGCGGCCAGCACATCACTCTGTTCACCCCGGCCGTTGTCAAACGCCCCCTGGCTGGCGCCCACGCCGCGGAAATTAAAGCATAGCGTTGTATAGCCTTGCAGGGCATACGCCTCGGCGATGGTTGTCACCACCGGATTGTTCATGGCGCCACCATAGAGGGGATGCGGGTGCGTAATGACAACTCCCTTGTGGGGGGCCCTGAAATTCAATCGGCCTTCCAGGCAAAGCGCGCTCGATTTAAATTTGATCGGTTCAGTCAAGAGTGCCTCCGTGAATGACGCCGCGTTTCACAGTATCGAACATTTTTTGGCCGGTGTCCATCCGGAAATGGACGACCGTTACATACTTTTATTAATCGAAGACGAAACCGTTCGAAAATACGCGAACTCCTTGCTTTCAGAATCATATGCGGTTAAAAATACAAGATTGCCGTTATTATGTTACCATCACGATTCAGACTAAAAGATTGGATTTTACCGGCGGTCTCTTCCCAAGAGGCAACCCGACCTGAGCCGGTATGAATATCTTGGGGATCGGCCCCGTCATTGCACGGTGGCAGGTGCGGCCGAGCGGATCATAACGCAACGCGCCGCGGATAGGAGACGTTATGTTTGCGCAACGTGGATACGGTTCGTTTCAGTTTGGAACATCCTTAACCGATTTAGGCAAAAAAATGCTCATCATGTACGCGGTAGTGTATGTGCTGGAATTAATTTTAGAGCACTGGGTGGGAGTGCCCATTTACCGCTTGCTGGCCCTGAGCCCGCTGGGCAGCAATCAATTTCATCTGTGGCAGTTCTTTACGCATCCCTTTTTGCATAATCCGGGCGCCCCCATCAATTTTCTGCTTCAATGCCTGGTGTTTTATTTTTTTGCCGGTACTATTGAAAACGCCCTGGGCACCCGCCGGTTCCTTATTCTTTACGTCAGTGCCGCGGTGGGCGGGGCACTGATCGGATTTGCATTCAGCGGGTTGCCCTTCCTGCACGCGCCCTTTGCGGGAATGAGCCCCAGCCTGCTGGCGCTCATTGTGACCTTTGGGTTTATGCACCCCGAGTCGACCGTGCTGTTCATGTTTATCCTGCCGATCAAGGCCAAATTTATCAGTTACGGCACGATTATCGTGACCACCTTGACCTTTTTGGCTACGGTCAATGTTTTTGGCGCCTATCATCTAGGGGGAATCTTGTTCGGTTACCTTTATTTCCGGGGGCCGACCCAATGGCTCGATTATAATTGGTGGTATTGGAAATTTTTTCAGTTCAAGCAGAAGAAGCGCCGATCACGCTTTACCGTGGTTAAAGGAAAGAAAGGGGATAAAGATAAGCCGACGATTCATTAACTTGTGCCCGTCCGGAAATAGCTTCTTTGGGTCCCCGGCGGCGTTCTCACATTTTTGAAATCCTCGGAATAGCGCGCTATGCCTGCGGTTTCAAAAATATTCGGGCCTTGCCAGGAACCAAAAGCTACAATTTCCGGATGAGGCCCTATCGAACCTGATCCAACGCGGCAATAATCTCCCTGCCGAACGCTTTGATTTGCCAGTTTTGCATGCAATCGACGGCGCGCAGGTCCTTGATGCGATTTGGCATGTGACCGGCTATCGCGGTCAACGCGTTTTTATTGGCGATCAAAGCCGGATCGATGGATAGCTTTTCGGCCATACCGTCGCGCCAGGCTTTTAGCGCCTTGATACGTCTAGGCAGCCGAGGGTCGGGGGGCGACGGCTTTTGGCGAGGGTAAACCGGCAACTCGGCCGGCGGGATCCGCATCGCCTCCTTGATCGTTCGAATTAATTCGGTGCCATACATTGAGATTTGCCGTTTGCTCAGGGTGGCCGACATGTCCAACTCCTGTAGCGTTTTAGGCGGGTGCGCGGCCAGAGTCATCAGCCCTTTGTTACTGAACACCTTGAAAAGCGGGCGGTCTTTTTTTTGCGCTATTTTGCGCCGATACTGCAACAGTGCTTCCAAAACCGCCAAATTGCGGCGCCGCAAACGGCCGGCGCCTTTAAAACCGATGAACAGCGGGCAATCGTCTTCCACCGGGGGGCGCACCTTGCTCAGGCGTCGGCACTCTTCCAGCACCCACGTCAGGCGTTCTTTGGTTTGCAGCTCAGCTTCCAGTTGGCCATAAAGTGGGATCAGAAAGGCCACATCAGAAGCGGCATAGGCGAGCATCTCAGGTGGCAAGGGGCGTTGCGACCAATTTTTTTTTTGGAAGCGTTTATCCAGTTTCAGATTGAACCGTGCATTTAACACCGCATCCAATCCGGTTTCGGTGATTCCGAGGAAACGGCAGGCGATTTGTGTGTCGAAAAGGCCGGGCAGGACGATTTTAAAATCGCGAAACAAAGACCGGACATCATAATCGGCGCCATGCAGCACCTTCGGCACCGACCGGTTTTTCAGCAGCTTCTTCAATGGTCTCAGGTCCTCGATCACAAGCGGATCGATTAAAAAGACCGACTCATTGGCTGCAATCTGGATCAAACAGACCCGCTCCTTAAAATGGAACATGGAATCGGCTTCAATATCGAGAGCGAGGATTTGGGCCGCTTGCAGGTGCTTCATAGCTGCCTGCAGTTTGGCCCTGGTATCGATATATGAATATTCAGGCTGGACTGAAGCAGGCATATTTTTCTTGACCCATGGGGTTCTTTTCCCTAAATACCTGATTTTGTGAATTAAAATTAAAGCCGCGATTGCACAGGGGGCAATGACGGGCCTTGTAGCTTGAACGATGTAAAAAATGCATATAAAGTCATGGACTTAAACCGATTCCAAATTTTTGCACGTTAAATCATAGGCGCGAACAAAAACCAATAAAAAAATTAAAAGCGAGAAACCATGGTAAATATCACCCTGCCGGACGGTACCACGAAAACATTTGACTCCATCCCCAGCGGCCACGACGTCGCCAAAAGCATTTCCGATGGTTTGGCCCGCGATTGTGTGGCCATGCATTGCAATGACAACCTGGTGGATCTGCACACGCCCATTGAAAAGGATGCCACGGTGCGTTTGATCACCACCCGTGACCCCGAGGCGCTTGAAATCATGCGGCACAGCGCCGCTCACGTAATGGCCCAGGCGATCCTGGCGGTTTACGACGGGGCCCGGCTGACCATCGGACCGGTGGTGGAAGACGGATTCTATTACGATATCGACATGCAGGCGATTTCCGAAGACGATTTTGCCGCAATCGAAGCCGAGATGAAAAAAATCGTCAAAGCCAAACTGCCGATTCGTCGCCGCGAGGTGCCCAAATCCGAAGCCCTGACATTTTACAAAGATGAGCCCTACAAATTGGAAATGATCAACGATTTGGACGACGGCACCATTTCGTTTTACGAACAGGGCAAATTTACCGATTTGTGCCGGGGGCCGCACGTTCCCCACACCGGTTTTGTCAAGGCATTCAAACTCATGAAGGTTTCCGGTGCCTACTGGCGCGCCGACCCCCAGAACCCCCAACTGCAGCGCGTTTACGGCACCGCCTTTTTCGATAAAAAGGAACTGAAAAAGCACCTGCATTTTTTGGAGGAAGCGCGCAAGCGCAATCATCGCAAGCTGGGCGAAGCCCTGGATCTGTTCAGTTTCCAGGAAGAAGCCCCCGGCATGGCCTTTTTTCATCCCAACGGCATGGTCATCTGGAACGAACTGCTCGACTACTGGCGCGAAGCACACCGCGAAGCCGGTTACGTGGAAACCAAAACACCGATCATGCTGCAACGCAAGTTATGGGAGCGTAGCGGGCACTGGGACAACTATCGCGAAAACATGTACACCAGCAAGGTCGATGATATCGAGTACGCCATCAAACCGATGAATTGTCCCGGTGGAATGTTACTTTACGGCGAGCGGCCCCACTCCTACCGCGAACTGCCCCTGCGGGCGGCGGAAATCGGCTTGGTGCATCGCCATGAACTGAGCGGCGTGCTGTCCGGTCTTTTTCGCGTGCGTGCTTTTCATCAGGATGATGCCCACATCTTCATGACGCCGGAGCAGATCCAGGATGAAATCCTGGGCGTATTGAAACTCGTGGCCCGCATTTACGGCACCTTCGGGTTGGGCTTTCACCTGGAGCTTTCCACCCGGCCGGCCAAATCGATCGGCACCGATGAACAGTGGCAAACAGCCACCCACGGATTGACGGCCGCCCTGGACAGTTACGGCCAGGAATACAAAATCAACGAAGGCGACGGCGCGTTTTACGGACCGAAAATCGATGTGCATATCAAAGATGCACTGGGCCGCACCTGGCAGTGCGGCACCGTGCAACTGGACATGAACATGCCCGAGCGGTTCGATTTGCATTACATCGGCAAAGACAATGAAAAGCACCGTCCCATCATGATTCACCGGGTGATCTACGGATCCATCGAACGGTTTTTCGGGATTCTGGTTGAGCATTTTGCCGGCAAATTCCCCCTGTGGCTCTCCCCGGTGCAGACCGTCCTGCTGCCGATAAATGATGATCTGACCCCCTATGCCGAAAAGTTGAAGGCCGCATTGGGTCAAAACGGATTGCGGGTCAAAGTGGATGATCGCACCGAAAGTTTGAACAAAAAGATCCGTGAGGCCCAGCTCAACAAAATCCCCCTGATCCTGACCATCGGCGCCAAGGAAAAAGAAGCCGGCACTTTGGCCGTGCGCACCCTGGACGGCAAGGTCCGCCACGGCGTGCCCATGGACGCCTTCATGCAGGCGGTCGGGGCGCATGTGGCCCAGCGCAAAATGGACTATGATATCCTTGACTGACAAAGTTGCCGTGAAAGATCGAGAGCGTTACAACCATGAAAAAGATGCCCACGGGGAACTCGCCGTGACAGCGCCGTCTTTGAACGCGCTGTCGTTGACACGCCGGATATTGTTCTATTGGCTGCCGGTGGTGGTCTATTGTCTGATGATTTTTATCCAATCATCATTGCCGGCCGCGCAGCCCCTTGCAAAGCTGTCTTACGGGGACAAGCTGGTCCATTTTGCCGCGTATGCAGTTTTAGGCGCTCTTTTTTTAAGGGCATTTCGAACCGGAAACCTGAGCCCGTCGACGGCGCTGTGGGCCAGTGTCGCGGCAACCGCCCTTTATGGGCTGAGCGATGAACTTCATCAGGCGCTGGTGCCTTTCCGCCACGCCGATGGGCTCGATTGGCTGGCCGATGCGCTTGGCGGACTGCTGGGAGCGTATGCTTATCACAGAATTGTCGCCAGGTGGCATGTTCTTTTTCGGTTTGGTTGATTGCTTTTCTGAATGAATATAGAAGAATAAAGTCAGTCATAATTTGACAAATTGCTGGAAAGGATTGGATTTTGACTTTAGATGCGTTTGTAAGAATTGACGGAATTGAAGGCGAAAGCATTGATGAGAAGCACAAACGTTGGTTTGAAACCCTCGCTTTTAAGATGGGCGTGAAACAAATAATATCACCTACTGTGAGCAGCGTAGGAGGTGCAAGTGCAGAGAGGGTAGATTTTGAAGATTTTTCATTTGCAAAGGAACTTGATATTTCATCGCCAAGATTAGCGTTAGCTTGTGCGGCCGGGACCCATATTGATTCTGTTACAGTCGAACTGTGCAGAGCGGGGGGTGAAAAGCTGAAATTTATGGAGTATAGAATGTCGAATTGCATAATCAGCGACATTGCAACTGGAGGTGGCCGTGGGGAATTCCCGGCGGAGGTTGTTCATATCAATTTCGGTAAAATTGAATGGATATATGTTCAGCAGAGGCGTAATGGGGGTGGTGCGGCCGGGCAGATTGCTTTTGGATGGGATCTCGAAAGAAATTGTAAAATTTAGTTGGAAACAAAAGGGGAATATATGGAAATGCGCCTCACAACAACATCATTGGGCGCCACTATTCCAATAAAAAGCAAAGCGATAGGGCTGTCAGCTTTTAATGGATTGCATATTAAATTTAAACAGGGACCGATTATTAGACAGTTTGTAATGCACAAACCTGTGTCTCTCAATAAAGATGGTACTTTTGGTGTGTCTCTATTGGGAACCAAATGGTTTAAGGTTAGGGATCCAGATAGAGGGGTAATGATAAAGGAATTTCATGGGAAAACAGCACAGATAGAAGTATCACCTGCCTATGGTTTCTCAAATGTGGACATAAAACTAACCATTTTCGACGATCAGGATCAACCTTGGTACACAATCGAGAAAATTAATATCCCATCAAACGGTTACGCGACCACAGGATTTCGTTTGCGCGCAAAGTTAATCCACGGAAGGATCACGTATCATGGCAAGATTAAAAAACCATAGATTTCTGCATTGCCTGAACATTCTTTTTCTTTTGATTGGCTGTATGGAAATTGCTTTGATGGCGATGCATCATTCTTTAATGAGCGACTTTTATGACGATTTATTGCAGACCGGCAATGTGTTCGCGCACTATTTCTTTTTCAATCGATATTTTGTTGCAGTTTATATTTTAATATTTGTGATCATCCTCGGCAAGGAATTTGTATATAAGAAGCCAATCAAGAGCAAGGTTATCATCAATGGTGTGATGATAGCCGCACTTTTTTTGGCGCTGGGGGTACAAATGCTTGGTGTCAATTATTATGCGGTTTGGTTGGGGGAGCACCATTAATAATACAATATTCAACAATCTTGCCGAGATCGATTATGCAGGGTTACCCTGCATCCCCGTTTTTCGCGCATTGACAAAGCGTCCGGGATATAATAGTTTCACCTGTTCATAGCGATAACAATGGCGCCGGGAGCGGCGCGGCGGTTTAGCTGTCGAGGGGACAGTCCGGTCCTCTCTTGAAATTGCAAGGAGATCACTACCAAAGGAGACCCGCGGTTACCATGGAACCGAAGAACATCATTTCTATCAACGGCAATGACTTTACGTTTGAACCCGGTGAAACCATTCTCCAGGTTGCCCGTAATAACAATATCGACATTCCCACCCTTTGCCACCTTAAAGCGGCAACGCCCACCGGCGCGTGCCGCATTTGCATGGTCGAAGTCGAGGGGGCGCGCAGTCTGGTGGCGTCTTGCGCTGCGCCGGCCGGCAACGGCATGGTGGTTCAGACCGAATCGCCCAAGGTTGTCGAAGCCCGCAAGCTGCTGATTCGCCTGTTGCTGTCTTCCGGCAATCACAATTGCGCCGTGCGCGGTTCGGACGAACAAGGCTGGACCCAGTTTCAGCTCGGCGCGCACAAGTCGGACAGCAGCACCGAGCTGTGTCCGGTGTGGGGCGATTGCCGGTTGCAGGACCTTGCCTATCGCTATCAAGTATCGGGGGATGGCTTCGACGGCACCCACACCCCCTATCCCATGGAAACCGTGAATCCGTTCATCGTGCGCGATTTTTCGCGTTGCGTCCTCTGCGGCCGCTGCGTGCAAGCCTGCAACGAAGTACAGGTCAACAAAGCCATCAGCTTCGGCTACCGCGGATCGTCCACCAAAATCATCGCCGCCGGCGACCGGCCCTATGGCGATTCGGATTGTGTATTTTGCGGCGAGTGCCTGCAGGTCTGTCCGGTGGGCGCCCTGGTGGAAAAGGATGCCCGCTACGAACTGCGCCAATGGGAGGCGCAAAAAGTTCGCACCACCTGCACCTATTGCGGTGTGGGTTGCCAACTGAATCTGCATGTCAAGGACAACCGCGTCATGAAAGTCGACGGTGTCGAAGGCGCGGCCCCAAACCACGGCAGCCTGTGCGTGAAGGGGCGGTTTGGGTATGATTTCATCGGTTCGGACAAGCGATTGACCACCCCCTTGATCAAGGAAAACGACCGGTTTCGCGAAGCCTCCTGGGATGAGGCGCTGAACCTGGTGGCGGATAAATTTAAAGCCATTAAAAACGACGCCGGGGCCGACACCATCGGCGTCCTGACTTCGGCGCGCATCAGCAACGAAGAGAACTACTTAGCCAATAAATTCACCCGGGCGGTGCTCAAGACGAACAACATCGACCATTGCGCCCGTCTCTGACATAGCTCCACCGTGGCCGGTCTGGCCGCAGCATTCGGAAGTGGCGCGATGACCAATACTATAGCCGATATCGAAGACGCCGATGTGATCCTGATCACAGGATCGAACACCACCGAAAACCATCCCGTAATTTCCAGCGGTGTCAAGCGCGCCGTTACCCAAAAAGATACCAAACTGATCGTTGTCGATCCGCGTCGCATCAAGATTTCCGAGTTTGCCGATATTTACCTGCGTCAAAACCTGGGCACCGATGTGGCCTGGCTGAACGGCATGATGCACGTGATCATCAAGGAAGATCTTTTTGACAAGGAATTCGTGGCCAACCGCACCGAAGATTTCGAAGCGCTTAAAATGACCGTTGACAAGTATTCCCCCGAGCATGTGCAGTCCATCACCGGTATTGACGCCGATCAATTGATCGGTGCCGCACGTCTGTATGCCAAGGCCGAAAAGGCGAGCATCCTTTATTGCATGGGCATCACTCAGCACACCAACGGCACGGACAATGTCAAGTCGCTGGCCAATTTGGCCATGCTGTGCGGCAACATGGGAATTGCCGGTGGTGGCGTAAATCCGTTGCGTGGGCAGAACAACGTTCAAGGCGCGTGCGACATGGGCGGCCTGCCGGATGTGTACTCCGGCTATCAGAAGGTGGCCGATGAAGCCGCCCGTAAAAAAATGGCCGACGCCTGGGGCGTTGAGCTATCGGACAAACCGGGCTTGAAAGTCACCGAGATGCTTCCCATGGCCCATCGGGGTGAGTTCAAGGCCCTTTATGTCATTGGTGAAAATCCGTTGGTGTCTGATCCGGACCTGAACCATGCGGAGAAAAGCATCCGCAATCTCGATTTTCTGGTGGTGCAGGATATTTTCATGACTGAAACCGCCGAGTTGGCCGATGTGGTGCTCCCTTCCAAGTGCTTCGCCGAGAAAGAAGGTACCTTTTCCAACACCGAACGGCGGGTGCAGAGAGTTCGCAAAGCGGTTGACGCCCCCGGCGATTGTAAAACCGATTGGGAGATTATTTGTGAAATCGCCACCCGGATGGGGTACTCTATGCAGTACGAGAGTGCCGAGGCGATCATGGCTGAAATTGCCAAGGTGACGCCATCCTATGGCGGCATCACCTATGCGCGCATCGAAGATGAGGGGCTGCACTGGCCCTGCCCCACACCGGAACATCCGGACACGCCGATCTTACACACGGAACAGTTCACTCGCGGCAAGGGGTTGTTCCACGCCATCGAACACACCGACGCCGCCGAGACCGTTGATGCGGAATACCCCCTGTACCTCACCACCGGCCGTGTGTTGTACCAGTACCACACCGGCACCATGACCATGAAGTCCGAGGGCCTCAACGACCGGGCACCGGAGAGTTTTGTGGAAATCAGCGCGGCCGACGCGGCCAAATACGGCTTGGCGGATGGGGCCAACGTCGACATCGCTTCCCGCCGGGGACGGATAAGCGCCCGGATCAAAATTTCCACGAAAGCAACACCGGGTACAGTGTTTATCCCGTTCCACTATGCCCAGGCCGCGGCGAACAAGCTGACCAATGCGGCCTTGGATCCGGTTTCCAAAATTCCGGAATACAAAGTCTGCGCCGTGAAGATCACCCAGGCAGCCTAAAATAAAAGAACCCGGACTCTCTTGATTAGAGAGCCGGGTTCGGATCTGTGTAAAAAGGCGTGCGCTGGCCGCGTGACCGTGACGTTTAATCCACCTGCGGACGCGGCAGGACCTTGGCCTGTTCGGCGATTTCGGGCACTTTATGTTCCCATTCGATAGCCATCAGGTGCACGCCGTGAACGCCTTTCATCTCCTTGAATTCTTCGATTTGTTCGCACGCCATTTTGATCCCCTCGGCCGCGACTTTGCCCTTGGGAGCCCCTTGCAGGCGTTTGATAATCTCGTCGGGGACATCCATGCCGGGCACCGATTTTTTCATGTAGCGGGCCATACCGACACTTTTCATCGGGGTGACGCCCGCCAGGATGTAGACCTTTTCGGTCAGGCCCATGTCGTTGGCTTGTTTGATCCATTCACGGAAGGTTTTCATGTTGTAAATACATTGGGTTTGGATGAAATCGACACCGGCTTCGATTTTTTTGGCCAGACGGTGAACCCGCCATTCCAACGGCTCGGCAAAGGGGTTGGCGGCTGCGCCGATGAACAGTTTGGGCGGCTCGTCGATTTCGGCGCCACTGAGGAATTTTCCCTCATCACGCATTTTTTTGACCATGCCGATCAGTTGGGTTGAATCGATATCGAAAACCCCTTTGGCTTTGGGATGGTCGCCGAATTGCTGATGATCGCCCGACAGGCAGAGCAGATTGCGGATGCCGTGAGCGGATGCGCCCAGAAGATCCGCCTGCATGGCCAGGCGATTGCGATCCCGGCAGACCATTTGATAGTTGGGTTCAAGACCCTCTTGAATCGCAATCAGCGAGGCTGCCCAGCTCGACATGCGGACCATGGCGGTCTGGTTGTCGGTGATGTTGACACTATCGACCATACCTTTGAGGGGGCGGGCTTTTTTGCGGACTTCTTCCACGTTGGCACCCCTGGGGGGACCTAATTCGCCGGTGAAAGCAAAGTGTCCCGCCTCCAGTATTTTTTCCAGATTACTTCCAGATTTCATTGGCATTCCTCAATAAGGCGGGGGTTGGCTGCCATGGCTCGCAGCAGCCGCCCCCCATTTGGTTTTTGCAGTATTTTAAAGGGTTGACGTATAGCTTTAATTCAACCGGATGTCAATTCAGCAATGGCCGGGTTGCAGGGTCGCCGCATTCGGAAATCATCCGGTTGGTGAGCACGGCCCACTCTGCCTGTTTTTTGCCGTCGGGTAGAATTGTAGGGTGGGCCATGCCCACCGGATTGTGCTACATGGCCGACTCGGGATGAAACACGTCGACATCCTTCAGATCCGGTCCGAGGTACTCCCGTTCATTGGGGCCTAATATGCCCAATGACAAGCAGATCAACGTCCAAAGATGCAGTGTATGGTAGCCGCCTTCATAATGTTCGCTCAAATCGTGCACCTGGGCGTGACAGTTGTGACACGGGGTGATGCAGTAAGCGGCGCCGGTCTTTTTGATTTGCTCGTCTTTCAGGCGCCCATAGTATCGGCGCGCGTCGGGCATTCCGGATTGCAGAAAGCCGCCGCCGCCACCGCAGCAGTAATTGTTGGACCGGTTCGGCGTCATATCGATGAAGTTCTCTTCACCGACCACCGATCTGACGACAAAACGCAGGTCTTCGGCCACGGGATCGCCGAATGTTTTACGCACCAGTTGGCAGGGATCTTGAACCGTGAACTTGATTTTCCGGTCTTTGTTCCAGTCGGAATTCACCTTGAGCTTGTCTTCCCGAATCCACTGGGCATAGTATTGGATGATGCTTTTGATTTCGAAGTTGTAGGGGATGTTGAATTTTTTCAGTCCGGCCCGGACTGCAAAGAGTTCGTGCCCTCACTCGGTGTTAAGCCAGACCCGGCATTTGAGATCGTCAACGGCTTTGGCCTTGGTTCGAACGATATGTTCCCAGTTTTCGTTATCCGCCATGAACATGCAGTAGTTTTCAGCGGCCCAGCCTTTGGTGCCATAGGTCCAGTCGGCGCCGACGGTGTGCAGGATTTTCCACAAGGGTACCATTTCATCCGGTTCGGTCACCGGTTCGCGTGAATTTTGGTTTAGAAAGAACTCGGCCCCCTCTTTGTTAACCGGGGCTTGCATGTCTTTAAATTCGGGCTGAGCTTCCTGATATTCTTCCAGAACATCTTCAACCACGAATTGAAAGTCTTCTTCGGTGGCGCCCATGGCGCTGCATGTATCGCTGCGCAGGGCCATGTCGCAGGAACCAACGATCCCTTTGGGGCGTTCCTCGCGCGGTTTGCCTTGATTGCGGATGTTGAACACCAGTTGCGGAATGTCGATTTTCATGGGGCAAACATAGATGCAGCGTTGACACATGGTGCACATCCAGGCCCAATCCGAGCTCAGTATTTCTTCATCCATACCCAGAGCGGCCATGCGCAGCAATTTGCGCGGGTCCATGCCCTCCAGGCCGGTTGCGGGGCAGCCCGACGAGCACATGCCACACGTCAGGCAAAGGTTTAAGTTGCCGCCCTCGGGAAGCAGCGCCATAACTTTGTCCTTGAAGATACCTTGCTTTTTACCTCCAAGTTTGATTGCTTCTGCCATTTCTTAACTCCTGGTTTATGTTTTTGGGACTCTTGCTTAACCGATATCCCATGCGTGTCTTGAATTTTGGATCGGGACGTGCCGCCAGGCCAATCCCATGGGCCCAAATCAAATAATTGGGCACGAAGATTTAAACATAGCCTTTTTCATTACAAACGGCAATGGTTATTAGGCTATTTCCGGATGGACACTGTTTTACGGGAATCCATCAATGGGGTTGCAATCGGCAGTGATTTGTTTAATGTTTTACCAATACCATTCATAGGCCGACGTATTCTGCCTGACCATTTTGTTTTCATCACATCTTCTGCCAAACACACCTTACAATTCGAATGTGGTTCCGGTGCGGATTTGCAGTCCATAAGATCGGCACAATAACAAACCAACGCGAAGGAGGTCGTATGACGGCACGTATCAAAATACTCATGTTGTTGGTGTTGTGTGGCTTTGTAATTGCCGGATGTAAATCTCAAAATGTAAACCACTCCGGTTTCCTGGGGGATTACGCCCTGCTGCAGCCGGGGCCCGCGGACGGTGCTGATTGGCGCTATATCAAACCGGAGGTCGATTTTAGCCGCTATGATAAGGTGATGGTCGACCATGTGGTTTTTTATTTTAAGAAAGATGCCAAGTACCAGGGGATCCATCCCGAGGAACTTCAGGAACTCGCCGACGCTTTCCACCAGGCCCTTACCGACGCGCTCAAGGGGGCCTACCCCATTGTTGAGAATCCAGGACCGGATGTGTTGCGGCTCAGGGCCGCCATTACCGATTTGAAGCCGAGCAATCCGGGACTCAACACGGTGACGTCGATTATTCCGGTGGGGCTGGCCATCAGTCATATTAAAAAAGGGGTGACCGGCACCCATGCCAACGTCGGCGCCGCCACCATCGAGGCTGAAGTGCTCGATTCGGCAACCAACACGCGACTGGCCTTGGCCGTTGACCGAAAAGCCGGCGAGAAATACAAGGTAATCAGCGGCATGGATAAATGGGGGCACTCGAAGGGTGCTTTCAAATTCTGGGCCCAGCGATTGCGTCATTGGCTCGACGAGGTTCACGGCAGGCAATAAGTGTTTTTAAAGGTTCGTGTTTTCAACCCAAATTGAGGTGTGTCATGAGAATTAGCGGTACGATCGGCGGCTTGATCGTGATTTTTTGGCTTTTTCCCATTGTGAGTTGGTCGCAGGACCGCTGTCTGTCCGGCGACTGTCAAGACGGATGGGGCGTGCTGCAACTCGATACCGGCCATAAATACGTCGGTGAGTTCAGGCAGGGACGCCGTCACGGCCACGCCGTAATGACCGGACCGGACGGTAAACGGATCACCGGCCGGTGGCAGGCGGGCGCCATTCGTGAAGGGGTTATCGCGTTTCCAAATGGTGACACGTACACGGGGCAGTGGCGTTATCGTGAACGCAACGGTTTCGGCGTGTTGTCGCGCCAGGACGGACGCAAGTATATCGGTGAGTTTGAGGGCGGGCTGCGTCACGGCCGGGGGATATTGCTTTTTCCGGACGGTCGCCGGTACATCGGCTCGTTTGTCAAAGGCAAGCGCACGGGGCAGGGGATTTTAATTCGTAGCGACGGCCGCCAGGTGATCGGTGAATTTAAAAACGGAAAGCTGGTCAAGCGGCTGATGCCATAAGTTGGTGCCCATTCGGAAATCTGCCGTTTCCGGATGGAGATGATTTAAGCGGTGGTCTTTGTCTTGGGGCGATTTTTTGCTACGATCCAACATTGAACCGTTGCAACGGTATCTGAACGTTAATGAAAGGAAGCGCCTTGCCGACCGCGTTTACCCATGCCCTGGTGGGCGGCAGCCTGATGCAGTGCGGCCCGCCGGAAGACTCCCGATTCAAACTTGCCGGCTTGCTGGTCATTGCCGCGATTTTGCCGGACCTGGATGTGGTTGCGTTTAAACTGGGGATTCCCTATGCGCACCCTCTCGGGCACCGCGGAATGATGCATTCGCTCGCCTTTGCTGCGTTGGTGGCGTTATTTTTCACGCGTTGCGGGTACCGCTCCGTAAAATTGTTTTCCAAAGCCGGGCTACACCTCACGATGCTGTTTTTTTGCGCAGGGGCGTCCCATGGCCTGTTGGACGCCGCCACCGATGCCGGTTTGGGCATCGGATTGTGGCTTCCGTTTTCGGATCAGCGTGTTTTCTGGGATTTTCGGCCGCTTCTTACGTCCCCGGTCGATCCGACCCGTTTTTTCAACCGGCGGGCGCTGGTGATCTTGAAAAGTGAATTTGTCTGGGTATGGGTACCGGTTATCGCCATGACGGTGGTTTTTCAGACCGGCCGGTGGGTGCTGCGCGTAACCGGTTTGCGCACACCGGCGGCTGTTTCCAGGCGAAGACGCTGACACAAGCCGGGCAACTACAATTCGTCGTATTTTTTGGCCGATCCTTTGGCCAGCGCAACCGGATATTTGCGCTGATTTTGTTGCATTTTTTTCATGGCGGCCTTTAGGGGGTCGATGCCCAGTTGGTCGGATAAATTGAGCAGGTAGATCAGAACATCACCGATTTCCCGGGTTACGGCTTCGCGCTTGTCCGGCGGCAGGGCGCGGCTTTGCTGCTGGGTCAACCACTGAAAATGTTCGGTCAATTCGGCCACCTCAACCCCAAGCGCCATGACCAGGTTTTTGGGCGAATGGAATTGGTGCCAGTCCCGGTCATTGTTGAAACGGCGTATGGCGGCCATCAGTTCATCCAGTCCGGTCATGATTCCTGCCCCCCAATGCCGAACAACCGGCAGGTATTGTTCCACGCGGTTTCAGCTAAAATCTCAGGATCATCCCCGCGAACTTCGGCCAGTTTCAGCAAGGTCGACCTGACAAATGCCGGTTCATTGCGGCGGGTGCGGTTTTTCTCGGGCGCCGGGGTCAGGTAGGGCGCGTCGGTTTCAATTAAGAGCCGGTCGGCCGGAATGTGCGTTGCCAGCGATCGCAAAGGGCCGCCCCTTTTGGCAATGGTCAGGATGCCGGTAATGCCGATGTAAAAGCCCATCTCAAGATAGTGGCTCAATTCTTGTCGGGTGCCGCTGAAGCAGTGCACCACCGCCCGGCGATCCGCGTTCGGCTGCTGCCGCAGAATTTCCAGCAAGCGCCCCCCGCTGTCCCGCTCGTGCAAAATAATCGGCAGATCTATCTGATCCGTGATCTCAAGCTGCCGGATAAACCAGCGTTCCTGATCCGTCCGGGGAGAATACTGCCGGTTGAAGTCCAAACCGATTTCACCCCAGGCGCAGACTTTGGGCTCGCGGGCCAGCCCGATCAACGCCTGCAGCTTGTCTTCATTGCAGTTGCGCGCGTCATGGGGATGAAAACCGACCGAGGCATAGATGGGCGCATGGGTGCGGGCCAACCGGACGCCGCGTTGCGAGCGCGCCGAATCGATACCGGCCACCAGCAGGGCCCGGCCGCCGGCCTGGTGAAACCGTGCCAACATGGCGTCAAAATCGGTCTCAAAACTTTTATCGTCGATGTGGCAATGACTGTCGAATAGTTTTAATTGCATGGCGTTCCTTCATTGGTTGTTACAAACTCAGGGGTCGTAGCACCGTGGCGCGATTTAAGCAACAATGCTCTTGATTTGTCAAAAGTCAAGTGATTAAATTAATCCCTTGTGCCCAATGGGAGCGCATATTGGTCACAACACAACCCCTGCAAAAATTCATGTTATAGGGAGGAATCCATGTTTAAGATTGTCAACCGCAAGGAAATGGCCGGTGGGACTGTCATCCTCAACGAGATTGAAGCCCCCAAAATCGCGCGCAAAGCATTGCCCGGTCAATTTGTCATTTTGAAGGCCAACGAGGACGGCGAACGCATCCCCTTGACCATGGCCGACACCGATCCGCAAAAAGGCACCATTACGATCATTTATATGGTCGTGGGTAAATCGACCGCCCTGTTTCGCGATTTGCAGACCGGTCAGGGATACCAGGATGTGATCGGCCCTTTGGGCAAACCGACCCACATTGAAAAGGTCGGCAATGTGGTTTGTGTCGGCGGCGGCACCGGCATTGCCGTGATGCATCCCATCACCCGCGCCTTGAAACAGGCCGGCAACAACGTGATCGGCATCGTGGGCGCGCGCAGTAAAGACATCTTGATCATGGAAGAAGAAATGCGCGCGGCGTCGCATACCCTGCACATTTGCACCGATGACGGCTCCTACGGGCACCACGGCTTTGTCACCGATGTGCTCAAGGATGTGTTGGAACAAGGTGATGTTCAGATGGCGGTCGCCATCGGCCCGGTGCCGATGATGAAATTTGTGTCCTTGATGACCAAAGAGTACCAGGTCCCGACCCTGGTGAGCCTGAACCCGATCATGGTGGACGGTACCGGTATGTGCGGCGGCTGCCGCGTGTCGGTGGGCGGCGAGACCAAATTCGCCTGTGTTGACGGGCCTGAATTTGACGGCCACCAGGTCGATTTCGATGAATTGATGTTGCGCCTGCAAGCCTACTGCGACGAAGAACAGGGCTGCTTCGAAGACTACTGCACCATTCGTGATGCCAAGTAATAAACACGTTGATTGATTTTGGAGGAAGATAAATGGCCGCAAAACCGACCAGAAAAATAAAGGGCGAACCCCGTGTCGCCATGCCTGAACAGGATCCGCGGGAGCGGGCCCGTAATTTTTTGGAAGTTCCCACCGGTTACACCATGCAGATGGCCCAACAAGAGGCGTCCCGCTGCATTCAGTGCCGCAAGCCCAATTGCGTTGCCGGCTGCCCGGTGCAAGTCGATATTCCCGGATTCATAAGGTTGATCACTGAAGGCGACATGACCGGCGCCATTCGTAATTTGTGGAGCAAGAATGCACTGCCGGCGGTTTGCGGCCGGGTGTGCCCGCAGGAGATTCAATGTGAAGGTTTGTGCATTATGGGCAAAAAAGGTGATCCGATTGCCATCGGCAACCTGGAACGCTTCTGCGCCGATTACGAACGTGAAAACGGCACCGGTGAATTGCCGCCCAAACAGCCGCCCACCGGCAAAAAGGTCGCGGTGGTCGGTTCCGGCCCGTCGGGTTTGACCGTGGCCGGTGATCTGATCGTCAAGGGGCACGAGGTGACTATCCTGGAAGCCTTTCACAAGCCCGGCGGCGTGCTGGTTTACGGCATTCCGGAATTTCGTCTGCCCAAGGCCATCGTGGCCCAGGAGATTAACTTTCTGGAGCGTTTGGGGGTCAAGGTGGCGTGCAACGCCGTGGTCGGCCGCACCGTCAGCCTGGATGAATTGTTTGAAGAAGGCTACGATGCCGTCTACCTGGGGGTCGGCGCCGGGTTGCCCCGCTTCATGAACATTCCGGGAGAGAACCTGGTCGGCATCCTGTCAGCCAACGAATACCTGACAAGGGCCAACTTAATGAAAGCCTACAAATTTCCTGACGTCGATACGCCGATTCCCAAGGGCAGGAACGTTGTCGTGCTCGGCGCCGGCAACGTGGCCATGGACGCGGCCCGCACCGCCATGCGCCTGGGCGCTCAAAACGTGAAGATCGTCTACCGCCGTTCCCGCGATGAAATGCCCGCGCGCGCCGCCGAGATCCATCATGCGGAGGAAGAAGGGCTGGAGTTTTATCTGCTCACCAATCCCACCCGGTACATCGGCAATGAAAAAGGACGGCTCACCGGGATGGAATGCCTGAAGATGGAACTGGGCGAGCCTGACGATTCCGGTCGTCGCCGGCCGGTGCACATCAAAGGGTCTGAATTCGAACTGACATGTGACCTGTGCATCGTGGCTGTCGGTTCGGGGGCCAATCCCCTGCTGACCCAAACAACCCCGGATTTGACGGTGAATCAATGGGGCTATGTCGTTGCCGATGAAGCCACCGGTAAAACCTGTAAAAAGGGTGTCTGGGCCGGCGGCGACATTGTCACCGGCGCCGCCACGGTTATCCTGGCTATGGGTGCGGGGCGCATTGCCGCCGATTCGATCCATGATTATTTGACGTTGGGATGGTAGTTTTTGGGGATGTTGAGGCGTTTTGGTTGCGCCGGGGGAGGGGTGGCGGGGACGCGGCCTCCCCCGGCGTTTTTTGAATTAAGAATTGGGAATTGGGAATTGTGGATGGGGGGCTTTTGATGTTTTGGGGGCGTGTCTTTCTTTTATAGGAATCGTTCAACCCATGCATCAAATTGCTTGTGTGCCGCGGTTCCGTAATCCGCAATTTTTGTCCTGATCTTCGCTATCGATTTCTCCTTGCCGTTGTTGTCTTTTGAAAAAAATTTATCCGCAAAACAGATGACTTCTTCTTCCAGTGATACCGGGCGCATGTCGCGCACGGGCAGGGGCAGCTTTTGGCGTTCGATGTCGGCGGCGCTCAACCCGGTGCCCACGTGTCTTTCGCAGACCAGGGCATGACGCGGGTATCCTTTCTCTTGCAGAAGGGCGCGTCCCAGCAACCCGTGGCGGATATACGGGTGCTGCCCGTGGCAGCCCAGTTTGGGCGTGGCGGTCATGAACATGCCGATATCGTGCAACAGTGCGGCCTCGTTGACAAAGGCGATGTCGATCTGTTCGCCTTGGGCCTGCAGGCGGGCGGCGATCGCCGTGGCTTTGGCCGCTACCTGACGGCCGTGATCGACCAGGATCCTGTAAGGCCTGGTGCCCTGCCGGTAAAACGTGTTGATGATTTCAAAAGGGTCCATCAGGTTTCCGGATAGTATTCTTGCATCATTTGACCTGGCTGTCGGCCAGCAGCACGCCCTGAATGAACGGATCGATGTCGCCGTCGAGCACGTTGTTGACATTGCCGATGTCCAGACCGATGCGATGGTCCTTGACCATCTGATACGGGTGGAGCACGTAGGAGCGAATCTGGCTGCCGAAATTGATATCGTCCTTGCCGTTGTGAATCTGCTGTAGTTTGTCTTCCTGCTTTTGCTTTTCAACCTGATGAAGGCGGGCCTTGAGCACTTTCATGGCCATATCTTTATTGCGGTGTTGCGATTTTTCCTGCTGACACTGGACCACGATCCCCGACGGCAGATGGGTGATACGCACGGCGCTGCTGGTTTTGTTGACGTGCTGGCCGCCGGCGCCGCTGGCCCGGTAAACGTCAATGCGCAGATCTTTTTCTTCGATATCGATTTCGATCTCGTTTTCCAGTTCCGGGTAGACAAAGACCGACGCAAACGAGGTATGCCGTTTGCCGCTGGCGTTGAAGGGTGAAATGCGCACCAAGCGATGCACGCCGATTTCGCTTTTTAAATAGCCGTAGGCGAAATCGCCGCCGGCGGTGAAGGTGACGCTTTTGATACCGGCTTCATCGCCTGGTTGAAAATCGATGATCTCCGATTTAAATCCTTTGCGTTCCACCCAACGCAGGTACATCCGAAACAGCATCTCGGCCCAGTCCTGGGCCTCGGTTCCGCCGGCGCCGGCGTTGATCGAAACGATGGCGCTGTTGGCGTCGTCCTCGCCGCTCAACATCAGGTCGAGGGAAAACCGGTCCAGTTGCCCGTCGATTTTCCGAGTCTGTGCGGCGACCTCGGCGAGCGTGTCCGCGTCGGATTCCTCCAGGGCCAGGTCGAAGAGCACTTCACTGTCTTCCAGGTCCTTGGCGATGTTGCGATAACGGGAAAGCCTGCGTTCGAGCTGTGTCCGTTCCTTTAGAATCGGTTTGCTGCGCTCCGGCTGGTCCCAGAAGTTTTCGCCGGCAATTTGATGTTCGAGTTCGAGCAGTCGTTTTTCCAGGGCAGCTAGGTCAAAGACAACCTCGCACCTGGTCGAGTTTTTGATACAGGTCTTTGATGGTTTGTTTTATTTCAGCAGACATGAGCGTTTCTCCTTGTTTGAGTTTTTATTTATTACCACAAAACCACGGTAAAAATGAACCGCTTGTTCAGTGTTACTGCCGTCGATGTTTGATTCGACAGACGATCGTCCCTACGATCGTAAGCAAAAGGCACGCCTGGGCGAATACGTCGCCCCAGCGGGTATACAGGGATTGCCCCTGCAACAGTCTGATTGTTTGCGTTGCCGTAGCGTCCTCAAACAAACCGGTTTGGACGAGCACGCGACCCACCGGGTCGATAAATCCACTGATGCCGGTATTGGCGGACCGGATCAAGGCACGCCGGTTTTCCACCGCCCTGAAAACAGCCATGGAAAAATGTTGATACGGGGCGCCGGAACGACCGAACCAGGCATCATTGGTGATGTTCACTAAAAAATCGGCGCCGTTTTTAACCATGCGTCGCGCCAGATGGGGAAAGATGATTTCATAACAGATCTGCACGCCGATTTTGCGGTCCTGCCACGTCAAGGTATTGCCGATGCGGCCCGGTTTGAAATCCCCCACGGCATGCACCAGTTTGTCGATAAATGGCAACCATTTTTTGAAGGGGACATATTCGCCGTAGGGAACCAGATGGACTTTGTCGTACCTGCCGAGCGGTTGGCTGTTCCGGTCGATCAAAAACGCGCTGTTGTAAAGTTCGGTGCCGGCGGGGGTGGTATTGAACGATGGACTGCCGATCAAGTAGGCGGCCCGGGTACCGGCGATCCCGTCCAGGACCATTTGGGAGAGCACTTTGTCGTGCAGGAAATAAAACGGGGTTGCGGTTTCCGGCCACACCACCAGCGCCGGATCTGCGGACTTTAGCTGTTGGGACAGGGCGACATATTTCTGGATCGTCTGGATCTGATAGGCGGTGTCCCATTTGAGCGCTTGCTCGATGTTGCCCTGAACCACGGCGGTTTTCAATGCGGTTGCCTGCGCATAATTGGTATCGATTTGCCGGATTCGATGCAGTCCGTAGCCGCCTGCCAGACCGACCACGGCAAGGGCGCATCCGAGCCAGGCGGCGGCGGTTTTGACGTCTAACCGTGTACCCTGCCAGTTTTTGCCTGTTAAGGCCAGGTGCAGCAGAAACAGCGCGGCGTTTACCAGACCGATTAAAAATGACAGGCCGTATACCCCGGTGAGATCAGCCACCTGGATAAGCGGCAGCAGACGATGCTGCGAGTAGCCCAGAAACTCCCAGGGCAGGCCGGAAAACAGGTAGCCGCGCAGGTATTCCACGGTTACCCAGCTTGCGGGCACCAGTAGCATGAGATAGCCCGGGCGCCGGCCCGCCGCAATCACAATCCAGGCAAACAAGGCCGGATAGAGTGCCAAAAACAGGGTCAGGGCCACCAACAGCAATAACGCCGCGAACATCGGCAGACCGCCGTAGGTCTGCATGGTGGCTGCCAGCCAATACATCAGGGTGATGAAATGAATGAAGCCGGTGATAAATCCAAGGCGCATTGCATCGCCCGGTGACTGGTCACGGATGGCCGCCAAAAGAGGCAGCAGGGCGACCCAGGCCAGTAAGTGGATACCGGCGTCAGGTAAGCTCCCGGTCAGGAGCAGGCCGCTGATCACAGCGGCAACGTATTGCCCGCGGGTGATCGGCCCGATGTTGAACATGTTGATCCGCATTGATTGCTCGATGGATAGTCGTGCCACAGATGCGTAAAACAGATGTGTAAAATAGATGCGTAAAAAAGCCTGCATTGTGGCAAATGCAGGCGGCCCGTAAAGGTTTTTGCAACCCTCTTAACATGCTGGCCGGTGCTGTCAACGAAATAATCGATTCCCAAAGAACAGAAAACTCCAAGTGCAACCACTGGCGGCGGCGTTTTTTTCGGTTGGTGGGCTTGCCGGCCGTGGCAACCTGCTTTGCGCCGTATGCAAAACTGCTTATGTTCTTAACAATGGGTCGCCCGGACCGGATGCTCAGTGCCGGTTGCAGGGCGTATTGAACAGCCATGAAAGAGGACGTTCCATGAAGTTTTACAAATTTAGTGTGTTTTTAGTTGGTTTGACGGTGTTGTTTGGCCCGGTTCCCGTGGAAGCCAAACCCAATCTGACGGCTCTGGTCAAAAAGATCCGACCCGCCGTTGTTACCGTCGTCACTTATGATATCAACCATGAAGTATCCGGTATCGGGACCGGCTTTTTTATCAGCGATCAGGGCGAATTGATTACGAACTACCATGTGCTGGCAGGAAAATTTTCAGCGGAAATCAAGATGCACAACGGCAAACGGTATCCGGTTGAAGCCGTACTGGCCCAAAACAAGTATCTGGATCTCATTAAGCTGAAGGTGGCGATCCCCGCCGATGTCCTTCGGTGGGCGCCCACCGCCGAGCAAATACCGGAGATCGCCGAGCATGTTCTGGTTGTCGGCAGCCCCATGGGATTGGAGCAAACCGTCAGCGAGGGGATCATTTCCGCTGTGCGTGAGCTGCCTTATGTCGGCCGTTTTTTTCAACTTTCCGCACCGATCTCGCCCGGCTCCAGCGGCAGTCCTGTCGTCAATATGAACGGCCTGGTTGTCGGCGTGGTGACGTTTCAGTTCATCAAGGGGCAAAACCTGAATTTCGCGGTCGGGGTCAAGGGATTGAAAAAATTGATGCCCCTGGCCAATGCCCCGACGATTTCCGAATGGACCTATGCCATAAGCAAGATCAAACATCGTCTGGCCGAACAGTTGTGCAAAAAGGGGTTTGAGTTTTCAGTCCGGGGCGAGCCGAAAAAAGCGTTGCAGTATTACAAAGACGCGACGTTGAAAGATCCGAACAACGTTATTGCCTGGAATGGTCTGGGGCACTGCTATGCCGGTCTCGATCAACCCGAAGAGGCGATCGCCACTTATAAACAGGCCATCCGGGCCAATATCGACAATGCCGAGCTACATGTGTCGCTGGGTAATTATTACAACAAACTGGGTAAGCTCCAGGACGCCGTGATTGCTTACAAGGAAGCGATCCGCTTGAATCCGGATGCCTCCACCGCCCATTTCAGGATCGGGTTGGCCTATGCCAAAATGGGGCATCATGAAGATGCCATCCGGGCTCACCGGCAAGTCCTGCGCATCAATCCCCAAAATGCCGACGCCCATTACAACATCGGTGTGACCTACAGCAAAACCGGTGACCTGCAAAGTGCGTTGGGTGCTTATCAGCAGGCAGTGCGCTTGAACCCGAATCATTTTTTGGCGCACAACAACATGGGGATCATCTATGGAGAGTTGGGGCAGTTGAACGAGGGGATTCAGTCCTTTAAGGAGGCGATTCGGATCAACCCGGACGACGGGCGGGCGCATTTTAATATCGGTTCGGTTTTTCTGCGGCGGGGCGATAAAGTCGCGGCATTGGATGAATATAAAATTCTGAAACGGATCGACGCCGATAAGGCGGCCGCACTGTTTAAACTGATTTATAAATAAAAAAAATCCCCCCCCTGTCCGCAACGATTCGAAGCAGGGGAGAGAGCTATAGTGTTTTCAAGTAGGCAACCACCGCATCCACATCCTTTTCCGCCAGCGGCAGTTTCGGCATCGCTTTAAAAGGGGTTGTAATCTGTTTGCGAACATTGACGTCGTTCATAGGCCAGTCGCTGCCCTGCAGCCTGTCGCGTTTAAACAGATCTTTTAAGCCCGGTCCTACCTTGGTTTGCGTGGCCTCGGCCAAATGGCAGCCACTGCACCATTGCTGAAAAACGCTGTTGCCTTGGGCCACCAATGGATCGGTGGTTTCCTCGGCCGCCGCCGGTTCTTTCTTGCCGTATACCAGCTCACCGCCGAAAAATCCCAGCCCGACCACGGTTAATGCGCATAGGATTGCCAGGCTGATGGTACTCGTATTCTGGCGGTGTCCCGGTCGGCCAAGGCTGGTCAGCAGGAACAGCAAAACGATTAAAGCGCCGGCTAACGCCAGTTTGACCTTGATCGGGAACAACCATGCGCCGCCATAAAACTGCTGCCAATCCATGTATCCGACCAGAATGGTTGGAAAAACCGCCAGCAGGGCCAGCACGCTGCAGTGTCCGGCCGTGCGCGACAAGCTGTCGTTTTTTGCGAACCAGGCAATCAATCTGAAAATCAGGCCCCCCAGAACCAATCCCACCGGCAAATGGGTAATGGCGGGATGCAGCGGATGAAAATAACCGATTTGATTCAGCAACCCATAGATAGCCTTGATCATGTCATTTCCTTTTTGTTTTCTAGTTCTAATCTAACGTTAGTCTAACATACCCCGTTTAATTAGGACGCAACCACCAGTGTGAGCTTGGCCGCTATGTGCGCAAAAACGGTTTGAATAGCCGTTTTGCTAAATAGTATCAGGTCGTTAGCTTTTTAAACGATCTGCAGCGAACCGTCAAATCCTAATTCAGGATTAACATAGTTCTAACGGAATCCTAATATTTGATGGTTATTTACCAGAAACACCGCACTAAGTCTTGCTTTGTGCGGAGGGCTAAGGGCTTGCGCAAAAATAATTTTACATTACCTGAAGCCGGGCGCCTAATGAATGTGAAATTATTTTTGCGCGAGCCCAAAAAAGGAGAGGATCATGTTTAAAAAATTTATTGGCATCAAAATGATTGCGGCAGTAACGGTTTTTTTATTTATGGGTGGTGGCGTGTTTGCGTTGGACGTGGACCCCAAACTGAGCCGGTATAGTCAGGTCAGCGGGGTTTCGGGCAATCTGAAATCGATCGGCTCAGATACATTGAACAATCTGATGACCCTGTGGTCGGAGGGATTCCGTTCGCTTTATCCCACGGTTAAAATTGAAATTGAAGGCAAGGGGTCGTCCACGGCGCCGCCGGCCTTGATTCAGGGAACCTCACAGTTTGGTCCCATGTCCCGTGAGATGAAACCCAAAGAAAGAGATGCCTTTGAAAAAAAATTCGGTTACAAACCGAACAAAATGCGTGTCGCCGTCGATGCCCTGGCGGTTTTTGTTCATAAGGATAACCCGATTCGCTCTTTGACCATGCAACAGGTTGACGCCATTTTTTCTAAAAATCGTAAAGGTGGCTACCATTCGGACATCCGAACCTGGGGCGACTTGGGATTGACCGGTGCGTGGGCCGATAAACCGATTTCGCTTTATGGCCGTAATTCGGCTTCCGGTACCTACGGTTACTTTAAAAAAGTGGCTCTGTTCAAAGGCGACTACAAAGATTCAGTCAAAGAACAACCCGGCTCATCGGCGGTTGTTCAAGGCATTGCCACCGATAAATACGGCATCGGTTACTCCGGGGTTGGTTACAAAACCGCCGATGTAAATACCGTCCCGCTTGCAGTGGGCGAAGGCGAGCAAGCTTTCGATGCCAATGCGGAAAATGCTTACAGTGGTGATTATCCGCTGGCGCGTTTCCTCTATATATATGTCAACAAAAACCCCAACCGGGACCTGGACCCCCTGCGCCGCGAATTCGTTAAGTTCGTTTTTTCCAAAAACGGTCAGACCATGGTCATCAAAGATGGGTACTACCCGATTTCCCGGCAAATTGCCGATCAGGATCTGGGCGCTTTAAGTATCCGCTAAGCAAGACTTGTTAGAAACAAGGGCGGGTGTTTGCCATGTGAGAGGCACCCGCCCTTTTATACACCCGCAAAAAGGCCTACCGATCATGTCCAATATTTCAACCGAAGTCGCTCCATCCCGGATAACCGCCACCGCCGGTTCCGTCCCGGTGCGCCGAAGCAAAGACGTGCGGCGTTCAGTTTTGATCATTGACCGTTTGGCCGACCGCATCATCACCATTGGCGGTATTGCCGTAATCGTTGCGGTATTGGGGATTTTGGTGTTTTTGGTTGAGGAAACCCTACCGCTGTTTCGTGGCGGACACGTGACGGCCGATCATGCCTATCACCTGGCAAATACCCCCGACAGTGTTTTGGCCCTGGGGATGGACGAGCACAAAACCATCGCCTATATCATCAGCCCTGACGGTACGCTGGCCCTGTTTCATGCCCGGTCCGGAAAACCGTTGCACGCGCCCACACTCGATTTTAAACGGCAAAAAATATCCGCTTTTGCACAAACCATCAATCAACGCCACTTGGCCTTCGGGTTGCAGGATGGAACCGTGCGACTGGCGCGAACACAATTCAAGGCAGCGATCGTTACGTCCCAGGAATTGCCGGCCAATCTGACTGCTCTCGACGGCCGGGATCAAACTGACGGCACGACGGTTTACTCAAGTATTCCTGGCGGCCAGTTCCGCAAAATCGTTTTTGACCTGCAGTTGGAGCCTGCTTTGAACGTCGCCCCGGCCGGCACCCCCATTGTTGCCATCGATTACCGAGTTGGCGGCGAAGCGGAACGTCAATCCAAGGCTTTTGTCACCGTGGACGGGGCCGGCGCGATGATGTTGAACCAGGTCACCTCCCGAATTAACCTGTTGACCGGAAAACGGCGTGTGGCCGTAAAAAAAGCCCAACTGCCCGACCTGCCGGCTGATACGCAGTTGCACGCGATCTTGCTCGCGGAAAAGGCCGATATGGTCTTGATCGGCAGCAAACAGGGACGCATCTACCGTTATGACACCCGTGATTTTCAAAAACCGGTGTTGGTTGAAAGCGCACCGGTGATCAGTGATTCGACCTCCTTGAGTTTAATGCGGTTTTTATTTGGCGGGCAATCCATCCTTATCGGCGACTCCACCGGCTCATTGGATATTTTTTTTCTGATGCAGCGCCCTGAACACGGCACCATCGATAAAAGAGCGTTGGTCAACGCCCGTTCTTTTGAAAAAAATCAAACCCCCTATGTAAGATTCAGCCCTTCGGTGCGCGATAAAAGCTTCGCTGTGATTGATGCCGCAGGACAGCTTAAAATTCTGCACGGGACCAGCCAGAAAACGTTAGGGCAATACGCGTCGACGGATGATAAGCCGGCTGTGGGATTGACGCTGGCGCCCCGTCTGGACGGCGTGATGCAATTAGGGCGCGATGGCGCGGTGCGTTTCGCCGAGTTTGAAGTGCCACACCCGGAAACGACCTTTAAAACACTGTTTCGCAAGGTCTGGTACGAGGGCTATGAACAGCCCACCTTTACCTGGCAGTCATCGGCCGCCACTGATGATTTTGAACCGAAGTTATCCCTGATCCCCCTGATTTTCGGGTCGGTCAAGGCGGCGCTGTATTCGCTGTTTTTCGCGGTCCCCATCGCTATTTTGGGCGCTATTTACACCTCTGAATTCGTGAACCCGAGTGTGCGGGCCACCTTGAAACCGGCCATGGAAATGATGGCGTCGCTGCCGTCGGTGGTACTCGGTTTTGTGGCGGCGCTGGTGCTGGCGCCCATTGTTGAAACATGGATTGCCGCGGTGGTGCTGTCGTTTATTGTCGTACCGGTGAGCCTGATGGCCGGCGCCTATCTTTGGCAATTGCTGCCGATTCATCTGGCCAATCGCTGGCAGGGGCTGCCCAAGTTTTTCCTGATTTGCGCAGTGGTCGTTCTGGCCCTGATCGTGACCCGTCCTCTTGGCGCCCCGTTTGAGCGCCTGTTTTTCCAGGGCGACTTCAAGGCCTGGTTGAACGGGCAATCCGGAACGGCGCAACCGTTTTTGTTTCTGATGCTCATGCCGATTGTTTTTCTGGGACTCGCCGCGCTGATAACCCGTTTTTTCGGTCGGGCCATCAGAGTCTACCAGGCGCGGTTGAGCCCTTTGCAAACTGCGTTGATGGAAATCGTCAAATGGTTACTGTTGTCCATGGCCTCGATCGTCGGTGCCTATATATTGGCCTGGCTGGGTACGCTTGTCGGCATCGATGCCCGTGGGAATATCGTCGATACCTACGTGCAGCGCAACACGCTGGTCGTCGGCTTTGCCATGGGGTTTGCCGTTATTCCGATCATTTACACCATTGCCGAGGATGCCCTCAATGCCGTCCCTGAACACTTGCGGGCCGCCAGTTTGGGGTGTGGCGCGACCCCGTGGCAAACCGCCCTGTATGTTATTTTACCTACAGCGGTCAGCGGGGTTTTTTCCGCCGTGATGATCGGCATGGGGCGGGCCGTGGGGGAGACCATGATCGTTGTCATGGCAGCCGGCAATACGCCCCTGATGGATTGGAACATATTTAACGGCCTGCGGGCCCTTTCGGCCACGATTGCGGTAGAATTGCCCGAAGCCGTTAAGGGGGGGACCTTATACCGCGTATTGTTTCTGTCAGGGCTGGTACTGTTTGCCATGACATTTGTCATAAATACCGTTGCTGAAGTTGTGCGGTTGCGTTTTCGCAAACGGGCCACCCAGTTGTAATTGATACGCTTCAGTCAACAGGCGATTTGAAAAAACATGCAGAAAAAAGACGGACAGATGCAAGATCACCGTTCCACTCAAAAGCCGGACAATTCGAACCGCGCCAGGCAAAACGCAACCAATCCCCAAACCAGGCGGCAAGTTGCCACCGGTGTCAACTTAACGGCGCGCGGTGAACCCTTCCTGTGGACGATGGGTGGCGCGCTGATTTTCGGCATCGTCATGATCGTCGCTTTTTTGTTGCTCATTGTATACAACGGTGTTGTGACCTTTTATCCCAAGTCGATTCTGAAGCTGACACTGACTTCGGGCCGGACTGTGGCGGGTGAACCGACCCGCAGCGAATCGTATACACCTGATCCGGCCACGATCCAGGGGCTGCCGGCCGATGTCCGGGCCAAGATCGCCGCAGGCAATGATGTGGTGGTGCGCACCCTTTATAAAACCGGTAACTTTGATTTCTACAATGACGATTTTAAATGGGTATCCGAGTTCGAAGTAACCAGCGTGGCCGAACCGGCTGACATTTTTATGCTGGAACGGGTTGAATGGGGCCCGTTTGTGGGATTTATCGGCAATCTGAACCTGGATGGCCAGACCATTGCATTTGCCATGGAGCATTTGAATTTGCTGCAGCAGGAACATTCGCGCGCGGTGGCGCGCCGCGCTGCAATCCTCAAGATCGAGCGGTCTCAAATCGGTAAAATAAACCATCAGATCGAGAAAAAACGTCTTGCCTTGCGCCGCATTGCCATGGAAGCAGGGACGGCCGGCAGCGAATACAAACGCGCTGTCGCGCAAACCGGAAAACAGATGGCGTCGCTGGAGCAGAAATACGCAAACCTGCAACGGCGCGCCAATGAACTCAAGCAGGAAAATGCCCGCTATACCGTAACACTGGTTGAAATCGGCGGTCGTGAAAAAAAGATTCCGTTATCGGACATTGTGCGTCTGTATCCGGCCAACTCGCTGACGCTCACTCAGAAAATTGGCGTTTACCTGTCGCGGTGGTACGAGTTTTTGACGGCCGAGCCCCGGGAAGCCAATACCGAAGGCGGGGTGATGCCCGCGATTTTCGGCACCTTTGTCATGACGCTGCTGATGGTGCTTGCGGTGGCGCCGTTTGGTGTCATGGCCGCCCTGTATCTGCGGGAATACGCGAAACAGGGGCGGCTGGTCTCCATCGTCCGCATCAGCGTCAATAACCTGGCCGGGGTGCCGTCGATCGTTTATGGTGTATTCGGGCTAGGCTTTTTTGCTTATATTATCGGCGGCGGCATCGACAACCTGTTCTTTGCCGAACGGTTGCCGAGTCCGACCTTTGGTACCGGCGGTGTGCTGTGGGCGTCATTGACCCTGGCGCTGCTGACCGTTCCCGTGGTAATTGTCGCCACAGAAGAAGCACTGGCGGCGGTTCCGCCGTCCCTGCGCGAAGGCTCACTGGCCTGCGGGGCTTCCAAGTGGCAGACAATCAAGAATATCGTGCTGCCCAAGGCCATGCCCGGCATCATGACCGGACTGATCCTGGCCATGGCCCGTGGCGCCGGAGAGGTGGCCCCGTTGATGCTGGTGGGGGTTGTCAAGCTGGCGCCGGAACTGCCGCTCGATTCCATCTTTCCGTTTATCCATTTGGAGCGAAGCTTCATGCACCTCGGGTTTCATATCTTCGACGTCGGATTTCAATCCCGCAATTCCGAGGCCGGCAAGCCAATGGTCTTCGTGACCACATTGCTTTTAATAACACTGGTCGCCATCATGAACGCGGCCGCCATTTATATCCGCAATCGTTTGAAACGCAAATATTATGTGGGACACTTTTAGTAGGACAATTAAGAATTTGGAATTAAGAATAAAGGCATTTGCTCTATTTTATTAACCCGGCAATAAAATACCTTTAAAATTGTGATTCCGGCGAGCGCCGGAATCAAGCGTCAATTCTGGATGCCGGATCAAGTCCGGCATGACGA
>JANQIE010000168.1 GCA_028282295.1 Desulfobacterales bacterium | reverse complement strand
CCGGCTGAAAGCGCCCGCGGCGGCGCTCAGGGCAGGTGCTGCGGCCTGCTGTACACTGGCCTGTTGTGGCTGACTGATGGGATCGCTTGCGGTGGCGGCGGCGCCCGGTGTGGAATCTAATCTGGGACCAAAAGCACTGATGTTATTTATTACAGTTTCCATATTCAGCCTCCATATTCTCCCTGCTTCAGGGAAGGTATTTTATTAAGAAATCAGGTTAAAAATTCGTGTTGTAAAATCGGGACTCGCGTTCAAAGTTGCCTTGATTTTGTCCTCGTCGTTTCTGGCAATAAAGTATGGTCCGCTGAAAAGGTTTGTAAATCGGGGAATCCCTGAATTTGAGGGTTCGAAAAACCTGAAAAAGGGCTTCGAAAAACCTTAAGCCGGTCGTTCAAAATAGACCACATTGTGGTATATGCACGCAGGAAGGGATTATGCGAGACACATCATGACAACAGCTTGAGTCAAACCAACAGCGCCCGGCCCCGGCCTTTTCCTTTAATAAAGAGGGCGTTATTTGGCGCAGGCTAGCGCTGGGCACTTAGAAGGGCAAATCAATTTCCAGTGATTGGGGCGGGGGGTCAGGTCGAAACGCGTCGTCCGAATTGGCGCAGGCGGGTGCGTTTGCGGCTCTCCTGGAAGGTTTCGAGGGATTCGGGGTCGAGGCCGGTCTGGGCAATATAGAGCCGCAGTATCCGGCACAGATCGCCTACGGTTGCAGGGATGCCGGGGGTCTTGGGCGCCGTCATGCCGTTGAGGGTCATGCGCCGGTGCAAGTTGCGCAGCAGTTCGTTGAGATCCGCTTCCGACAGATTAAGGTCGTTCATGAGATGGTCCGTGTCGCGGATCGGCTTGATCGGCTTTTTGCGGTCTTTGAGCAACACAAAAAGCTCTTCCTTAAGCCATTGGTCGATGTCTTCGGCGGATAAGGCTTTGTCCGGCATGGGGCGGCCTCTTTGCATCTGTTTTTTAATTGTTTGGTTCAACCAGGGATAAAAATGTCAAAACACAATTGCCGCTAACGAAAAATTACCTTAACGCTAAGGGTTTTGCTTTTGCTTCGAATGGAAATGGTTTTACAGGTCAGGGGCGCTTATGGGTTGCATGGCAACCCTTCGGTGATTCGGTGCTACTTAGATTTCTGGATCAGGTATTCCTTGATACGGTTGCCGTCCATTTCTTTGACGGTCACCAGGAATTTGCCGATCGGTATTTCTTCTTTTTCCTCGGGGATGCGGCCGATACGGTCCAGGACGTAACCGGAGAACGTGTCGTATTGATCCGACTCGGGGATGCGCATCGGAATTTTGGCGTTCACGTCGTCGATTTCGGTTTTCCCCAGAACGCTCCATTCATTGGTGCGCAGCTTGACGATGTGCTGTTCCAGTTTGTCGGTTTCATCGGCGATTTCACCCACAATTTCTTCCAGCACGTCTTCCAGGGTAATGAGCCCTTCCACCCCGCCGTGTTCATCGACGATAATGGCGATATGCTGTTTGCGTTTTTTGAACTGCTGCATCAGGGTGTCGATTTTTTTGTTTCCCGGCACAAAGTAGGGCGGCCGCATGATCTTTTGCACGTCGGGAATGGTGCCGGTGGCATGGTACTCGGCAAACAGGTCCTTGATGTTCAGGACCCCGACGATGTCGTCGATATCTTCATCGATCACCGGAATGCGCGAAAAGCCGGACTCGACAATGGCCTTTACATCCAGCGGTTGATCCATTGCCACCACGTACATGTCGGCGCGCGGCGTCATGATGGTCGACGCGTTGGTGTCGTCGAACTCGAAAATGTTGTGGATCAGCTCTTTTTCTTCCTCCTTGATTTCGCCTTCCTCTTCGATGACTTCCACCAGGGTCATCAACTCCTCCTCGGTGGCAGCCGGGGTTTTCTTGATTTTACCGGTGACCATGGGAATGAAATCGAGGAATTTAATGATCGGGAAAAACAGGATCGACAGCCAGTAGATGGGATAGATGACAATTCGGGATATCAAAACGCTGTTGCGCGTGGCCACCGATTTGGGAAAGATTTCGCCAAACACCAGGATCAGAAAGGTCATGACGCCGGTAGCCAGACCGACGGCATTGTTGGCCACCAGATCAAGGGCAATGGCGGTGGCCATGGCCGAAGCACCGACATTGACCAGGTTGTTGCCGATCAGGATGGTCGACAGCAGGCGGTGTGAAGTTTCACGCATTTTATGGATCAGCCGGTTGGCGCCTCCCGGCATTTTGCCGATGTGCCGGGCTTTGGCGCGGCTTATGGAAAACAGGGCGGTTTCGGCTGAAGAAAAGAACCCGGAAAGCACTAGCAACAGTGCCAGCAATATAATTTGATTTAGCATGATCGGTTATGGTTGATGTTCGTTCCCGCGGTTTTATCTGCGCGGAAATACCGGATAGACAATTAAATTAGTTGGTTAATGTCGATTATAGGCAAACGCAGCATGCCTGTCAATTGGCGATCAACGCAAGTAAAAGAAAACAAGTATGGCGGCATTCTGGCGCATTATCAATGGCTTTCATCCACAATTCGTAATTATTAATTCATAATTCTTAATTTACCTCTGGCGCCGGTGCATTTCAGGAACAATCCTACCCCGCCGAGCATGAGCAGGGCGCCGAACAAAAACGCTGTTCGCAGTTGATACAGGTCCATCATCAGACCGGCCAGCAGCGCACCAGCCAACATTCCCACGCTGTGGGCCATGGTCAGCAGGCCCATGACCGAGCCCATGGCGCACGTGGCGCTGCCCTTGAGAACCGCCAGCGCATTGAGGGCCGGCATGGCGATGCCGCCGCCGATGCCGAACAAAACGCCGGCAATCAGAAGGTCCTGATAACCGTCGGCTAGACGAAACATGAAAATCGCCCCGCTGACAATGAGGCCGCCGAGGGTCACCATGGCGCGGCGATCGATCCGGTCGGCCAGAACCCCCATGGGGGTATGCAACAGGCCGCCGATAAAAACCGTCAGGCTGACCACAAAGCCGATGGTGGCGCTGGACAGCGCAAATTCAGTGTCGGCAAAAACCGGGAAAAAGCCCCAAAAGACCCCGATGCACGCGGTGTAGGCAAACCGGAAGATCAGCAGGCCGATGATATCGCGATCCGTGGTCAGACGTCGCCAGGCCGGTGGGGGCTGGCGGTGCCGGGCGGTCTGTTCTTCCTGGCGCGGTGGCAGCATGACCTGACTCAGGGCGAACCCGACAAACGCCAGCGCCCCCATGCAAAGAAAGGCCGTGTCAAGGCTGAACCGGTCGTTGATGAAACCGCCCATCAACGGCCCCAGGCTCAACCCCCAGAAATGGGACAGATTGAACAGCCCCATGAGCGTGCCTTCCTTGCCGGGCGGGGTGATGTCGCCGACATAGGCCTGGACCACCGGCATGATCATGGCCGAGGCGATCCCTTGTAAAAAGCGAATGCCGATCAACACCGCGATGCTGTCGGTGCTCCAGAAGGCGATCGAGATGACGGCATAGGCCAACAGTCCGGTCACGATAAACGGCTTGCGTCCCAGTTGATCGGACCGGCGGCCGAAATAGGGCAGAAAGAAACTGCGCGACAAGGAAAAAGCGCCGAAAATCAATCCGATCAAAAATCCCTGGGCGCCGACCTGATGGGCATAAACCGGCAACAGCGGCACCACGATGCCCACGCCGGTGACGGTGGCAAACAACGAGAAAAACAGGACACCGAATATTTTCTTATGCGTGCGTTGCATCAATCGCTTTCAAAGAACAAACGCCGCGAACCGGTCGCGGCGCGCAACCGGGGCGGCGTCAGCGCAATCTGGTGGGCATGGCCCAGCCTACAAAACCTACCCAACGGCAATGGCAGGTAGGGTGAGCCGTGGTGTCCACCAACATTATCGGGATCATTTCCAAATGCGATTGCCCTTACATTACGCTGCCGGCGCCGCATTTGCGGCAGGGCCGACGGCGCCTTTGGTCCGATTGGGCCCGGGGCGTCAATTGGTGCGTACACGGACTTCTATTTCCACCCGCCGGTTGGCGTTGCGGCCGGCGGCGGTATCATTCGACTTGATCGGATTCAACGGCCCCATCCCCAGGGCCTCGATCCGGTTCGGTTCGATCCCCTTGCCGACCAGGTAACTTTTGACGATGTTGGCCCTGAATTTGGAAAGACTCATGTTGTATTTCCAGCCCCCCAGGTTGTCGGTGAAACCGGCCACGGTGGCCTGGGAATCGCGGTTTTGAAGCATGAAGGCCGCGACACGGTCCAGGGTTTCAAAAGCCCCGGCCGGCAATTCGTTGGTATTGTGGCTAAAGCGGACAATCTGTTTTTGCGTGGTGGGGGGCAGCAGTTTTTTCAGGTTGGTGAGGTAACCGTTTTGATTGTCCCATTCGGCGTCCGGCGGCGGTTTTTCATCGACCTGGGGTTGAGTAACCGGCTGTTGCGGCGCAGCCGCTTCCGGCGCCGGTTCCAACAGGGTTTCTGTTTCCAGAGAAGTTTGCGTGGGGCTCAGTTCGCCGGACGCGGGTGTCTGGGTCAAATCCTCCACCTCCAATTCGTCCGAAGCCGGTGCCGGTGCGGCCGGCTTGGGGGCCGGTACTGCTGCAACCGGTTGTGCCGCGGCATCCGTTTTTACGGTGACAGGCGATGTTTTTTCCACCTGCGCCGGTGCGGCCGGCGGCGGCGGTTGCGGGGCCGTTGCCGTGGGCGGCGCGGGGGCTGTCGGGGGCGGCGGCGTCACCTGGGGCGCGGCCGTTGATTGCGGTCCGGGCAAATGGAATTTCAACAGGGCGGCGAACACCAACAACAAAAAGAGAAGACCGAAATAGATCGCCGCCCGTTTCAGGGACGAGGGGGCGTACCGGCTCAGAACCTCGGTCATGTTGGTGTCGGGTTTTTCAACGCTGCGTTCGATGCGCAGTTCTTTGCCGCATTCCTTGACAATTTCGGCAGTGATGGTCCGCTTGCCCTGAACATAGCCGGTCAGCAGGGCATGGTCGCAAATAATGTTAATCAACCGCGGATAGCCTTCGGAGAACTTGTACACTTCGCGCACAGCACCGGGATTGAATACTTCCCGGTGGGTGCCGGCCACGGACAGGCGGTGGAAGATGTATTGGCCGGTCTCTTCGTGGGTCAGGGCGTCGATGCTGTAATTGATGGTGATGCGCTGGCGCAGGGCCCGGTTGCGGTTTTCCAGAACAATGTCGTTGAACTCGTTCTGGCCGACAAAAAAGATGGTCAGCAGCTTGGTGTCCTGTTTTTCGATGTTCGACAGCAACCGGATTTCTTCCAGCAGTTCGTGGTTCAAGCGCTGGGATTCGTCGATAATCAACAACACCTTGCGGTTCAAGGCGTGATTTTTATACAAAAAGTTCGTGAACAGGACCAGAAAGGCGGCCTTGGAGCTGAAGTTGAAGCCCAGATCAAAGGCGTTGGCAATGAAGTTGAAGAAATCGAGTTTGTCCAGGCCCGGATCGAAGATGGTGGCGACAATGGTGTCGTCGCCCAATCCGCCCAGCAGGGAGTTGATCAGGGTGGTTTTGCCGGTGCCGACATCGCCGGTCATCAGCAAAAAACCCCGGTTGTCCTGCACGCCGTACTTCAGCGTGGCCAGCGCCTCTTTGTGTTTTTCTCCCAGCCAGAGAAATTTCGGATCGGTGCTGATCTGGAAGGGTTTTTCTTTTAATCCGTAGTGATATAAATACATGTGCGCCGCGTCGTGTAAATCTGTTCTCCTCGCCCCTGATGGCAGTAGGGGGCGAGGCAGGGGAGATAAAATCGGTTAGTGCCTATCCGGAAATAGCACCTTTTGGCCCCGGCCGGCGTTCTCGCCAATTTGCAGTCCTCGACGTAGCCTGGCTACGCCCGCGGTTGCAAATTGGCTGCGGCCTTGGCCTGGACCAAAATCTACTATTTCCGGATGGGCACTGGCTAAGAATTTCAAATGAGAAATTAAAAATGCCAAATCAAACCCAAATGTCAAATGTTAAAAACAAAACATCTTGTAGTAACACCTTTGACGCCGATTCGTCCGGAAAGCAACCTAAAAATAGAATTCGGCGAAAATCGCTGCTAGGCCCATCAGCCAGCAATAGGGGGCAAACACGAACAGGCGGCCCTTGCGAATCAGGGCGACCAGCCAGCGTAGCGACAGGTAGCCGACGATGAACGCGGCCGCCGTGCCGGCAGCCACGGCGCCCCAGCCGGCGGCGATATCCGCGCCGCCGAGGTCTTTGAGGCTCAAAATTTCCGCGCCCACAATGGCCGGCAGCGACAGCAGGAAAGAAAAGCGGGCGGCGTTGTCGCGGCTGATGCCCCTGAAAAGCGCCGTTGCTATGGTCGCGCCGCTGCGTGAGATGCCGGGCAGCACCGCCAGTCCCTGGACGGTGCCGACAAGCAGCGCGTCAAAGGCCCCCATTTGTTTGCCGCCGTTGCCGGGGGTCTGAATCCGGCGGGTGGCCCACACCAGGGTGCCGGTGATCAGCAGTAATATGCCGACGAGCAGCACCGACGCGAAGATCTGATCGGCGAACTGTTTGAACAGCAACCCGATCATGGCGGTGGGCACCGATCCGATGCAGATCAACACCGCCAAGCGGCACGCAGCAGCCTGCCGGGTATCCGCGGGCCAGGTCCAGCGCCGGGCCTGCAGCGAGCCGACGGTCAGACGGACCAGGGCCTTGGCAATGGCGTGCAGGTCCCGCCGGAAAAAGATCACTACTGCCGCCAGGGTCCCCACGTGCACACTGACATTGAAAAACAGGGCCGGTTCGGTCATGCCGAGCAGGGCCTGAAACAGCACCAGATGCCCGGAACTGGAGACCGGTAAAAATTCAGTCAACCCCTGGACAACACCGAGCGTGATCGCTTGTAAGATATCCATTAACCGTTCAGTCCATCAATTCCGGATTCAGGAGGCGCTGCCCGCCGCTGGCGCGCCGTTGCCCAGTTGTGCACAGATATACTCGCCGACTTTTTCCGCGCTGCGCCCGAAGAGTTCGTCGGTGGCGATTAATTCCAGAAATTGATCTTGCCAGACAATGTTGTTTTCCTGAACGATATTTTTGATGTGCTCATGTTTGCCGCCCAGGGCCTTGACCTTGGCTGCCAGCGGGATGTCGTCATGAAAGGCAACGTGAAACAGCAGGATATTTTCAATGACGTTGGCCATGCCCGAAGCGGCCGATGTCAGAGGGATGACGATAATACTGCGCCCGTCGCGGCGTCCCTTGCCGATGTAAACATTGCCCTGGCGAACGACAATCCGTTTGGTGCCCTTGAGACGGTTGTCCGACTCCACCCGCGACGGAACAGCGGCATTGGTGCCGGTCTTTTTCAACACGTCGATGGTGGTTTCATCGGTGGCCTCACCCAGCACGTTCAATCCTTTTAACTCGTACAGGGTCGACCCCTGGATCGACGCAACGATCTGTTGCAGGTTTTTCAGCACGATAACGTTGCTGGGCGTCAAATGGGCCGCCTCGAAGCGGTTGGCCGCCAGCTCATCAAACAGGATGCCTTCCAGCTTTTCACTGATGCGGCTGGTGCCCACGGTGACCGTCTTGGCCTGATGCTTGATGGCATCGACCGGGCGCGCCATGGCATTGATCGAATCGCCCAGGCAGTCGAAGAAGGTCTGGATCATATTCAGGGCGGTCCCTTTTTTACCGAAATCGATTTCAAAATCGCCCACCGGCAACCGGCCGGCCAGATACTTGAGCAGCAGGGTCATGTTGGAGATCGCCTCCAGCCCCATGGCGCTGGGAAACCCGTTGCGATTCTTGCGCTCGCGGAAGCGGTGGTAGAATTGAGCGATTTTCTCCCGGAAGGTCTTCTCCAGCAGGACTTCGTAAATATCGAGTCCGTCAGCCGCATACCGGTCGAGGGTCTTTTTGACATCGTCTCTGAAGTCATGCAGGAAACGGGACCCTTCGTTGATGGCCAGGGCGGCATAGTAGCCCCAGATATGGCCCACCAGGGTGTTGACGATGGGGGCCAGGTGTTCTTCCACCGGCGGCACGTAGAACACATCGGCGGCGTAGTCGTCAAAGCGGGTCTGGCCCTCGTCGGCAATGACGATGGGGGTGGCCTTGTGCGCCCGGAAGATGGCGGTGTCCTTGATCACGTCGCCGATGACGTTGCTGCGTGTGCCGGCCGCGCAGACGATGATCAGCGGTTCGGAAGACAAATCGATGTGTTTTTTGTCTTCGACGTAATCCGAGGAGATGGTCTTGTAACACAGCTCGCTCAATTTGATGCGGATTTCGTCGGCCGATGTTTTATTCGGTCCGCTGCCCACGGCGGCCCAGTAGGTTTTGGTCACGGCGTGGGTTTGGGCCGATTGGGCGATCGCTTCGCGCATGCCCAGGATGGTGCGCATCTGGTTGGGCAGGGCCAGCAGGCGTTTGATCTCGGAAGAAATAAATTCCGGGCTGCGGCGCTGCTTCAATGCTGCCAGGAACAGCCCGAGCACGGCCCCGGCCACGATCTGGGAGTAAAACGCCTTGGTGGAGGCCACCGACATTTCGATGTCCCGGCCGCTGCTGGTGTACAGCACGCCGTCCACGCGAAAGGTGATGTCCGAGTCGCGGCGATTGACAATGGCCAGCGTGTGGGCGCCGTGCTCGCGGACCATGTCCACGGTGCGGTTGGTGTCGGTGGTGGTGCCGGATTGCGAAATGGCGATCACCAGACAATCGGCCATGCTGTCGCCGTTGGCGTTGGCGTTGATTTTAAAACCGCTGAGCTCCGAGGCTTTCATGGCGCCGATGTGCAGCCGGGTGTCGTTGAGGTAGTAATTGATGATATCGGCGCAGGCCTGGGCCGCCACGCCCGCAGTGCCCTGCCCGACCACGAACACCCGGCGGATGCGGTCCTCTACCAGGGCCGTGCGCAATGTGCTGGGAATGGTTTTTTCATCCAGGGTGATTTCGTGGCGCTTGTCCGCGTCGGCGGTTATCTTCCAGCGGTTGTGCAGGGTTTTTTCCACCGACAGCGGCGCTTCGCAGATCTCTTTGAGAAAGTAATGGGGAAAGTTCTGGCGGTCGATATCGCGCGAGGTGATCTCGGTGGACTTGATATCGGCGTCGCTTAAGGGATTGGGGGTGCCGTCGTAGTAACAGGAGTCGATGCCGGTCAGGCCGCCGGCCGATTGCTGGTCCAACACATAGATCTGCCCCTGGGTCGGTCCGTGTTGGCCGTTCACGACCTTTTCGCCGTCCAGTTTGATGAAGCGGTCGGTCTCCTCGATAAAGCCGTAGACTTCGGAGGTCGACATGTAGTGATCCGGGGCCAGTCCGATGAAAATGGTTTGCCCGCTGCCCTTTTGGGCCAAAAAGAGTTTACCCGGCGCCAGATCGGTTTGCATGGCAATGGCGTGGGAGCCTTCAAAATCGTTGACCGCCCGGCGAAAGGCGTCGGCCACCGCATGCCCCTCGCGGACGTAGGCCTCCACCTGCAGCGGGATGATTTTGGTGTCCGAGGTGATTTCGTCCGGAATCCGTACATCCTTTTTTGCCAGGGCCGCCTTCAGGTCCATGAAGTTGTCGATATCGCCGTTCAGGCAGGCCTGGATGATGCCGGCCGGCCGGCCGCCGGCGTTGTTGTCGTGGGGGTGGCAGTTCGGCTCGCTGATGGCTCCCACCGAGGCCCAGCGGGTGTGGGACGACACCGTGTGGTTGCGCAACCGGCAGCCGGTGACGGTTTGCAGAACCGGGTCGTCCTGGATCTGTTGGCGTAAAAAGGCGATATTGTCGCCCAGGTTGCCGACTTCAGCGGCGATTTTATAGGTCAGGGTCAGCGCCGTTACGGGGCCGTCGGGACCGTCGGCATCGTTTTGGCTGATGCTGCGGTTCAGCAAAATATCCTGGTTGCAGCGTTTTTCAAATGTCTCCCAGCCGTTGTCACCCGTTGCGGTGTTTGGCGCCAGCCGCGCCTTGAATTGATCGAATGCGTCCCGGTCCAGAATAAACAGCATGGAGATCCCGGCCGAGTCGCGGCCCCGCACTTCCAGGCGGTCGATGCTGTTCAGCACGGCGTTAATCTCTTTGTAGATGGTCAGCTGGGTCGATGGGGCCGGGGTGTCCGTGTCGGGCAGCAGGGCCTTGACCCGTTCAATGTTTTCAAGCAGTTCCTGTTTGAGACACCAGACAATATCGCGCAAGTCCTCCAGTCGTGCGGAGACCGCTTCCAGGACATCGGCCAGCAGATGACCGGCCTGCTCGGCCAGGTGGGCCTCTTCGACCCGTTGCAGGGATTCCAGGCGGGCGGCCAGTTCGGTGACGACGCGCTGGGCGTCCGCGTTTTGCCACAATTGGCAGAACAGGTCGTGGGTTTTCAGGGCACGCACGGCCAGGAGCATTTGCCGGATGGTGGCGGCGCCGGCCAGGTATTGAGCGACCGGGTCCGCCCCTTTGGCCATGCAGGCGGCCAGGCCGTTGGTTTCAAGCCGCCCGGCTGTCTGGGTCAGGTGATCGACATCAAGCGCGGGTTGGGTCCCGGTTTTGTCTTTCACGGCCACAATGCCGGCCAGACCGCACGACAGCACCAACGGTTGGATCGGAAAGAAAACAATCGCGCCGTCGGGTACTCGCGCTAGCGGTTTGGCCACATAAATCCGGCTTAGCCAATTGCGTATCGTTCGCATGAAGGTTGTCATGGTTCAAACTCCCTGGGCTAAAGGTCGCAAGCGGCCCGAAGCCGCTTGCGGTTTATCGGGGTAACAATTTAAAGGTCTGTCGGTGCGCCGACCAGTTCACGGATGTGGGCCATGATCGTGCGGGTGCGCTGGCGCAGGTCCAGTTTTTGCGGCAGCAGCGTGTCCTCATCCACCGGCTGGTGCAACTGGATGTGAAACCGCAGGGCGTTGGATGTCCCCGAGGGGCGGATGGTCAGATGGTTGAGTTCGCTCTGGCTGGCCGGCATGTCGAAATAGAACCGGATGCCTTCATCCGGGAATTGAAAATCATGGGTTTTGGTGTAGATATGATCGTATTTGCCGGTGCGGAAAATGCTGGCGGTTTTGACCGGCAATCCGCCGATTTCAAGGCCGCCGGCCAGCGCCATGTGATAAAGGCCCACGGCCCGGCGCAAGATGGCCTTTTTGATTTTGTCGCCTTCGATGCCCGGATATTCGCCGTCCAGGGGATCGGGTTCGTACAAGCTGACGAACAGGCCGATATCCGGATCCAGGTACAGTTGCTTGTCGATCAACTCAAAAATGGTGGTGTTGTTCTGTTTGGCCCACTGGGCGATTTCAGCTACCAGCACGGCGGCAAAGGCGCCGTCCTTGTCGCGCACATGGCCGTTTGCGCCCAGGGAAAATTCATCGGGCGGTGGCGAGCCGAGGATCGAAAAGCCGTTGCTCTGCTCCATGGCCCCAAGGTTGTAGCTGCGCTGGGCGGTCATGTCGAAGGTATCGTAAATAAATGGATGGCAGTCTTCGGTTTCGCTCAGCCGGCCTTGCACCAGCCCCTTGGTTTTGGCTTGCAGTTCGCCGGCCCAGGTATCGCGCACACCCGCGGAAAGCGCGCCAAAGCCGACCCAGCTTTTGATGACGCCCAGTCCGTATTTTTGCGCCACGCGCACGATCAGGTCCGAGGTGGTGTGCGACAGGACCACAAAGGTCTTGGCCGGGTCGATCGACTTGTCGAATTTGAGCCGGTACCACAGGATCAAGGGCCACATGTCGTCGGCCGGCATCAGGGTGTAGTCTTTGAAATCGTATAAAAACTGTTGGGTTTGCGGCACTTTGACCACCACCCCGCAGCGGTCCGCGTCCGGGTCGGTGCCGATCAGGATATCGGTTTGCTGCCAGCAATCGGGGCACTGGGCCTTGAACGCGTCCACGGCCACCGTGGCACTGCGCGGATCGCCCGGATCGGGCTGCTGTTCACGCCCCGGTTCGCTGCAAAACGACGGAAACAGGCCGTTGAGATCCGACAGCCCGTTTTGGGTGATGGCGGTCACCTTGATGCCCATCTCTTCGAGCAGCGGCGGCACGGCGTTGATGCCCGCGCCGTGGAAGGGGCAGAAGGCGACTTCCAGCGGTGTCCGGGCGTTTTTGGGATCGTTGAGCAAAAACGACTTGATGTGGTTGCGGTGCTCCTTGTGCAGGTCCATCAGCTCATGGCCGTGGTAGTCAAACCCCTGGCACGGTTCGGCGCCGCCGAGAAAGACCACCTTGCCCGGTGCGGCGTCTTTGAGGGGTAGTAAACGAATGTCGTCGGCCGTGGCCTTGTCGATAAAATCATCGTAGAGTTGTTTGCGGTCTTTGGGATCGAACTGGCTGCCGTTGCCGCAGGAGAGTTTGTATCCGTTGTAGCGGTAGTCGTTGTGACTGGCGGAAATCAGGATGCCCATGTCGGCTTTGAGAAACGGAATTGCAAAGGTGACTTCCGGGTAGGGGCACGGTGCGTCGAACAGGTAGACGGTGTAGTCATTGGCTAAAAACAGTTCGGCGATGCTGCGGGCGAACTCCCAGCCCTGCACCCGGCTGTCGTAACCGATGACGATTTTGTCGAAACCTTTCTGGCGGCCGAATTGAGCCACCCCGGCCGAAGTAATCAGCAGGACGACGTTGTTCAGGGTGTTGGGCCCCTTGAGCACGCGCGCGTCCACGCCGCCCTTGTCGATTTTGACGATGGAACCACGGTCGTTGGCCATCAGGCCCCGGATGCCGCCGGTGCCAAAATCCATTTTCTTGCGATAGGCATTGACAATGTCTTCCCACTGCTCGTTCCGGATGGCGTCGGCCAGGCCGAGTTTGACGTTGGGTGAAATCGCCTCGATCCGCTCGCTGGTCAACCAGGTGGAGACAAACGTCATCGTGTTATCTTTGGCGATGTTGAATAGCTGCCGGTCGATGCGGCCGCTTTCAAGCGCGGTGGTCAGGTAGTCGTTGATGCCCTCTTCGGCCGACGCCAGCAGGACATCGAGTTCGATCTGCCGCGAGGCGTTGCTGCGCAGGTTTTGCGGGTTGGCCGGCATGTCGATCCCGTTTTCCTGCAGGTAGAACTTGCGCCGGCCGCCGCTTGCCATATCGAAAAGGATGTAGTGGCGTTGTTCTTCATCAGCCCACACCGGCAGTACGTCGCCTTCTCTTTCACGGGATTCATATTTAGCAACCATTTCATTGAACTGCTCAACCGGGACACCGAAGTAGTTGGGACCCAGAAATTTGATGACGGTGGACATTTTAGGACCGGTTTTATCGCCGATATATCCCATTTGTCAGACTCCTTTTTTGGCTCTGCGCATCCACTGCTTGCGCTCGGTTTGTGTATTTTCAAATATGGTTTGAAACAGGTGCTTGTGGTGCTCGGTAAATTCTGCGCCGCGCCGGCCCATGGCGGTGCGGGCAGTCTGGATCACGTCGGGCAGACGGCCGGGCAGGCGAATGGCGTCGTTGCCCCAGGCAAAGCCGGGGATCGCCTTTTCGATGATCAGGCAGCCACCGAACAGATTGGCGCCAAAGCCGATCATGGCGCCGGTGTTGAGCGTCATGCCGATGCCGGTTTTGGCGTGATCGCCGATGAAGCTGCCGATCTTGATGTGGCCGGTCTTGATGGTTTGCCGGTTTTGTTTGACGCTGATCTCGCCGTAGTCGTTGCGCAGGTCCGAATTGGTGGTCAGGGCCCCGAAGTTGACCCACTCGCCCACGTAGGCATGGCCCAGAAAACCGTCGTGGTATTTGTTGGTGTTGGCCACGATGATGGTGTTTTCCACTTCGCCGCCAACCCGGCAACCACTGCCCAGGGAGCAGCCGTCGGTGAGCTTGCCGCCCACCAGCCAGGTGTTGGGGCCGATGTAGGCCGGGCCCTCGATATAGGTGAAGGGTTGAATTTTAACCCCGGCTTCCAGGATCACCGGGCCGGGCCGGGCGTCGATGACCACGGTGGCCGCCGCGGACACATCGGGAGCGGCAAACACGGCGTCGCGACCGTACACCACCGCATCGCCGATGGGCGCCGAGGTGACGCGGTCGCGGTAAAACAGTTCAAAGTCGGCTGTCAGCAGTTCGGGATTCAAGCGCATCGGGTCCCAGATAAAATCAAAGGTCAATGCGGTCACGGTTTCGGTTTTGTCGGCGGCTGCCTGCAAGGCCCCGGTGGCGTCCGGTTCATGCAGTTTCAGGCTCTCCGGCCTCATGGCGGCAACCTGCCGGGACGGCAGCACGGCGGCGATCAGGGTATTGTCTTGAAGGTAGGCGGTTGCCGTGGGGGTTGTCTTCAAAGATTCGATCCAGGCCCGGTCGTCTTGCCTTAAAATCGTCCGCCCGTTGATGAACAGGACCCGGCCGTCGGTGACCCCGGCCAGTTCGATCAAGGCCTCGGCGGTAACCGCGTCAAAGAGCGGGGTCAGGCAGGGGCGGCACAAAGCGGTCACCCGGCAGGGGTCGAAAAAGTGTTTGATGCGCTGCAAACCGGTCCGCGCACCGGTCAACAGTTCACAGACCGGCCGGCTCAGGGCCAGTGGATTGAACTGCACATGGGCGGCATCTTCAAAAACAACGATGATATCGGAATTTGGATTCAATGGCGGTTACCCCTCAAATAAACGCGCATCATACCATAAATGAATTAAAAGAAAACACTATTGACCGGATTTTCCAATATCTTGCCTGATGGGCACTAGGTCAATATTATACATCCAGCTTAAAGACGCAATTGGCGGCATACAAATTTATCCGCGTTGCCCGGCAACGGGTGATCATACGGCTTGCCCGGTCATGGCCGTGCTGTAGCCGCCCAGGTCGGCCACCCGCTGCTTGAACGTTTCAGAGCCAATGGTTGTAAGCAGGATTTGGATGATCTTCAGGTCCAGGTACTGACTTGGAATCACCAGATCGTATTGTTCGGTGACCACCGGCACGAAATCGAGCCCCAGGGCCTTGGCCGCCGCGTAGATCCCCAGCCCCACGTCCACCGTGCCGCTCAGGACCGCCACAGCCACCGCCATGTGGGTAAACTCCTCGGTGCTGTACCCGTTCACCACATCGGCGGTGATGCCGGCCTGCGTCAGACGGTAGTCGAGCAGAATCCGCGTGCCGGAACCGGTTTGGCGGTTGATAAACCGGACGTCGTCGCGTTTTAAATCCTCGATGCCGGTGATGTTTTTGGGGTTGCCCGGGGGCACGATCAGCCCCTGCTCCCGTTGGACCAGATGGATCAGCTTGACGTCCAGATCCGGCAGGAGCCGTTGAACGTACGATTTGTTGTAGGTCCCGTCGGTGGTGTCGAGCAGATGGGTGCCGGCCAGATGACAGCCCCCCTTTTTTACGGCCATGAGCCCGCCCATGCTGCCCACATGGCTGGATGACAAGGTCACGTGACCGGCGCGCAGTTTCACCAGATCGGCCAGTACATCCAGGGTGTTGTCATGACTCCCCACGGCCACGATGGTGTTGTCCACGGCGTCCAAGGGACCGAGCAGTTCGGCCGGAACCGGGGTCTCCCCGCTCAACCCGTCCACGTTGGGCGGCACACGGATGATGCCGTGGGCCTGGGTCAAACTGGTGATCGATCCGGCGCCGCGCGGCAGGCTCGTGGCCACCACCTGATCGCCGACCCGGCCTAGTTTGACCCGGATAAACTCTTCCAGCCCCAGCTTGGAAGCGATTTTGCGCGTCGGCCGCACGTCGATTCGGGTCCGGCGGGGTTCGGGCCGGCCCAAAAGGGCGGTCAGGTAGGGCTGAACAAATTGTTCGTAGGCCATGATGGCGGATACCGGATAACCCGGTATGCCGAAGACCGGCCTGTCTTTTACGGCGCCGATGATCACCGGTTTGCCCGGCATCATGGTGACCCCGTGCACCAGCACGTCGCCCAGTGATTCGATTACCTGCCGGGCATAATCGTGACTGCCGGCCGATGATCCGCCACAGATCAGGACGGTATCGAAATCATCCCGGATCCCCCGGGCCACCGCAGCCTCAATCTGGGTGGCGTCGTCGGTGATCGTTGCGTGGTGCACATACTCACAACCGATGGCCTCGGCCAGTTTGCCCAGCACGTAGGCATTCGATTCGAGCACCTGGCCCGGTGCCAGGGCTGTTGGCGACTGGGTGCGCCAGTCGACCAGTTCACTACCGGTAGGGATGATCAGCACCCGTGGTTTGGGGCGCACCGCCAATTGAAAAACACCACCCGAGATCAGGGCTCCCAGGCAGTAAGGGGTGATGCAATGGTTGCTCGGAAACAAAAGTTCCGTGGCCACGATGTCTTCGCCCATGCGGCGCACGTACTGCCAGGGAAAGGCCGGTGCTTCGATTTGGAGTTGGTGGTTGCCGATGTCGGTGACCTGCTCGATTTTGATGACGGCATCGGTGCCGGGCGGCAGCACGTGGCCGGTGTTCACATAAAACGTGTCCCGGTCCGTCCGCAAGGTTTTGGGGGTTCGCGGGGTCGCGCCGAAAGTCAGTTCGGCTTTTACAGCAATACCGTCCATGGCGGCGGCATGAAAATGGGGCGAAGAAAAACGGGCGTAAACAGGCGCGGCGGTTATCCGGCCCACGCTATCGAGCACCGCAATGGCCTCCGCGTCCCACCGGCCACCGGAGCTAAAACGCTCAAACAGAATCCGGCGCGCCTCTGCCAAATGTTGCATGTTCAGATAGACATTTCTTTTTTTAGCCATGAAAATTTACCCCTTCGAATTTCGCCTGCTACTTTTCAGTAAAACCGATTTTGCGCGCACCGTTTTCATCATCAGCAACCAATTTATCCAGCACCGTAAAAACCAGTTGAAAGCGCTCTTCGGTTTGTTCGCTTGTGCCCATCCGGAAATAGTAGATTTTGGTTCCTGGCAAGGCCCGAACATTTTTAAAACCGCAGGCATAGCGCGCTACTGCCGAGGATTTTAAAAATGTG
>JANQIE010000151.1 GCA_028282295.1 Desulfobacterales bacterium | reverse complement strand
ACAAAAGGGGCATTCGGGTTGGCCGGCAGGTACCCCAAAGGGGTATTGCCAAACATTGGATTAGGCGCAACGCCTCCGCCAGCTTCGTTAATTGTTACATCGAATGAAACGGTTACCGCACCGGATCCGGCGAATTTCACGGGCAGGCCGCTGGCGACAGTGGGGCTGAGCCTAGAGCCGGTCAGACCGGCTTTGGTACCGGTGAGGGGGCCACCGGTACCGGCGGTGCTGGTCCTGGTGTCGGTGGAAGTACCGCCAGCACCGGTTGCGCCGATCCTGGTGACGGTGGATGTACCGCCGGTGCCGGTTGGGCTGATTTTGGTCCCGGTAGGTGTACCGCCGCTACTAGTTGAGCTGTTCCCGGTGACGGTGGGGGCGCTGCGGGTGCGGGCTGTGCCGGTCCGGGTGCTGCTGGAGGTGCCGTCAGGGCCGGCTGATCTTTCCCGGGTGTTCGCTTTTGCACGTTTGGGCTTGGCCGTTCTGGCCGCGGTTGCGTCCAACTGTTTACTTTTATAGCGCTTGGTCGCGCCCGCCACCGAACCGGTGGATGCTTTTTGCAATGAACCGGCCGAGTCTTTACTATCCGTAGTTTTTTCTTGTGTTTTTTTGTTCCGGTCTTTTTTTTGCTTCGGATCGGTTTCAGAGGACCGGGACGGCTTGGCCCCTTTGGATTTTACGGAACCGGCTTTCTTTGTGCCCATTTTACTACCCTTTCAGCGCAAATGGAAGATATTCCGGAAACAGGTCATTTTCTGATACAGGCCGCCACCGGAACGATATTCAATGTCATAAACAAGTTGGTGTCCATCCGGAAATGGCATCTTTTGGCCTCCGGCGGCGTTCTCGCATTTTTAAAATCTTCGACATAGACCGCTATGCCTGCGGTTTTAAAAATGCTCGGGCCTTGCCGGGAACCAAAATCTACCATTTCCGGATGGACACATGCTAGGGTTCGCGCAAAAATATGAAACTATTTTTGCGCGAACCCTCAGCGGCACAACCACGGGCGTGTGAGGCCCGATGCAACCGACCGGCGGACGACAAAGTGCGTGCCCTTGCCGATTGGGCGACAGGACTTGATCATTTTTTTTGCAACCGGTTTGTTTTTTTAAGGTTTATGCTGCGAGGAGATACGGTGTCTTATATACTATTTGGTGAGGGACATTGTAAATCAGGGTTTCCCTGAATTGCGGGGGAGAAAAACCTGAATCGGGAGATCCAAAAACCTGAACAGACACAATAACTTTTTGGCAGCGTTATCCGGCGGGCATGGCCCACCCGACACGCCTGCCCGATGGCAATTGCGCGTGGGCCGTGCCCACCAACTAGATGATTTGCAAATGATGAACACGGGCTAACTTCTAAAATTCCGTTTTTATTGATTGAAAAGGTAATTCTGTCGCCCCGTCTCCACTTAGATCTACCTGCACCGGACCGGAAGTATAGGTGGGTTCCAGCGCCGCAAGGATCTTATCCACATCCTCCTGAATAACGTTTTCAGGATTCGCCAGGAACCGGATGTAAGGCGATCTTAACAACTTAAGCGTTTTCGACACGTCTAAACCGGTATGATAAGACAGCCACGCAGCCCCCTTCGTCTCGGCCACCGTGGTTGCGCCGCGCGCCGTCATAGCCGCCTGCGTGGACAAATGCGTCAGGTTCACTGCCGCTTCCACAACATCTTTCATTAGCTGCTCCTTTGACTCACCCTCGGGCAATGTATGCACGGCCAACGTATTTCTCAATTTTTCATGATATGTTTCCATCTTGTCCGCAAGCGCGGGAAATGATGCTGGTCTTGTCTGATTATCAACAAGCCCCCCCGCATGAACCATACCCATGAAATTTATCGTTGCAGCAAGCTCTTCACCCGGAATTTGTTCTCCGTCCGCCGGCGCATAGGTAACTGTGGACAAGCGAATACCTTCAAACTCATGTATGGCCGCCATTAGCCCGCCGTCTCCAGTAGGCTTGAGCGTCTGCATCACGGCATCAACATATGCGGCATATTTGGCATCGCGCGTCATAGACTTAACCATCAATTCGTCGATATCTGCGTCCGATGCAAGTTCCCCGGCATCGATAAAAACTCTGCGATCACCAGTATCGTCGCTCCAAACCTCAATCAGGCCCTTCTTGGGCTGTGCTTCCGGATCCGCGCGCAACGCTTCAAGTTTCGCCTGGATCGCATCGCCAAATTCCCGGAAAAATTTATCCTCATACAAATCAGCGAATTCCATATTAGTGATCATCGGTCCCAAGGGAGTGGTGAAAGCGCCGGAACCTGCAGCCCGCACAGTTTTAAATGCAGGTGTATCCCCCCAGGTGTCACTAGTGGCAAGCGCCCTGGACATCCAATACCGTAAAGCCGTCGCGGCCGCGTCTTGATCCAATTGGGATTCAAAATCGAGTGCATGGTCAACCTGCCATTGAGTCGATTTATTCATGAGAAACTCAAATATGTTTTGATTGCCGTACATTCTGTCCTTGCTTGCATCCGAGGAGCCGGTCTGCGCTGAGTCCAGGGCCTTGAATTCATCCAACCAGCCCACGACAAGAGGCTTATAGGTCAGAACCGCTTTATCCACTTTGGCTTGCAGCTCTTGCGTAAAGGCCTTAACAGGATCGACCGGCGGAGCCTGCTGCCCCTCTTTCGTCCGATTAAGAACCTGGCGGAAAAGTTCCTGCATTTTTTCACGGTCCGCTATCGATGGTCCGGCGCCAAAAGGGTTAACCCCTTTTCCTGAATCGATTACAGTTTTGATAAGCCCGTTCCCACCTCCCGGCGGTGCAGGTGCCGGTTCAGGCTCTTCTTCTTTAGGCTTCGGTTTGGGTTTGGGTTTGACCTTGGGCTTGGCCCCGGTTCCGGGTTTTTTTGTAGCGGAAGACTCAGGTGCCGCCTCCGATTCAGACGCCACCTCCCCCGCATTGCCGCCGGAACCGGGATTGGTCGCCGGTGGTTTTAAAGGTTTGCCGGGCGGATCCGGCTCGGCGCTCGGTGGATCCGGCTCGGCGCTCGGCGGTTCCGGTTCGGGCTCCGGTACGGGATCAGGTTCTGGCTCCAGTTCGGGTTCTCTTTGCATGACCATATCGCCGCCGCCAGCGTCGCCTCCATATCTGCGTCTTACTGGTTTTTGGGTTGAAGCGCCGGGTTTCGGTGCTTC
>JANQIE010000095.1 GCA_028282295.1 Desulfobacterales bacterium | reverse complement strand
TTAAAATTGTGATTCCGGCGAGCGCCGGAATCAAGCGTCAATTCTGGATGCCGGATCAAGTCCGGCATGACGAAGGCTTACATATTTAGTCGCCGGTTTAATATATTACCGGTCTTGCCGGAGCGCTTGGTCGATCCGGTCCAATGTGTCCCGGTAGGTGCCTGCCTGGTCCGGTGCCGCCAGTTCCAGCCCCCTGGCCGCCAGGGCGCGGGCTTCTTGCAGATTGGTCCGGTTTTGCAGGAACATCCAGGCGAGGTTGTTGTAGGCTTGCGGGTGATCGGGACGTTCGGCAATGGCGCGGCGGTAGTGTGTTTCGGCCTGGGTGAATTGGCGGGTCTGAAAGTAGACATTTCCCAAAAACAGATGCGCCAGGGGGATTTCCCGCGCGGCTTGGTGGTATTCACGCAGCGCCGCTTCGAATTCACCTTTTTTTTCATAGGCGGCCCCGAGTTGCAGATGTTCACGGGCCGAAAGCGGATCCTGCCAGACCGTAATGCGGGGGCAGCCCCAAAACAACAACGAGAGCAACAACGAGACCAGCAGGAGCAACAACGCCACTGGCCGGCGCCGGCAAAGTGCGTTTGCAGACAGTATGCTTGGCGGGTCAGGGGGCGGCATTGGGCGGCTCGATTCGCAGGGTCCAGAATTGGGCTTTTTGCCAACTGCGCATGAACTGGGTCCAGCCGATCCGCTGGTGCCGTTGGCGGCCTGAATTGACGATTACGGCGTTGGGCGTGTAGCCGGCAACGACCATGAAATGATTCTTGCTCACCGGCCCCCAGCCCTGGTCGATCATAACGATGAGCGGCCGGGAGGCGTCGACGGCGGTTGTCAGGGTGCGTTTGTCGCCGTTGTGCCAGGTCGCGGTGAACCCTCTTTGGCGCGGCAACAGCAGCATATCCACCGTGGTGGTGGCCCGGAGTTTACGGCGAAATATCCGGTCCGCGATTTGGTCCGGCGATAGGGTGTCGCCGTAAAAATTCAAAATGGTCGCCAAGGTAGCCGGTCCGCATTGATAGGCCTCTTGCGGGTGAAAGGGCAGGTTGGCAATCAGGGTTGGGTGCGTGTGGCTGCCGGCGGCCGGTTGCAAGGCCGTTCCGGACGCGCAACCGGCCAGCAAACCGCATGCAAGTAAAAATAAAAAAGCCGGCCGGCCCGGTGTCGCCCCCCGGCGGCCGGCCGTTATTGGGTTCTGATGTCGCAGCATGTCTTTATGCCGGAAACCGGATTTACGAGATAATAATGCGTTTGTCCATCACCTTCAGGATTACGACCACCAGCAGAACGATGACCAAGACTACAATCACCAGCCCCAAGGCGTCACCGCCGGCGGTGACGGTTTCGATTTGGCCGGCAAAACGGTGCAGATCCTCATCCGGGAGCTGATCCAGCCGGGCGGTAATTTCATCGGCGTCGTACCCGAGCGCCGCCAGGCGGGCACGAACCACCTTGTTTTCAAGCGCCTTTTGCATAACCGCCAGGTCCTGCTCACGCTCGATACGGGACAATGCCTGATCCGATTGCAGAAAACCGGCATCCACCGGCGGCACCATGCCCAGAATCGTCATTGAAAACGCCAAGATCACTGCAACTTTGCGAAGCTGAATAGATGTGAAGATGTGTTTCATCCCTGTTCCTCCTTTAAGACAGGTTGCCCAACCGCTGTCTGGGGCGTCGCGCGACCGGATAACACGCCGGGGTAACTGCATTGGATATCATTTTAATACAAACACCGCTGTCTGGTGGGCATGGCCCACCCTACACGCCTAACCGGCGGCAATTGCGGGCAGGGTGGGCCGTGCCCACCAACTGAACGATTTCCACATGCGGTCACCCCGGATAACACGCAAATCGTCCTTGCGTTTTGTAACCGGCCCCGCTACGGTGGCGGTTGCGTTTTTTACAACGACCCCTCAATCATCGATGTGCAAATGTTCCGCCCAGTTAAGTGAAACACCGGTTGTTTGTCAAGTAAGTTATTGCCTGGTGTCCATCCGGAACCGGAACAAACGCATTTTGTGACCCGGCACCGCAAGGGCGCCTCGGGTTTGCGACGACGTCTGTTTCTTGTCGGGCATTTAATTTGGCAAAAAGAAATCGATGCCTATATTTTTTTTCATGTAATGAACTGCCGATCGTCCTTTTGTTGGAGGGAATTATCATGACCAAATCCGTTCTGGTGCCGATTGCCGACGGCATCGAGGAGATTGAAACGGTTTGTATTGTCGATGTGCTGCGCCGCGCCGGTGCCGACGTGACCATGGCTTCGGTGGATGAGCTGACGGTGACGGCTTCGCGGGGGGTCAAGCTGGTTGCGGATTGCCGCATCGAAGCGTGTGCCGAACGCCGATTCGATTTGATCGCCCTGCCCGGCGGCATGCCGGGCGCAAAACATTTGCGCGATGATCCGCACCTGCGTGCATTGTTGCAGCAACAAAGCGAACAGGGCCGGTTGTACGCCGCCATCTGCGCTTCACCGGCGGTGGTGCTGGAACATCACGGGTTGCTCAAAGGGTTACACGGCACCTGTCATCCCGGTCTGGCCGACCAGTTGAAAAACACCGCAAAAATCGAATCGCGGGTTGTGGCGGACGGCAATTGCATTACCAGCCGGGGACCGGGCACCGCCATTGAGTTTGCCCTGACGCTGGTGGCAAAGCTGTTCGGGACGGCAAAAGCGCGGGAAGTAGCCGAACCGATGCTGGCAGAGAAGTGAAAATTATGAATTGGGAATTATGAATTAAGAATTGTGGATGGAGATCATTAATTCTTAATTCAACCCGTGTGTCTCTTTCTCTCAGTCGGTTTTACGAAAACGTCTGTTTTTCCCTTAGGGTGCCCATGCGGCATCGCAGGCCTGCTCCAATTGTTCCAGGCGAGCCAACTGATTCTGGAACGTCTTGGATTGGTCGCGGCCCACGGGCAGTTTAAAGAAAAAGCCCAATTCACCGATCAGGCCCTTGCGTCCCGCGCCTTGCACGGCAAGCATCCAGCGGGACAGGTCGATGGCCATGGGGGCGGCCAGGATTGAGTCGCGGCCTTGCAGGTTGAGGCGCAGGCTCATCGGCAGCCCGAAGAGCCCTTGAAAGTCGATGACATCCCAAGCTTCCTTGGCGTCGCCACGGGGGGGGTAGTAGTCGATGTGTACCTTGTGCGCACCGGCGCCGTGCCTGCCGCCGACGCGATAGCCCAGCAGATCGTCCAGCAGATCGGTTTTGTTGGCCAGTTTACCGGCGGCGCATTCCGGGTCCATCAGATTTTCTCCATCGGCGTTGCCCAGTATGTTCAGGCTGTACCAGCCATCGACCGTCAAGCTGCGGGCCTTGAAGGCCGAAGCCAGCACGACTTTAAAATAGGTTTGACCGGTTTTGCCGTCACGGCCGCAAAGCGCAACGCCGTTTTCCTCGGCCAATGTGACGACTGCAGGGATTTCGATGGAATTGGGAGTAAAATTGACTACCGGTATACCTGCCTGAACGGCTGCCAGGGCGTAGGCGATATCCGGTTGCTCCCGGGGCCGGTATGTCTGCCGCAACGCCGCGAGGGTGGTGCAATTCCGAATCGCGGCCATGGGGGCGGCCGGGAGTAGATTGACGAGGACCGGTTTGTAATTTTTATACGTGGTCTTGAATGCCGCCATGTCAGCCACGAGCTGTTCAACCTGTTGATCCAATTGATTCCGGCCATCGGCGGTCGGCGGCGCAGGGCGGACCGGGATCTTGTTCAATGCGCCGGCGCGCGGTTGCCAGAGGCGTTCGGGCAGTACCCGGTGCGATGCCAGCACGTCGACCATTTCACGCGGATCGGTGTCCCAACCTGCCATCGCAATTTGGGTTGCAGGACCCAAATACGGAAATTTTTCCGTTGTGGTCAACGCGTTTAGAACCGGCTGGGGTTCAGTTGCCAGGGCGACCGTGGCGGCAGCCAGGGTGGAGCCGATGGCGCCCTTGGCACCGGCGACAAGCAGCAACAGGCCGGTATCGGGTGTCGGGGGTGAATTTGACATGTATTCCTCACAATATGGTCTATGCTATTTCCAGATGGGCATATGCTAAAAAAAACGAAATATAGAGAAGCGCTTTCGTGGTGTCAAGCGGCAGAATGCAGGCGCGATCATGCAAAACCGGTTGACCGGCCCGATGCCAGAACACACGCTGGATACAATCAAGGAGGCAAGCCAATGATACCAACCATTCAACGCTGGGGCTATTTGTTTGTACTGACGGTGGCGATGCTGCCGATGGCCTGCACCGCGCCGAAGGCCCGTCTGGCCCGCGATTATATCGCCGCGCACGGCATTGTCGATCCACGGCCGGCCGGTTTTAAATTCTGCTACGGTCATGGTTGCACCCGTTCGGCGCACGTACAGCTAAGCCGGGCGCAATGGCAGACGGTGCGCCAGATTTTTCAACCGGCATCGACTGATGCGGCCATGGAAAAACAACGCATCATCCAGGCCATTGCCTTGATGGAGCGCATGGTGGGCAAAATCACCGGCACCGATAGAGACCTCGGCGGCACGTTTCCCGGCACTTTCCGCAGCGGGCAGCTCGATTGCGCGGATGAGGCGATCAACACGAGCACGTACCTCACCTTGATGGAAGACGCCGGCCTGATTCAATTCCACGCGATTTATCAGCCGATTGCGCGCGGGTATTTTATTCGCGGCTGGCCTCATTTCGCCACGGTTATGATAGAGAAAAAGACCGGGACTCAATATGTAATCGATTCCTGGTTTTGGGATAACGGCCGGCCACCCCATATTTTGCCGGTGGCAAAGTGGAAGCGTGGATGGAAGCCCAAAAAGGAAACACGGGCGCCAGCGGTAAAATAGACACTTATAGAACCATTTGTCTTGTGCCCATCCAAAACCGGCATCACCCAGGAGAAATGAATATGGGACTTCTCGATATTTTTGAACGCGCCCTGCTACCGGGGAAGAAAAAGCCTGTCAAACAATTCGATATGAAGGAAATCTTCTGCCCGCGCAAAGATGATGGCTATCTCAAACAGATCCGCACCGCCGTGGTGGGCACGGAATACAAAAATCCGGACGGCAGTGAGCGCCAACAGGCCCTTGCGCAACTGAAAATCGGCGAACGCGTGCGTTTGATTTGGGATGCCGGCAATACCGGCGGTAAAGACAAAATACTTGTGTTTCGCAAAGGCCACGGCCGGGAATTGAATCCTGCCGAATGCTTCGGCCGCCTGGATGACCGGGTTGCGGCCAAGGTCATTCGTTGGTTGACCAAGTCAAACATTGTCACCGCGGCCAAAGTTCAAAAAATTCTCGGCGGCACCCGCAAACGCCCCAAACTGGGCTGTGTTCTGCAACTGGCGACCTACCCCGGTCCCAAGCCACGGCAGGACGCCTGAAACGCCAACCGCTTCGCAAGCCTGATCAGTGTATCTTTTGTCAAAATCGTCCCTCCCCCCCTTAATCTCCCTCAAGTTTTTTATTTCTTCCCCCCTTTGCGCGAAACAAAAAAACAAAAGCGGATAAAGCTCATTTATAACTGGATGCCGGGGCCTGCCGGGGACACGATCTTTTTTTTGAGCCCCTAGCGAAATTTCGCTTGCATTCCAAATAATAGTATGGTCGTTATAAATATCGTAACGATATTCAAGGAGGAATGAATTTAATGGCGCAGAATAAGGATCAGTATTTTTCAAAGACCCTTGAAAAAGGGCTAACGATTTTAAAACTGTTCGATCGCGATCATTCCCGGCGGAGTCTTGCCGAGATAGCCAAGGTTACCGGTATCAATAAAACGTCAGCCTATCGATTTGTAAATACGTTGGTGGAGTTGGGCTATCTGACCAAAAGCAAACGCAACAAATCGTTGAAGCTGGGACCGCGCGCCTTTGTTCTGGGGCATAACTTTGTAAATAGCTTTGACTTGTTGCAGGGATTCAAGCCCGTGATCGACAATACGTTCATGCAGCACAACATCACCATCGACTCGGCGTTGCTGTACGATCAAACCCTCATCTCCATTTATCGCAAGGAAGCACCCAACATCATCTATTTTCGTCTTCCCATGATTATGAGCGATCTTTATGCCCGGGCCATGGGCAAAGCCGTTTTAGCTCATTTTAGCGACGAGGACCTCACCCGCTTTCTGGCGCATATTCCCCGCAAACGACTTACACCGCACACTGTAATTGACCGCGATGAACTGGTCCGGGAACTCAAGCTGACCAGAGATCGGGGATACGCCGTCAATAATGAAGAATATGTTCTGGGGCTTATTTGCATCGGTGTCCCGTTGATGAATTACAACACCAACACGGTCGCCGGCGCGGTGAGCCTCGATTTTCCAAGTTCCGAGTATTCGCTGAAGACGCTTGAACGCAGCTATACCGGCGTGCTGACCAAATTGGCGAGTGAATTGTCGCAAATAATCACCGCGGCCGAAATGTAAAGGCTCGCGAAAAAATAGACTTGACATTCGTTTCCTTTTCTGCTCATCTGATACTATATTAAAAATAAAGTTACTAAAATAGTAACGATTTGCCCGAGATCAAAAGAAGCAGGAAAACAAAAATGGCTACCTATTTGAAAAAGGCTGAGAAACAGGCCGTTGCCCAGGAAGACACCACGCGAAAAGTTGTGAAGGAGATTCTGGCTGATATTCGTGAACGCGGCGAGGAGGCGGTAAAAGAGATTGCCCTGAAATTCGACAAATGGGACCGTGACTTTATTTTAAGCACGGACGAGTTGAAGGGGCTGGCGGACCAGGTATCCGACCAGGTTAAGGCCGATATCAAATTCGCTTATGATCAGGTATACGGCTTTGCCGTCAAACAGCGGGAAAGCATGCAGGAGATTAAAACTGAATTGTCACCCGGTGTAACGCTGGGTCAACGGTTGATCCCCTGCCAATGCGCCGGCTGCTATGTACCCGGTGGCCGTTTCGCTCACGCGGCATCGGCGCTCATGAGTGTTGCCACGGCCAAGGCGGCCGGCGTGCGCCGTGTGGTGGCCTGCACACCGCCGCGGGGCGCAAGCATCAATCCGGCGGTGGCCTACGCGTTGACGCTGGCCGGCGCCGACGTGGTAATGGCGATGGGAGGCGTTCAGGCGATTGCCACCATGGCGTTTGGCCTTTACACCGGCACCCCTGCCGATATCATCGTGGGACCGGGCAATGCCTTTGTGGCTGAAGCCAAACGAATTCTGTACGGCGAAATCGGCATCGATGTGTTTGCCGGCCCCACCGAGTCGCTGGTCATCGCCGACAAAACCGCCGATCCAATGGTTGTGGCGGTGGACCTCGTAAGTCAGGCGGAGCATGGTTATGATTCCGCGGTCTGGTTGCTGACCGATTCCAGGGCCCTGGGCGAGAAAGTAATCGCAATCATGCCGAAGATCATCGCCGATCTGCCCAATCCGGAAGTGGCTGAGGCTTCGTGGCGTGATTACGGCGAGGTCGTGCTGTGCGAAGACCGCGAGGAACTGGCCAAAGTCAACGATGACTATGCAGCCGAGCATGTGCAGGTTATTGCCGAAGATCTCGACTGGTATCTGGCGAAGCTGGAAAACTACGGGTCCCTGTTTTTAGGTGAAGGCTGCACGGTTGCCTATGGCGATAAGACATCCGGCACCAATCATATTCTACCCACCAAAAAAGCCGCGCGGTATTCAGGGGGGCTCAATGTGGGCAAGTTCATCAAGGTGCTGACTTATCAAAAACTGACCAGGCAGGCCAATCGCACCATTGGCGCCGTCGCCTCACGAATATCCCGTAATGAGGGCATGGAAGGACACGCCCGGGCCGCCGATATTCGCCTGAAAAAATATTTCCCCGACGATAAATTTGATTTCGAAGTTTACGACCAGCAGAAATACTAGGCTGTTTGCCAGTGTCCATCCGGAAATAGTAGCTTTTGGTTTCCGGCAAGACCCGAGCATTGTTAAAACCGCAGGCATGGCGCGCTACTGCCGCAAGAACGTGAATGGCTCCTCCGCCATTATTTTAAAAATGCGCGACCGCCGCCAGGGGCCAAAAGATGCTATTTCCGGATGGGCACTTGCTAAACGGCCTGCAAAGCTTCAGGCGCACAGAAAACACGGTGCCCTCAATTCAGGTATCAAAATCGATCGGATGGACAATGGCAACCGATAACAACACGTCACATGTTGTGTTTAAAAAAGAGTTTACCCAACAGGAAGCCATCCCCCGGACCGGCATCGACCGGGCAATCGCCTTGATGGAAAATGGCCGTCTGCACCGTTACAATACCATTGGCGACGAGATTTCCGAAGTGGCGCTGCTTGAAAAGGAGTATGCCGAATATGTTCACGCCAAGTACTGTGCAGCATTTTCTTCGTGCGGCAGCGCGATCTACGTGGCGCTGAAAAGTGTCGGCGTAACCCACGGTGATGCGGTGCTGTGCAACGCATTTACACTGGCGCCGGTGCCGGGAGCCATCGAAAATGCGGGCGGGCATCCGGTTCTGGTCGAAATCACGGACAATTTCGTCACGGATCTGCAAGACTTGGAACAAAAAGCCGTGGCGTCGCAAGCCAGGTTTTTGCTGCTGTCTCACATGCGCGGCCACATTGTGGACATGCATGCGGTGACCGCGCTTTGCGCCAGACTGGGCATCACGTTGGTTGAAGACTGCGCCCATACCGCCGGCTGCCGCTGGGACGGTCAATTCACCGGCACGTTCGGCAAGGCCGGTTGTTTCTCCACGCAAACCTACAAGCATATGAATTCCGGCGAAGGCGGATTGCTCGTTTCCGATGATGACGAGATTATCGCCCAGGCGATTCTCTATTCCGGTTCGTATATGCTCTACGACCGTCACATCGCCCGTCCGCCGTTGGAAGTGTTTGAGCGTTTCAAGCAAAAAATTCCTAATTTCAGCCTGCGCATGTCCAATCTGCAGGCCGCCCTGGTGCGGCCACAACTTGCGGATTTAGACCGCCAGTGTGAGCGTTGGAATGCGCGGTATGATTATCTGGCGCAGGCACTGGGCGACATCGGGCAGCTTCGCATCCCGCATCGTGACGCCAGGGAGCAGTATGTGGGCAGCTCAATGCAGTTTACGTTGAAAAATGTGACAACCACACAGGCACAAACCTTTTTGCAACGCTGCGGCGAACGGGGCGTGCAAATCAAATGGTTCGGCGCCAAAGAGCCGGTCGGTTTCACCAGCAGTTGGGAAAACTGGCAGTATATTCGAGACAGTCAGAAGCTGCCGCGTACCCGCAAGATACTCGATTTCATGTGCGATTTCAGGATCCCATTGACGTTTTCCCTGGATGATTGCGCCGTTATTGCCAGGGTGATCCGCCAAGTCGCAGCGCAGACATTCGGCAGACATTCGAATACGCAAACGTAATAAGTATATTGACCAACCCTTATTTGCTGAAAACAGCAGTATGACCAAGGAGGAGTTATTATGAGTGACCCCACACGCAAGATTGTCAGCACCCCCGATGCACCGGGCGCCATCGGCCCCTATTCCCAAGCGGTTAAAACCGACACCATGGTGTTTGTGTCGGGCCAGTTGGCGTTGGATCCAGCTACTGGCGCCCTGCAAAATGATGATATCCAGACCGAAACCCGGGCCGCCTTGACCAATCTGAAGGCTATTCTGGAAGCCGCGGGAAGCAGTCTGGCGCTGGTCGTCAAAACGACGCTTTACATCAAGGATATGAACGACTTTCCGGTGATCAACGAGGTCTATGGCGAGTTTTTCAAAACAGATGCGCCTGCGCGGGCCTGTATTGAGGTGGCGCGCCTGCCCAAGGACGGCAATGTTGAAGTCGATGCCATTGCGTTGCTGAAATAGCACCAGAAGGTGCAAGGAGAATTTAGCCATGTTTGTTTCCCATCTGGCCTGCCCCAAGTGCCAGGCCGTCTACGCTAGTGAAAAAATCGTCCAGCTCTGCGCTTGCGGCGCACCGCTGCTGGTCGAGTATGATCTCGATCAGGTTAAAAACGCCATGTCCAAGGACGCCTTACACCGCCGCGCACCGGACCTGTGGCGCTACCGTGAATTACTGCCGGTAAAAGATGAAGAGAATATTGTGAGTCTGGGCGAAGGGATGACCCCGCTGTTGCCCATGAAAAACCTGGGAACCAAGGTTAATCTTCCCCGGCTTTATTTGAAGGACGAGGGCATTATTCCCAGCGGTACGTTCAAAGCCCGCGGCGCGACCGTGGGCGTATCGCGCGCCAAGGAACTCGGCGTCAAGGTCCTGGCCATGCCGACCAACGGCAACGCCGGTGCCGCCTGGGCGGTCTATTGCGCCCCGGCCGGCATCAAGGCGGTGATTGTGATGCCCGAGGACGCCCCCCCGATTCCACGCGGTGAATGCGCCATCGCCGGTGCCCAGTTGTATCTGGTCAAGGGACTTATTTCCGACGCGGGCAAGATCGTCGCCCAGGCGGTCGCCGAAAACGGTTGGTTTGACGCATCGACGCTCAAGGAGCCCTACCGGATCGAGGGTAAAAAAACCATGGGGCTTGAAATCGCCGAGCAGTTTAAGTGGGAACTGCCCGACGTCATTCTCTACCCCACGGGCGGCGGTGTCGGGATTATCGGCATTTATAAAGCTTTGCAGGAGTTGAAGGCCATCGGGTGGATCGAAGGCAAACTGCCGCGCCTGGTTGCCGTCCAGTCGCAAGGGTGTGCCCCGATCGTAAAAGCCTGGGAGGCCAACGCAACCGAATCGGTCTTCTGGGAAGGCGCCCAGACCCTGGCTTTCGGTATCACCGTCCCCAAGGCCATTGGTGATTTTCTGGTGCTGGACGCGATTTATAAAACCGACGGCTGCGCCATTGCCGTCAGTGATGACGAGATTCTTGAAGCCGAAGCAATGCTGGCGGCGTCCGAAGGCACGTTCGTCTGTCCCGAAGGCGCGGCCACCTTGTCCGCGGCGCTGAAACTGGCCGCACAAGGCTGGATTAAACCTGACGACCGGGTCGTACTGCTCAACACCGGTTCCGGTTTGAAATATCCGGAAACGGTTCAGATCTCACCACCCGTGCTCAATCCGGGCGATACATTGCCCGGTGTGTGATGGTGTGAAACTGTTGGACGATTGGGCGTAAGGCGTTTAATTGTTTGACCGGCTTTCGAAAAAACAAGTTACCCAACACGAAAGGAGACATCCATGAAATTAACGCAAAGAGTTGCCGTCCTATTGGTCGCATTTATGCTGCTGACCGTACCGTCAATGCTATATGCCAAAACCGTGTTAAAATGCGGCTTCGGCGATCCCATTGATTCGGATCAGGGCGCTTTCGCCAAACAGTTTAAATATCTGGTGGAAGGCTATACCAACGGTGAAGTAGAAGTGCAGCTTTTTCCCGGCAGCGCCTTGGGCACTGAGACCGAAATGTTGCAAAACACCCGTCGCGGCGCATTGGACTTGAGCCTGGTGGCGGTGACCAACATGACGCCCTTTTCCAAGGAATTGCAGTTGCTGACCATGCCGTATGTGATTCGCTCCATGCGCGATGCGGTCAACATCACCACCGGCGGCCTGGGCCAGAAGTTCAACAATGCGGCCATCCGGCAGGCGGGAGTTCGGATTCTGGGCTGGACGTACTCCAATTTCCGGCACCTGACCAACTCCAAACGCAAGGTCAGCCGCATGGCGGACCTGAAGGGACTGAAAATCCGCGTTCCTCAGAACAAACCGATGCTGGAAACCTACAAAGCCTGGGGCGCCAACCCCACCCCCATGGCCTGGCCGGAAGTATTCACCGCCCTTCAGCAGCGCGTCATCGACGGACAGGACAACCCCCATATTGTCAACTACACCATGAAGTTTCATGAGGTTCAAAAACATGTCACGGCCCTGCACTATATTTTCTCCCTGCAGCCGCTGATTGTCGGCGAAAAGTACTACCAGAAGCTGGACCCCGGTCTGCAGAATGTGTTGATGCGCGCAGGCATCGAGGCTCAGCAGTTCTGCCTGCTGTTCCAGGTTGAAGAATCCAACAATGCCTTAAAAGCGATGGTTGATGCCGGTATGCAATACAGCACGTTTGAGGACGAGGACAAGATGATCCAATTGGCCACCGAAAAGGTATGGCCACAGTTCTACAGTCAAGTCGGCGGCAAAAAAGCCCTGGACGAATTGGTCGCGGAACTCGAAAAAGCGAAAAAACAAATTACGGGTCAATAACCTTTGCCTTCTGCATGGATCCTTCCGGCCACATTGGAGGGATCCATGCCGCACATTCAATCCGGAGACCAACCATGGCAATGAAGATCCTAAAATTTATTGATTTGTTGGAAGGCCACATCTGTAAAGTTCTACTATGTTTCTTTGTTGTGTTGCTTTTTGTCCAGGTCTTGTTTCGGGTTGTTATCCTGGAGTCATTGAGTTGGAGCGAAGAACTTTCCCGCTTCGCGTTTGTCTGGTTCGCATTCATGGGGGCCTCCTACGCGGCCAGACTCGGTGCCCACAACCGGGTCACCATCCAGTTTAAATTTGTTCCCGAACTAGCCAAAAATATTATCATGCTGCTTGCCGACGGTATCTGGATTCTTTTCAATGTCGTGATGATCCGGGAAAGTTTCAAGGTCATTGCCGACATGATTGAATTTCCCTTCAATTCCCCGGCGCTCGATTTGCCGATGCATTACATCTACATGATTTTTCCCATCGCGTTCGGCTTGCTGACCGTCCGGATTATCCAGGTCAACATCCTTAAATACGTTTACGGGATCGAGTTGTCCGATGTGGATGACGTGGCCTCTGATTTGGACGAGTTGGAGCGGGAGATGCAAGAAAAGAACTGGAAGGAGACTTAGAGCATGGTATCCGCCATATTATTCGGGGCATTTGCCTTTTTGTTGATCATCGGAGCCCCCATTACCGTGGCCCTTGGCATGGCTGCCATGGGCGCCTTCTTCTTTCTGGGCAAGGATCTGACCACACTGGTGCAGATCGCCTACAACGGTGTGAACTCCTTTCCCGTGATGGCATTGCCGGCCTTTGTGCTTTCCGGCGCCTTGATGCAACATTCGGGGATTTCCCGGCGCCTGGTGTCTTTTGCCGAGGCGTTGGCCGGTCCCATGACCGGCGGCATGGCCGCCTCGACCGTGTTGGCCTGCATGTTTTTCGGCGCCATCTCCGGGTCCGGCCCGGCAACCACCGCCGCGGTCGGCATGCTCATGATTCCGGCCATGATGAAACGCGGTTACGACAAGGGGTACGCCTCGGCCGTGACAGCGTCTTCCGGCGGGCTCGGGGTCGTCATTCCCCCCAGCATCCCGATGGTTATCTACGGGGTAACCGCCAGCGAATCGATTACCAAACTTTTTATCGCCGGTGTCATCCCCGGTATTTGCATTGCCGGCGGCATTATCGTGGTGAATTTTTTCTTGTGCAAAAAAAAGGGATACAAGAGCGACATGGAAAACTGGTCGGCGATCTCCGTGCTTAAGAAAGCCAAAGAGGGCTTCTGGGCGCTGATGGCGCCGGTTGTGATTCTCGGCGGGATCTACTCCGGATTCTTTACCCCCACCGAAGCAGCGGTTGTTTCCATTTTTTACACGCTGTTCGTGGGGCTGTTCATTTACCGGGAACTTAAAATCAAGGATATGTTCAAGTCTTTGGATGACACCACCTGGTTGTCCGGTCGGGTGCTCATCATCATGTTCACCGCGCAGGCCTTTGGTCGTCTGCTGGTGCAGTACCGCATCCCGGATGCCATTGCCGCCGGACTGCTGGACCTTACCGGCAACCTCTACATCATCTGGGCGCTGGTGATATTTTTCCTTTTGATCGTGGGCATGTTCATGGAGACGCTGGCCACCATCATGCTGGTCACGCCGGTCCTTTTGCCGGTGATGACGGCACTGGGGGTCGACCCGATCCATTTCGGTGTCGTGCTGGTCTGTTGCTGTGAAATCGGTTTCGAAACCCCGCCATTGGGGGAAAACCTGTTTATCGCCTCGGGGATCGCCAAAACGAGTATCGAGGACATATCGCTCAAATCGATACCGTTCAGCTTTGTTGAGATCACAGCCGTGTTTTTGGTTGCCTACATCCCGAGCCTGACACTTTGGTTGCCTCAACTTCTCGGCTACTGATTATGGGACGCACAAAAAAAGGGTATTGCCTGCGACATTCGCCGGAATACCCTTTTTAAATTTTACCCGATTAACCTAAACAACATTTACATTGACAGCGGCAGGTCCTTTTTGGCCTTGCTCAATGTCAAAGGTAACTTTGTCGCCTTCGTTGAGAGACCTGAAGCCGGCGGAGTTAATCGCCGAATGATGTACAAATACATCTGGGCCGTCTTCTTGCTCAATGAAACCAAAACCTTTGCTGTCATTGAACCATTTTACGATACCGGTAGCCATAGGTAGCACCCTCCTTTCAAGGTATTTTCACAGCTTCAAACTTCAAGGATGCCACACGAAGAAATTGGGTCCTTCCTCAAGCGAAACTGGTCCGCCTAAACCGGGGCGGTCCGTTATTATTAGGCAATACTTAACACTTATTTTGAATAATACAAGTTAAATATTCGATTTAATTTTTTTAAATCATATTGTGGCTGGTCAGGGAGTGATGACCCTTGCCGATGAACGTTTTGACGTCGGCGTCGGCGATACCATCGCCATCTTGCCGCAAACCCCGCATGCCATTGCCAATACAGGCACCGCACCGTTAAAAATTCTGTGTTGCTGTGCACCGGCATACCAACATGCCGACACTGAACTGGTGCCGGCGTAAGTTCTTGAGAGCGGCATTTCGACCGTTACAAAGGACCTGCATTCCCGTACGGTCCCTGACGATCGATCAGCGAATTCAAATTGCCGGCTTTTGGCAGTGTCGCAAAAAAGAACAGTAATTTCAGGAAAATCGCATAGCTGATTCAGGTATTCCCCGATTGACGCCTGCGTTGAAACACAATAAGAAATGACTTAAAGCAGGTTAAGATCGTCGCCGATGGGCCCTGGCGTCGCAGCCTGCTGTTTTTACCGCCGTTGACAATCGACCCAAATTAGCGCAGGCTTCATTTTATGCTTGCTTCGGTCGATTGAGTTTGTTAAGGGCGGGCGTAGTAACCCGCAATCACACCCTATGATCAAGGACAAGCCATATCACATAGTATGGACTCTCCTTATAGTGATTCGGGTCGTAACATCAACCTGGGCTTATCTGTGCGTAGCGAGTAAATGTAGCCTCCCATGCTAGAGCCCAGGTTTTTTTTGCCCGTTTTTCGCATCCCCCGATTTTTTACCCTCCGATGGCCGACATTCGGCCGGAAACTCCTTTCAGGTTACAGGCGGACAGTTTGTGGGCCCGGTTCTTTTTGCTGATGGCCTTGACAATGATGTCCTTAATTTCAGCATCCGTGGCATTGCCACGCAATGGGGCCTTCAAATCGACCTGATGATCGGAAAGCAGACAGGTCCGCAGTTGACCGGCGGCGGTTAACCGGATGCGGTTGCAGGCACCGCAGAAATGACGGCTCAAAGGACGAATAAATCCGATCTCGCCCGGCGCATTGTCGAACGCATAGCGCTCCGCCGGGCCGTCGTCTGATTTGCGCGCGATGGGCTTCAGGCGGCCCAGCACGCTGACATGTTTTTTTATTTCCGGCGCCAGCAGCGGTTCGGCGGTCGTCCGGCAGGCATCGCCGATCGGCATGTGCTCGATAAAGCGGATGTGAAACGGATAGGTTTGGGACAGTTCGGCAAACGCTGTCAATTCATCGTCGTTAACACCTTTTAACGCAACCACGTTGATCTTGATCGGCGCAAAACCCAACCGCCGGGCCGCCATAATACCCTCCCAGGCGTGTTCAAACGCGTCCCGGCCGGTGATCTGTTTGAACTTTGCCGCTTGCAGGGTATCCAGGCTGACATTGATCCGCTTGACACCGGCAGATCGAATTTTCGACACGTTGGGCGGCAGCAAGACACCATTGGTGGTCAGGGAAACATCCCGTAGCCGGTTAATTCGCCCCAGCCGATCCAAGAACCCGCAAATCCCTTTGCGCACAAGCGGCTCGCCGCCGGTGACCCGCACCTTGGTAACCCCCAACGTCGCTGCGATTGCGACAATGCGCTGGATTTCCTCGTATCTTAAAATCTCCTGATGGGGCAGGACCCTGAAAGGGGTTTGGGGCTGGCAATAGCTGCAACGAAGGTTGCAACGGTCGGTGATGGAAATCCGTAGATAATTCAATCGGCGTTGGTATGAATCGATCAGTTTTTGTTCCGACGCTTGCTGCTCAGGTTTCAACACTCAGCGATTCCTCGTGCGATTGGGTAACCGGTTTGGGGGCGGCGTTGGTATTCTTGAATTTCAGACTGTATTCCGGAATTTCGATAATCGGCGGGCGTTCGCGGCCTTCAATGGTGTTGATGTCGGCCTGATAGACGTCGCCGACCAGACTATACTGGATCATCTCTTCAAAAAGATCGGTGTTGAGGTCGACCAGGTTCAGTGTTTGCAAACGTTTGGTAAAGGTTTTAAGGATTGCAAACGCCATCCGGCCCAGGGCCTTGGTATCCTGGTTGCGGTGAATCCGTTTATCCAGATCGACCTGGGCCATCACCCCGAGACCCCATTTTTCATAGATATCCAGGATCATACTGGTTTCAATACCATACCCCACCGGAAAGGCAATGTTTTCAAAGATCTCGCGATAGCCCGCATATTCGCCCGAAAGGGGTTGCAAAATCTGCGTGAGTTCCGGAAAAAATAATGAAAACAGGGGCCTGACGACCAACTCGGTAACCCGGCCGCCGCCGGTGGGCCGCACCTTGTTTTTCCCGATGGCAATGGGCCGGTCATAAAAAGCCTTGGTATATTTGACTTCATCGCCCAACAGCAGCGGCCCGATCAAGGCGTAGGCAAACCGGTGGTGGATATTTTTGATATCCGCGTCAAGGTAGACGATGATATCGCCCTTGGTGACATAGAGCGCTTTCCACAGATTTTCCCCCTTGCCCCTGAACGGCTCCAAATGGGACAGCAACTGATCGGCCTCGTACACATCCGCCCCGTACGCGGCCGCAATATCACGCGTTTTATCGGTTGAACCGGAATCGACCACGACGATTTCATCCAACAGCGGATAGCGGTTCATCAATTCCGATCTCATGATGATGATCTCTTTGGCGATGGTTTTTTCCTCGTTCAGGGTGGGCAGGCACAGTGAGATCTTGAGATTGCGGGCCTGCTTGACATCGACCAGGCGGCTTAGATCCCTGAATTCGGAAAAATGAAAGGTGTGCGTCTCAAGCCAATTGGTCTTCATCACAAACCCCTTTATCGATGGCCGCCAGCACCCCTACAATTTGCGCGATGCCGGTGTACATCGGCTCGATCTCCATGGTGGCGTTTTCCAGGTAATAGTTTTCACCGCGGGTAATCCCCAGCGTGACGGCCGGTATCTTTTTTTTCAAAAAGATGGACAGCGAGGATTCGGTCGGTTCGCTGACCGGTGCAATGTCCAGCCGCCGCATGACATCCGCGGCGCTTTTGACCAACGGATGATTGTATTTCAAACGCGCCGCGCTCAGGTTGCTGATGGTTTTCAGGTTCAAATTAACTTCGTGTTCATGGCTGATACCAGTGATCAAATCCTTGATGTCGTTAAAAATCGATTTCACCATGCGATCTGAATCGCTTTGGATTTCGAATCCCAATTTGGCATTGTGAGCGATTTTACCATGATTGGCGCCGCCGGCGATGGTGCCGAAAATGACCCTTGAGCGCGGCCGTTGCGGCAAGCGCAGTTGTAAAATTTGATTGATCACTTCATTTAGCACCAGGATGGCATTCGGCTTGAACTTGTGCTCCCACCCATCGTTCATGGAAACATTGCATTCGACCTCGCAACGAATCATGCCGTTGGAATAGTAGTTGAGCCGACCCAACTCGACCCCCTCGATGCAAATCGCGCCGCGGATCGGTGTGGGCCAAGTCTTGAGCAGATGCCGGATGCCGCGCAGATTGCCCTTGCCGATGGATTGGATGACGCCGGCCAGAACGATGTCGGATTCAAATTGCAGTTCCAGCTTGCGCAGAATCTCCGGTAGCGACGCCAGCACACCGACACCGACGGAATTGTCGAGAATACCGGGACCGGTGATCGCATTTTCATGCACGGAATAATTGTGCACGATATCGCGGCCGAAAAAGGTATCCAGGTGGGCGGTTACAAAAATCGGCGTCCTGGCCGGATCCGTGCCGCGGATAATGCCGATGGGGTTGCGGTAGCCGTCGGTGGTGCATTCATCCACCCGCGCCTCGGCCAGCCGTTCCATGAACACCGTTGTCCGCCTGCGTTCCTTGAATGTCGGCGCAGGGACCTGACCGATTAAAACGACGTTGGCGATTATCGTTTCTTTAATCGATTTGATCGCATTGACCCAATAGGGAATGTAATCCAGGTAGTGCGTCATACGGACTCTCCGTACAATCAGAGCTAAAAAACGACTTCGACGGATAAGGGTCGAATTTGTGCTGATTTACCGTCACGCCAAAGACAGATCATGTGGCAAACAGTGCGGGTGGAACCCAAGGGACGGCCCAAGGACGGTTCGTTTGTGTCCAGCCGAAAATCGCTTTTTTATATTTAAAGGAACGCTGGTGGTGCTGGGCGGCGTATGGGAATCTCGAAACGGCCTGATGTAAAAAGGGGTTATAATTTGTCACCCGCCTGGTTCTCTTGAAAAAAACAACCGTTTCCGGATGGCTGCTCATTCAATCCAGGTCGTATTGGGCCGTCATATGAATAGAATTGCGTTAAACCTGGATTTCGACCATCGTACACCAATCGCCGGGATGCGGTCAATTCAAACTTGGCCTCTGCTCAGGGTGGCCGCATTTGGAAATCTGGAGCGCGCGTCTGATCAAAACAGATCAATCCGGTGGGCATGGCCCACCCTTCTATGGGGCGAACCGTCAAGTCTCAATTTCCAATTTGGACGATATTTTTATAAACGATTAGAAGTATCTAATAAT
>JANQIE010000030.1 GCA_028282295.1 Desulfobacterales bacterium | reverse complement strand
AGGCCCGAGCATTTTTAAAACCGCAGGCATAGCGGGCTATGTCGCAAGAACGTGAATGGCTCCGCCATTATTTTAAAAATGCGAGAACGCCGCCGGGGGTCAAAAGATGCTATTTCCGGATGGGCACCGGCTAAAGGCTCGCAAAAAAATAATTATAACTGTTCAAGAGGTAGGCACATCATTCACGGACCAACGATAACTATTTTTGTTTCACGCAGAGGCGAAGAGTTCGCAGAGAGAGTTAAAGTATTAACCCGGCAACAAAATACCTTTAAAACTGTGATTCCGGCGAGCGCCGGAATCAAGCGTCAATTCTGGATGCCGGATCAAGTCCGGCATGACGAAGATTTTCATATTTAGTCGCCGGTTTAATACAAAAAAACCTCTGTGGGCTCTGCGCCTCTAAGCGAGCCCTTAACTGAATACAGCAAAACCCAAAAGAGACACACACCATGGACGACCCGTTACTCCACTACTACGAACGCGAACTGACCTTCATGCGCGAATCCGGGGCTGAATTTGCCCGCAAATACCCCAAAATCGCCGGCCGGCTTTTGCTCGAACCGGATCGCTGCGAAGACCCGCACACCGAAAGACTGCTGGAAGCCTTCGCGTTTCTGACCGGCCGGATTCAAAAAAAGATCGACGACAGCTTTCCGGAACTCACCGAATCGCTGCTGCAGATCGTCTACCCCCACCATACGCGCCCTTTGCCCGCCATGACCGTGGTCAAATTCATGCCGCAGTTGCAAAACGTGCCCACGTCGGGCCATCGGATTCGAAAAGGCACGCCCCTTTTCTCGCCGCCCATCAAAAGCAGCCGGCTCAACTTTCAAACCACCCAGGACGTGCTGCTGCTGCCCCTTGAGGTCGCCAACGCCGAGACCACTGTTCCGCCCAATCCCGGCATCAACGGATCGAGCGGCGTCAAAATCGAATTGCGCACCGCCCCCAAAATGACACTGGACCGCATCGAATGGCCCGCCGCGCTACGCTTTTACCTCAACGGCCAACAACAGCAGGTCTTCAAACTCTACGAACTGCTGATGAACAACGCCGCGCAGATCGAAATCGTCGCCTATGCCGCACAAAATGATGTCCGGCGGCGTCTCGATTCACTGTCGCTTTGCGCCGACCATCTCAAACCGATAGGATTTTCCAAAGAAGAAGCAATGCTGCCCTGGCCGGAACAATCATTTGACGGCTACCGCCTGCTCTACGAATACTTTGCTTTCCCGGAAAAATTTCTCTTTTTCGAACTGACCGGCACACAGCGCCTGCGGCAACTCGACGGCGATCTATTGGAGATCAACATCTACCTGAATCACAAAAACACCGAACAGTTGCGGGTCAAACCGGACACCTTTTGCCTGCACGCCACACCGGCCGTCAACCTGTTTGAACAAATCGCCCTGCCGGTGCGCGTGGAACACAAAAAAGCCGAATATCCGATCTATCACGACATCCACGACAAAAGCACCACCGAAGTCTTCAGCATCGACACCGTCACCGGCATAACCGACCACGGCGCCGACACCGTCGAATACCGGCCCTTTTACGCCTTGTCGCATTTTGAAGAACAACCACAGGAAGATCACCGGGCCTACTGGCACATCCGCCGCCGCCAATCGCCCCGCAAAGACGACAAAGGCACGGACGTGCTCCTGTCGTTTACCGATGAGGATATGGCCGCTGCCGATCCGCAATGCACCACCCTCACGGTGCGCACCACCTGCACCAACCGGGACCTGCCGTCGCGGTTGGTGCCCACCGGCGACGCCCGGGACTTTTTCATCGAAACCGAAAGCCCCATCGAAGGGATCGCCTGTCTGATGAAGCCCACCCCCACCGGCCGCCCCAAACCGGGCGGACGAATGCAGTGGCGCCTCATATCCCATCTGTCCCTTAATTACCTGTCGCTGTTTGCACGCAACGGCCAAGGGCTCAAAGAGCTGCTCAAACTCTACGACATACACGACTCGCCGGTAACCCGCCAGCAGATCGAGGGCCTCGAAACCGTGCGGCACCGCCATGTCGTCATGCGGCTCAAAAGATCTTTCTGCCGGGGCGTTGAAATCGAACTCGACCTGAACGAAGACAAATTCGTGGGCTCCAGCGCCTACCTGTTCGCAGCGGTATTGGAACGCTTTCTGGCCCACTACGTATCCGTTAACTCATTCACCCGCCTCGTGGTGAAAAGCATACAACGCACCCAAGAGATAAAAGCATGGCCGCCAAGAAACGGAGAACGCGTACTTCTGTAAAACAGACCCTTTGGCAAGATGCCAGCGGCTTCAACTTTTTCAAAGCCGTGCATCTATTAGAGGGCGCCGGCCGGCAACGGCCGCTGGACCGGGACCAGTCGCCCGGCAAAGACCCGGTGCGCTTTTGCGTCAAACCCGGCTTTGCCTTCCCGGCCAGCGACATCCAGGCGATCCAGACCAGCCCCCCCGGCAGCCCCCCCGTAATGCAGGTGAACTTCATGGGGCTGATCGGCCCGGCCGGTGTGCTGCCCAACTGGTACAATGCCCACGCCCAGGCACTGAACCACAAAAAAGACTTTGCACTCACCGACTTTCTGGACCTGTTCCATCACCGGCTCATCGCGCTTTTTTACCTGGCCTGGAAAAAATACCGGCTGCCGGAAAACTACCACCCGGACGGCCTTGATCCCATCACCCAAAGCCTGAACAGCTTTATCGGCATGGACGATCAGGCCCCGGACGCCAAACCGGATTTTGACCGGACCACCAAAAGACGGCTGCTCTATTTCACCGGACTGGCCGCGCGCAACGTGCCCACCGCCGCGGCCATCGAAACCATTGTGGCCAGCACCACCGGCGTGCCGGTTCGCGTCAAACAATTTGTCGAACAGATGCTCGCCATTCACGAACAGGACCGCACCCGTTTGGGACGCGCCAACAGCACCTTGCAAAAGGATGCCCTGTGCGGCGGGCGCGTGCGCGATATCGCATCGTTTTTCCAAGTGACCCTGGGCCCCATGTCCTGGAAAAAATACCTGGCCTTTCAACCGCGCAGCCGCAACCTGGCCCTGGTCAGAAAACTGATCACCTTTATCGTCGGGCTGGAATACGAATTTGAAATCCGCCTGATCCTCAAAGGCCCCCAGATCCCCAGCCTCGCGCTGGGCGGCGGTAAAACCGGCGCACCGATCCTGGGCCGCACCGTACTGCTCAAGCGGCCCGAAAAAGCGTACCCCAAAAACATTGAGATCAAACAAACAAAAAAATTCACCGACACCTAACCACCTAAACCAAAGGTAATCCCATGCATTTTATTTCGCTCAAGCACCTGATCGACAAACTCAATCCCACCTGCCGCAAAGCCCTTGAAGGCGCGGCCGGCCTGTGCCAGTCCAGCAGCCACTACGAAGTGGAAATCGAGCACCTGCTGCTCAAGCTGCTCGAAGACAGCACCAACGACATCGCCCGCATACTAAAACATTTCGAAGTGGACCCCGCACGCGTCCAGGCCCAACTGGCCGCCACCATCGCCCACTTCAAAACCGGCAACAGCCGCACCCCGGCCCTGTCGCCCCGGCTGACCAGACTGCTCACCAAAGCCTGGCTGCCGGCCTCCATCCACTATCAATCCAACTGCCTGCGGTCGGGCCATCTGCTGCTGACCCTGTTGACCAAGCCGTACTTTGCCACCGCCCTGCTGACCCACACCAAGGCGCTGGCCGCCATCTCGGTGGAAACCCTGACCCAACACCTGGCCGACATCACGGCCGACGCCGCCGAGCAGCAGACCCCGCCGGCCTCCGCTGCGGCTTCCGCACCCGGCCCCGCGCCTCCTGCAACCGGCGCCGGCGCCCTGGACCAGTACACCATCAACCTGACCGCCCGTGCCCGTGCCGGCCGGATCGATCCGGTGATCGCCCGCGACGAAGAGATCCGCCAGATGGCCGACATTCTCATCCGCCGCCGCCAGAACAACCCCATCCTCACCGGCGACGCCGGCGTGGGCAAAACCGTGGTGGTGGAAGGCTTTGCCCTGCGCATCGTCCAGGGCGACGTGCCCGGCCCGCTGCAAAATGTAGAAATCAGATCCCTG
>JANQIE010000028.1 GCA_028282295.1 Desulfobacterales bacterium | reverse complement strand
CGCGGTATTCCAAATATTTTTTAAGCCACGTGCTTTGGCTCAAAGACCCGCTGAACACCTATTATGTGCAGGATCGGTTTTGTAACCGCCGCGACATGTTCGGCATAACACTCAAAACCTTCTTCGATCACCGCGCCGCGGTCACATGGTTGAGACAGTGCACCGCCTTTGATCACATGACCGGGCACAAACTCAGAAAGTTTTTAAGCCAAAGCGCCCCGCGCCCCTACTACCAGCTCTTTCGCTGGAACGACGTTCAAGTCATGGACGAAGTGGCCCGCACCATCATGCGCTACCGCTACCCGGTAGTCATCCGCCCCCTGTACGAAAAACCCCGGCGCGCCTCTGCCACCATCGACATCGTCTGCGCCGTCCAAAACGGCGCCCCCCCGGTGCAGATCGCCGAAAGCCCGGTCCTCACCCAGGCCCGCCAAACCCTGCAACAAGCCCTTGACAACCAGAAGCAAACCGACGACAACGCCAAAGATAAAAAAACAACCACCACCCAAAGCACCCAATACACCCCCACCCCCCAAATGCACCAAGCCGCCAACCGCATCACCCTGCTGCCCCACCCCCCCAACGACTGGCAAGCCCCCGACACCACCGGCAAAGTACTCCTCAACGCCGTCAAACTTTTAGGCATCACCGCACCGGACATCGTGAACCACTACCCCCTCGACACCCTGATCACCGGCGTGGTGGACGATTTTGCCAAAACCGTCCCGCCGCCATGGCCGCCCCCGCAGCAAACCGAACAACTGCTGGCGGCCCACATCGAGGCGTGGATCAGGCAAAAAGACCGAAAGCGGCCGGCGGCGGTTGGAAAAGATGCACAGGAACCTGCGGAACGGCGGGCGGTTTTGCCGTCGGTCAAACCCGCCCATTGGATCGAAGTCCGCTTGGTCGATGAAAACCAAGATCCAGTGCCCGGACATCTGTACATCATCACCACCGCCGACGGCAAAGACCACACCGGATTGACCGACGGTAACGGCTTGGGCAGGCTTGACAACATCCCGGCCGGTGATTGCCAAGTCACTTGGCCGGACATGGACCAAGACCATTGGGAGACCTCTCTCGGTGTCATGCGCACCGAAGGCGGCAAAAATGTCGACCGAACCCATACCGTCGAACAGGGTCAGGACATGCTCACCATTGCCCAAATGTACGGATTTTGTGATTGGCAAACTATTTGGGATAATCCTTTAAACGCCGATCTCAAAGCTCGCCTCACGGATCCCATGTGCCTAACGCCCGAACTGGAGGGGCAGGCCGGTGATACCGTGATAGTGCCGACCAAATCCCTCAAAATCGTTCTGGCGCCTATGGAGCAACGTCATACCTTTGTCCTGAAACAGCCGCAGTTTTTTTTTAAAACTATTCTTTTGGATGAAGACCATCAGCCCTTGGCCGGTTTGCCATATACTCTGACCATCGACAATGGCGGTCCCATTCAAGGTGTCACTGACAGCCGAGGCCTAGTGGAGCAGAATATCTCGACCGATGCGGCCGAAGCCCGGTTGGAGTATTATCCTTACAAAATCATGCCGGATCGTAAAATGATCTATCGTATTGATCTGGGGTGCTTGCAACCGGCCGACAAGACCGCTGGCGCTCAAGCTCGGCTTCACAACATCGGCTGGGGCACAGGCCGTGTAGACGGCGACAAAGGGCCGATTACAACTCAAGCCCTTCAAGCGTTTCAAAAGCAACACCGACTCGGTTCTTCCGGCCGCATAAACGCCCAAACCATTGCCAAGTTTGACGCCTGATTCAAAATCGTTAATGTTTGAAGGAGACTCACATGGCGCTAATAGTCAAAAAAATTCTTTGCCGCCAGAGTTTGGTGGCGATTACTTTGATCTCGACCGCTTTAATATTGTTGCTGAACGCCGCTCCGACCGAAAGCGACGCCGGCACGATAGTCCTCAAGGAGCAGCAGGCTCTGGAAAGAATCCTGATCAATGCCGGGTTGAAACCTAAAAAGGTTAGAATCTTTTATGAACATGAAGATTGGGAGTATATTGATCGAATTGAAGGATATCTGGCGGTTAAACAAAAAGACTGGGCCAAAAAAATCATACATGGCAAAAATTTTTTTTACGTCAACAAAAATGGACACATTATATCTATCTCTCTCAATTCTTGTAGTTTCAATGATATTCAACTGTTTTCTCCATTGAAAAAGATAAAAGCCATAGCGTTGCTAAATAATCCAATCGATAGTTTAGAAAAAATGCCTCACTTGCCTGAACTGGAAGAGTTGGTGATTTTTAGCTGCGTTATAGAAAAAATTGAAGGCCTCAAAAACACACCAAATTTAAAGATTCTTGATTTACATAACAACCGTATTGAAAAAATAGAGAACTTGGATGACTTGTCTGAATTGAAGATTTTAGATTTAAGCTATAATAAAATAAACAAACTTGAAGGGCTGAAAAATGGAGATCTTTTGAGGTTAAAGATTAGAACCATGTTTAACAGCAAACAGGAGTGTATCTCTGTCATAGAAGGATTGGATGATCTCACCCGACTGAAAGAACTTGACTTGATAAACCAACCGATCAAAAAAATTGAAGGACTAGATAAGTTAATTAACTTGGAAACCCTTGTCCTCGCCGCAACAGATATTAAAAAAATCGAAAACCTGGAAAAATTAAGAAAGTTAAAAAAATTGAGTATAGGTGGAACAAGAGTTGATAGCCTGAAAGGTATAGATCGTCTCACCGAATTGCGTTTTCTCGGCATCAGCAACCTTCCCATAGCCCGTTTTCCAGAGGGATTGGGTAATTTGCAGCAATTAGAGGAACTGGAGGCCGTAGAAATTCAAATCAACACATTAAAAGACATCCCGCCTTTAAGGAACTTAAAACAATTAAACTTGGACAACTCTCCCATATCCAGCCTGCAGGGGCTTGACCGGCTTCCCAGCCTGGAGTTTGTGGACCTGAGCGGTACTAAAGTGACCCGTTTGACCCACTATGAAAACCTACGTAACATGACCCTGTGGCTAAGTGCCATTGAACGTACCCCGGCCAATGAAAAAGCAATAAAGGTCATGCTTAAGAACAAAGTCCGACTGCGGTACCGTTTCATCCGCTAACGCCATGCCACGTTAAAAACACCTTTCAGGAGCAGTCTTATGGAAACCCCTTGGGAAAATTATCATCCGTGCACCACTCACGGCGTCATTTTCGACCTAACCGATGAAGAGCTTTACCTGGAAAAGCTGAAAACCGAGCTTCAAAAAGCCGAAAAGCACATTGCGCAGTACCCTGACGGCGCACCTTCCGAGCTGATAATCATCAAATACCACCTGTTGTGGCGCATTGATGAGAGTCGGGTGCGTATTAGTCAACTAAAAGCATACGCCCAAAGTCTTGAACTGCACTTGGACGGCGAGGGCCCTTACCGCTATTTCCAAGAGGATTTAACGATTAATTACAAAATGCAAAATGAATTTTTGGCCTTGCGCAGACAAAAGGTCGGACAAGCCCTTGAAAATGAAATTTTTTCCGGCAATCCCAATCTGATTAAAGATTTTATTCGCAACATGCATAGCTTCACCGACCCGGAGCGGGAAGATATCCTGGACTCCATTCGAGGGGCTGTTGACGAGATTCAAGCCCCTCACCACGGTCGCCTGCCCCAGGTGACTAAGGACGGCTATCAGAACAGGCATCCTGGCCCGGATCAAGGCCCGGAGCGCACCAAAATTCGAAAGTTGGTTGCCAATCCCTTGCCGGTCAACGTGAGGTTCACATACGCTGACGGCCTAGATATAGTCAGAAACGCGGAGATCATATACTGGCTCTATGAAACCAAAAATATCCAAGATAACGATCCGAAATCACTGGAGGACTATACCATCTACCAGAAAATCCACAATAAGCGGAAGATAATGTATCCGGTGGGCATTGCACGGACCGATAATATGGGCTATTTGTGTCAGGGCGTCGCCAACCTTAAACCCTACGGATCCAGAATCCATGCTGCCCAAAACACTGTAGAAACAGGCTTTCACTCCCAAACAACTTTTCAAAAAGAATACCAAGCGGCTTTGGCCCGCTGGGCGCTATTGTGTGACCAGATGGAGGGTAAGGCCGAAAAAACCAATACCTTGGGGAGGCGAGAGAAGTTCCAGTTGACCCATAACTACTTGAATCCCAATCATGTGCACGGCTTTTTATGCTATCCGATGGATTGCGGCCGATTCAAGACCAAGGATCTGCTGGAATTGACCCGTTTGAAACCGCCCGGAGGCAAAGATGCCGTGGCCTACAAAGGCCGTCTGCCCTATTGGGACCCGTTTCCCGAAACAATAAAGGTCCACTGCACCTTGCCCCAGTGGAATTTGCGCTTGCGTGAGCGTCTGGACGAGCTGTTGGTAGTCCAAAAAGCCTATGAGCTTGCCAAAGCCCCCCATTTGGAAAAGCTGCACTTAGTTGAGCGCATGCAAGAGTTAGTGGAGTTGAACCTGAAGTTTCCCTATGAAAAGGTATCACTGGAAATGATCCAGTCCAAAATGGACTTGCTGGCCGCGCTGTATGAATTGGAGCAAGGCATCGACACCCACATCCACCAGCCCAGTAAGAGCCACGGCCCCCGATCCCTGCGACCCTATTATGACGCCGTTGAAAAACAGGCCGTTGGCCTGTGGGAGTTGATGCAGCAACCCGCTTTGATAAACGAACTAAAGTGGTATATGGAGCAGATTAGCGATCGTGAGCCGGTAGAAGATCCTAAACGTTTGCAACTGCCCCCCGGTCCTTACATGGACAAAGAAGAGGGCTGGGTCGAAATCTTCGACACCTTGGCACGCGCCCTTGCTGCCCTATCGGTCACCAGCTTGGCCAAGGAGGTTTGGGAAACGGATATCAAGGCCGGAATTGAGGATTTGGCCAATGATAAAAATTTACTTCCTTTTTTGAAGCCCTCTGGGGGGACTGATGAAAACATAGATAAATACAAAGATAATTTGTTGCGTTCTCAAATAAACAGATTTACTTTTGATACCTCAGAATCCCCCAACCCCGGCCTGCTTTCGATAGTCATCAAAGGCTACAGCAATTTTTTGGAAAAATACCAAGAATGGCGACCGGCTCTTGAGCTGGTCACCTCCACACCAGGCCCGCCCTGTTTGTTGCAAGTGGTGTTGGACTGCTATGGCAACTACATCAATCGGCACGTGATGCGCTACGGCCCGGCCCAAAGCGGACAGCATATCAAAGCCATGATCGGCGTGATGCGCATTTTTAGCTTTTTCCGTAAGGATGCCGACTATCAAAATAAGGTCAACAACTTGTTCGCCTGTTTGACCCGCAAAAATGGGCAACCCAATCTGGCCCAGGGCCGCATGACCTTGGCCGAAGTCTTCATCCCTACGAAAACCGATGCTTCGGAGTATGTGTATGGCGCTTCCCGTGAAACGGCTGCCAAGTTTTACAAAACCGCCTTTGTGATGCTCAATGTATCCGTTTTTGTCCAGACCTTGGTCAACCAACCACCGGACGCGGACGGCAGGGTCGGTCTGCGTGACGTGCTCAAGGCTGTCGAAACTCTGGGTAGCGGGGCAGTGCTGGGATCTGTGATGATCATTACCGGCAACCGATACGCTGGTTTTGCTAGGCGCTCGGTCCGCAAACTACTCATTGATCTGCTCAAAGAGGGTACTGATGAACTGGCTGTGCTGGTAGGGCTAATCTCGGCGACGATCGCCATTTGCGATATGGTGGAGCATTTCGGGCAGGGCAAAATAGACCAAAGCATCATGGACGGGGTCAGGGGGCTGGGCTGGGGTACCCAGTCCGCCGGCTGGTTTTTAAAGCACCGGGCCGATCAGATTGCCAAATCCCGCGTCGGCTTTTTAATACGCCGCGTCTTCATCCGGCTGGCTGCGAGAATGGCGGCTCAAGGAGCGGCTTTGGCCGGCAGTGCAGCCATCCCTGTTGTCGGTCAGGCACTCCTGGTGGTGGGAACCGTGGTTAATGTGGGCATGCTGATTTTGGATTTGATCCCGATAATCTGGGAAAATATCTACCTGCCCAATATGCGTAAAACTCATTTCGGAGATTCCTACCTGCTGTTTCACAGTTATTGGGAAGCTTTCACCAAGGCTCAGGACCCCCGAACCACACAAGTTGAAAATAAGGACTTACACGATTTTAACCCCTACCTCACTTACACCTTGGGCTGGGAAAACAGCCTGACTCGTGGCCCTATTGAGCGTATCAACACCTTGCGTCGGGCTGAAAAGCACATGGAAAAGTTCGGTCTGGACAAAGGCGTGCACTGGGTCTATTTCAATTGGCGGGTGGTAGTGCCGTTATACGTTTCCGGCTACTCTTCGGAGCAGATCGAAAAGGTTGTCTACCTGCCCGATTATCTTCCCAAATCCAAAATTCACACTGTAGGGCAAATTATTCAATACTATGAAGAGGTCAACGCTTTGGGGCAGGTTGAAAAAAAGCCATTGAGCGATCGCTTTCTCAAACATTCCATAGTGGCCCAATTACTTCGCGAAGGCAATTTCAACCCCAAAAAGGGCTTGGCCTTTCACCGACACGACCAGTGGGCCCACAAACATTTCTGGACCTCCATTGGCCCGACGGGCTTTGATGATCTGCGGAATCCCTTTACCAGGAGCGAGGCTGTTGAGATTCGAAAGCACATTCTAGGATTCTGAAAAAAGCATGGGGCCTGCAAGCGTAACTATTCAACGAATAAAAAAGTAGAAACGGCTTGACAGGGTTTCTGTCACCAGCACCCTCTAACCATCAAAGCCGGCGTGGGCAAAACCGTGGTGGTGGAAGGCTTTGCCCTGCGCATCGTCCAGGGCGACGTGCCCGGCCCGCTGCAAAATGTAGAAATCAGATCCCTG
>JANQIE010000275.1 GCA_028282295.1 Desulfobacterales bacterium | reverse complement strand
GAGCATTTTTAAAACCGCAGGCATAGCAGGCTATGTCGAGGATTTTAAAAATGCGAGAACGCCGCCAGGGGCCAAAAGATGCTATTTCCGGATGGACACGCGCTAAGGGCTCGCGCAAAAATAATTTCACATTTTAGGCGCGAGCCCTTAACCGGCGATTATTCAACGGATAGGAATGACGGAGCAGGAGGAAGACATGGCAGGTCATAGTAAATGGGCCAATATCAAACATCGCAAGGGAGCCGCCGATGCCAAACGCGGCAAGATTTTCACCAAACTAATCAAGGAGATTACCGTGGCCGCACGCTTAGGTGGCGGCGACGTCAACAGCAACCCGCGTTTGCGGTCGGCCGTGATTGCGGCCAAAAACGTGAACATGCCCAAAGACAACATCGAACGCGGCATCAAAAAAGGGACCGGCGAGTTGGAAGGCGTCAATTACGAGGAAGTCATTTATGAAGGTTACGGCCCCAGTGGTGCGGCGGTGCTGGTGGAATCGCTGACCGACAACCGCAATCGCACGGTGGCCGAGGTGCGGCACATCTTCGGCAAATGCGGCGGCAACCTGGGAGAAAACGGCTGCGTGTCATTTATGTTCGACAAGAAAGGCTACCTGGTGGTGGAGAAAAGCGCTACCGATGAAGACACGCTGATGGAGACCGCGCTGGATGCCGGGGCGGAAGATGTACGCGAAGACGGTGACAATTTTGAAATCATCACGGCACCGGAAGATTTTGAGGCGGTCAAAGCGGCCATCGACGAGGCGTCAATCCCGAACATCACTGCCGAAGTGACCATGCTGCCGCAAACCACGGCCGCCCTTACCGGCAAGGCCGCCGAGCAGATGGTGCGGCTGGTGGATATGCTGGAAGACAACGACGATGTTCAAAAAGTTTACAACAACGCCGACTTGCCGGATGATATGTTTGAGGGCTGATCGCCTGGCAGCCCCCCGGCCTGATCTACTTTTGAGTATAAAAAACGCAAAGACCGGCATTGTTATCCCCAACGCTGCAAAAGTCAGAGGGCTCCAGAGCCAAGGCGCCAAGGGTGAAGTAGTAGTAAACCTACCGCGATCCCTTGGCAACGCTGGCCCTGGAGCCCTTTGACTTTTGTAACGTTGGGGTTATGAAATGCCGGCCTTCATTTCTTCTGCAACGCCAAGTCGACCATCGCCTGTACCGCGTTCAACGCCGGCACGCGGGTCTCTTCAGGCACTTTGACTTCCGGCGTCATGGATTCGAGACTTTTCAACACATCTTCCAAACCGATTTTCTTCATATTTTTACAGGTCATTTTTTCGGAAGCCGGATAAAATACTTTGTCAGGATTTTGTTTGCGCAACGGGTGCAACAGGCCCACTTCGGTTCCAATGATAAACGCTTTGCGATTCGAAGCCGCGACATGCCGGAGCATGCCCGAGGTACTGGCGACAACATCGGCGATATCGATGATTTCCGGGCGGCATTCGGGATGGGCGATGAACTGCGCATCCGGATGCGCCGCACGCGCGGCCTGCACATCCGCGGCCTTGAGCCATTCATGACTGGGGCAATAACCGTCCCACAGGTGCAATTGCTTGTCGGTATAGCGGGCCGCGTACATGGCCAGATTGCGATCCGGGGTCATCAAGACCTCCGGCGCGTCGATGCTGTTGACCACATCGACCACATTGGCCGAGGTGCAGCAAATAGTTGACAGAGCTTTTACCGCCGCCGTAGAATTGACATAGGTGATCACCGGCATCGGCGGCAGGTTCGCTTTTTTCACCTGTAAGGCTTCCGGTTCGATCATGTCGGCCATCAGACAGCCGGCGTCCAACCGCGGCAAGAGCACGGTTTTGCCAGGGGAGAGAATCGAGGCGGTCTCCGCCATGAAATGCACCCCACAAAAAACGATCACGTCGGCATCAGTCTGGGCGGCTTTGATGCTCAATTCGAGGGAGTCGCCGCACATGTCGGCCAGATCCTGAATTGCGGGGGGTTGGTAATTGTGCGCCAACATGACGGCATTGCGTTCTTTCAACAAGGCTTTGATTTGGTTCTGAATGCTCATTTGCTCACTTATCTGAAGTCAATAATCGGGTTGAGATAAAAAACTTTTTTGCCGCAGTCCTGCCATACGTCCGGTTGCGCCGGAACGGCTCAGGGGTTCCAGGGCAAAACATTGGTTCCAGCCGGTGCTTCAAAGTTAAATAGATTATCTGCCATGGCCGCGTCAAAGCGCAGCCCGATCAAATCGATCCGGGTTTCGTCGCCGTACTCGTTGTAGGTGGCGATGGTGACCACATCGAACGTATCACGGCGAATGGTCAAAACCACGTGATCCAGGTCGGCCACCTTGTTCCGGGGCACCATGTTTACCAGAAAATGCCCCTTGTCATCCGTGCCGGCCAGGGTCATGGCAAAGCTGTTCCGTATGCTTTTGATGTCGGCCAGAAAGCCGGCTCCCTTGCCCGAGCCCAGAATTTCAGGCGCCTTGCCGACCAGAACCTGCTTGTCCAGAGGGCGGTAAATATGGATTTGAACCCCGTCGGTGACCACGATCTGCTGATCCGGCTGCAAATACTCCCACCGCATCTTGCCGGGATGCTTGATATATACCCGCCCTGTTGCCGTGTCGGCGATGTCCATGGCTTTGATGGTTGAAATCTGCTTGAAATCGGCGCTAAAGGCCGCACCCTGATAGCGCTTTTCAACCCCGGCGATGATATCTTCCAGAGACGGCGCAGCCGCCCATCCATTCGTCGCAAGCAAAAAAAACGATATGCCGAGGGCGATTATCGCCGCCGCGATGGCCTTGTGTTTTGTCCGTGTCATACGCCCAATCATCTTTTAACGTGTGTCCATCCGGAAATAGCATCTTTTGGCTCAGGTCGGCGTTCTCACGAATTTGAAATCCTCGACGTAGCCTTGCTACGCCTGCGGTTTCAAATTCGC
>JANQIE010000274.1 GCA_028282295.1 Desulfobacterales bacterium | reverse complement strand
GCGAATTTGAAACCGCAGGCGTAGCAAGGCTACGTCGAGGATTTCAAATTCGTGAGAACGCCGGCCTGGACCAAAAGATGCTATTTCCGGATGGGCACTTGCAGAATGAATCACAAAACAATCAAACCGGTTTCCAAAGATCGCTCATGCCTGTGCCCGCATCATCGGCATCGGGATGAGCATATGCTAACGTGTAAACCAATGGAAAGGGTAGGGACCAATGGCCGTAAATAAAACTGATTCCACAGCACGCAAAGATCCGAAACCAAATCCCAAGAAAAAAACCGGCGCCCAAGAAACGGAATCAAATCCCAAGGACAAAACCAAATCTCAGAAACCAGACCACACCCGGGAAACCAAAGAGTCTCCCTCTCAAAACACCGATAACCGAAAAGAGTCGATTAAAGGATCAACGCAAGAAGCGGCCGGGTCACTGCAAAAAGCTTCCGTCGATTCAGTTGCGGGAGCGACCAAGCGTCACAAAAGCCCGCCGCGAACGCAAGCCAAGAGCGAAGAGGTCCAAATGACGGGAACAACGATAACCGAGAAGGCCCCTGCGTCCGGGACGACAAACTCGAACCCGCCGGCCGTAACCAAAGAAAACGCAACCTCCGGGGGCACGGGCGCAAAGACTTCGCCCCCCACCTCACAAGCGACCACAACCGCGAGTACCACCACATCCGGCGTCACACAATCGACCTCATCGACAAACTCGACCCCGCCGGAAGAAACGGCACTTGACGCCATACCGGCTGAAGAACCTGCCGCGACGCCCTATGAACCGACCGAGGAAGAATATGCAAGGGCTCTCGAATCCGCCCAGCCAATAGCAAATACGATCGCCAATGACCGTAAATTGGGCATTGAGCGCGCCAACGTGATTGTCAGACAAGCCTTCAGGGAATCCGAAGGTGATATGGATACCACCAACAACAAGCTCAATGCGTTTAACGAAGCCGCAAAAGCCAACCGCAAGCAAGTTATCAATGGTGTGCTCGATCAAAAGTTCCTCCTTGATGAAACCACCTCTTTTTTAAACAACCCGACAACCAACCAACTTCATAAAGACCGTCGTTTGAGTGGCGCCAGAGTCGGCGCGGTCGTCAAAATGGCTTATGACGAGGCAACCGGCGATATGGATGCCACCGGTTTAAAGCTCAATACATTTAATCGAATTGCAGAAGGCAGTCGCAAGGAGGTTATCAATGGTGTACTCGATACCGGATTGTCCCTTGGTGAAGTTACCACTGTTTTGGGTAGTCCGGTACCCAACCAGCTATATAAAGACCGTCATTTGAGTGGTGAAACCGTCGGCACGGTCGTCAAAATGGCGTACGACGAGGCTCAAGGCGATCTGCAGGCCACCAAAGCAAAACTCAGCAATTTTGATCATGCCGCAGTAAACCACAACAAGGAGGTTATCAATGGCGTGCTTGATTCGGGCTTTTCCCAGTCCTTTGATGAAATTACCGCGATTTTAAACAATCAGGCAACCCACCGGCTCCATAAAAACCTACATTTGAGCGGTGAAACAATCGGCAATGTCGTCAAAATGGCTTATGACGAGGCCGCCGGCAATATGGACGCCACCAGCGTAAAGCTTAATGCGTTTAATCAAGCCACAACAGGCTACAACGCCGAAGTTGTCGATGGCATGCTTGATTCAGGATTTACCCAGTCCCTTGATGAAGTGACAACGATTTTAAACAATCCGGTAACCAACCAGCTCCATAAAGACCGTCATTTAAGTGGTGCAACCGTCGGCACGGTCGTCAAAATGGCGTACGACGAGGCTCAAGGCGATTTGAACGCCACCAACGATAATATCGCGACATTCAATCAAGCGGCGGTCAATAACGCAAGAGATCTCATTACCGGCATCCTCGATAAAGACTTTCAATTTGATACCATTAACACGGCATTGGGCAACCCTGATCTGCAAAGTATAAACGGTCATATCGATATGGGCGTCGAACACACCGTCAAACTCGTTGGGTTGGCATATAAACTATCCGTAGCAGAAGCAAAAGCGGCAGAGCATGACGATGACCGAACATATATCAATGACCGCATGAGCCTGCATATTACCAAATTTAAAGAATGGGCAGAGGATTGGACTGTTGCCGAAGCGAAAACGGAGAAATTAAAGCGCCGGATCGATGCCTTGATAGAGGGAGAACTTTATAATACGCCGCTGTATCCTCACGAAAAACCGGAAAAACCCGAGGGGTTGGTGCCATACGATAGCGAAGAACACAAAACTTTCGATGAGTTGTTGGAAGAAATTGCTTCCGGCCCAGGTGGCGCCGGCACAGACGGTAGCGCTGCTTCCGGCCCCACGAACCCGTCCCCGCCGAAAGAACCGGCACCTGATACCCGGCCGGCTGAAGAACCTGCCCCTGCGTTTCCGGAACCGACCGAGCAGGAATATGCAAGGGCTCTCGAAGCCGCCCAGCCAATCGCAAATACAATCGCCAAGGACCGCAAACTAGGCACGGAGCGCGCCAACGCCATTGTCAGACAAGCTTTCAAAGAATCCAGAGGCGATATGAACGCCACCACTGACAAGCTCAATGCGTTTAATCACGCCGCAACAACCAACCGCAAGGATGTTGTCAATAGCGTACTCGATCAAGAATTCCTCCTTGATGAAACGACTTCGATTCTAAACAATCCCGCAACCAATCAGCTCCATAAAGACCGCCATTTGAGTGGCGGACGAGTCGGCACCGTCGCTAAACTGGCGTACGACGGGGCTCAAAAAGATATAAACGTTACCAACGATAACATAACCGCATTTAATCAAGTGGCGGTAAATAACTCAAGAGATCTCATCGCCGGCATCCTCGATAAAAACTTTCAATTTGATACGATCAGCACGGCGTTGGGCAACCCTGACTTGCAAAGTATAAACAGTCATATCGATGTAGGCCCCGAACACACCGTTAAACTTGTTGGTCTGGCATATAAACTAGCCACCGCCGAAGCAAAAGGATCAGGTCAAGGCGATGACCGGAATTATATCAATGATCGTATGAGCCTGCACATTACCAAATTTAAGGAATGGGCGCAGGACTGGACTGTTAACAAGGCCAAACCAGATAGGTTAAGGCGCCGGATCGATGCCTTGATAGAAGGGGAACTGTATAACACACTGCTATATCCGGAGAATATAGAAAAACCGAAACCCACGACAGTGGTGCCATATGACAGCGAAGAACACAAAACTTTCGACCAGATGTTGGAAGAAGTTGCTTCCGGCTCCGCAACCCACCCGTGGTAAGCAGCCGTTAAAAATTAAGAATTGCGGATGGGGTCATTGGATCCGGATTCCGGGGCCTGCCCCGGATTCGAACCGGGGTTCGCCGGCCTGACATAGAAAAACAGGCCGTCACCCCGGCAAAAGCCGGGGTCCAGAATCAAAACGTCAAAATACCTTTAAGGTTTTTCGACCCTCAAATTCAGGGATTCCCTGATTTACAAATCAAAGCGGATTTTATAAAAACAACCGGTCGGTTCGGACTCGCGCATAAAATGCGAAATTATTTTTGCGTAAGCCCTTAGTTCAGCCGGGTTCTGTTTTCGATAATGCGCCCCAGTCTTCTTGCTGACCGACACGACCAGCCCCAGCGTTGCATATAAACAATAGTCACAAATAAAAAAGCCCGGAAGGCCAGCCGTTTGGTCCGAATTTCGTGGCTTGCAAAACAGTATTTGTTTTTCCGACTTTACTTCTGACCTGATGTAACACCGGAAATCACGAAAGACGGGAAAAATGGCAAAAGTTAATAAAGCCGGCAACGGCGGGAAAGCCGGCGCCCCCTCCAGGAGCACCGGCGACAAAGAAAAACCAGAAGAGACTTCGTCTTCATCATCCCGGACAACAAAGGAAGATATCGACGGCGCATCCAAAGATTACAAAGAAAAGAGCCCCAAGGGAACCGGCGCGGATCAACAAAAAAGCGCGGCAACGAAGCCCGCGCCCAAGGACAAGCCGGCCACCGGT
>JANQIE010000210.1 GCA_028282295.1 Desulfobacterales bacterium | reverse complement strand
TGCAAAGCCGCGAATATCTCGATATGCACGACTTTGCACGCCTTGAATACAAGCCCATATCCTGCGCCATTTGGGATAATTTATTTTTTCCACGGCCCTTAAATTTCAATTCCCAATTCTTAATTGCCTTCAAAGTATTTGGCTTAAGAACAACTTGGTCCGATCGTGGCTGGGCTCGGTGAAGAAATGCTCCGGGGTGCCGACTTCGACGATTGCGCCTTGATCCATGAAAATGACCCGGTCCGCCACCTCACGGGCGAATCCCATTTCATGGGTGACCACAACCATGGTCATCCCTTCCTTGGCCAGAGTTTTCATGACATCCAACACCTCACCGATCATCTCCGGGTCCAGGGCCGAGGTGGGTTCGTCGAACAGCATGATTTTCGGGTCCATGGCCAGGGCCCGGGCAATGGCCACGCGCTGTTGTTGACCACCGGACAAATTGTCCGGAAACGCACCGGCTTTGTCGGTGATACCGACCTTTTCCAACAACATCATCGCTTTTTCATTGGCCTCGCCGGCATTGCGTTTGCGCACCACTTTTTGCGCCAGGGTGATGTTTTCAAGCACGGTTTTGTGGGGAAACAGGTTAAAGGACTGAAACACCATGCCGACTTCAGCCCGGACCTTGTTGATGTTGGTCTTGTGGTCGAGAATGTCGACCCCGTCAATATAAATATGGCCGGTGTCGGCTGACTCCAGGTAATTCAGGCATCTTAGGAAAGTACTTTTCCCGGAACCCGACGGACCGATCACCACCACCACTTCTCCGGCTTCGATTTTGGTCGACACATCGACCAGCGCTTTTACTTCGTGCGGCACAAAAAACGTTTTGTTGATGTTGCGTACGTCAATCACTAGATTGCCATTCTCCTTTCAAGATACTGCACAAACATTGAAAGCGTAAAGGTTAGGACAAGATACAAAAAGGCGCAAACAAACCAGAATTCATACGGCGCCAGACTGATGGTGATCGCTTCGCGGGTGGCCTTGGTCAGTTCGCGGATGGCGATCATGCCCAACAGCGAAGAGTCCTTGATCAGGCTGATGAACTGGCCGGCCAACGGCGGTAAAATGCGCCGCATGGCCTGGGGCAGAATGATGTAGAGCATGGCCTGGGTCGCCGACATGCCCAGCGAGCGGGCCGCTTCATTCTGGCCGCGATGAATTGACTGAATGCCGGCACGCACGATTTCGGTAACATAAGCGCCGGTGAATCCGGCCAACGCCGCCACGCCGTACCACAACGCCTCGATCTCGCCAAAACCGTATTTTTTAAGCAGTTCATTAAAGAGCGTCGCCAGGACAAAGTACCAGATGAAAATCTGCACCAACAACGGCGAACCGCGCACAAGCTCCACATAGGTGACGGCCGTCCATTTCAGGGCCGGATTTTTGGAAATGCGGGCGATGCCGCCGATCAGGCCGATCAGGATACCGAAAATGATCGAGTAGAGACTGACCTTGAGTGTCAGCCACATGCCTTGCAGCAAAATTCCCGGTCGCCACTTCCAGGTGACGGCCAGGATATCTCCGGGGGAGATCAAATCACCTTCGTTCACCCAGATTTCCGCGCCGTCGACTAACGGGTAGGTTTCGCTTTCACCGTTGCCTTTGACCGTTATGGTGCCTCGGGCACCCTGTCCGGAAATGGTCTGGACGACCCCTTCGATCTTCGAGTTTAGCTCCACCCGGTCTTTATTTACAAAATACTTGGGCACGTACTGCCAATGCCAGATGTAATCGATTTTTATCGTGGCAAAATAAAGCAGCGATATCACGCTTGACAAGCCAATAAAAAAAACGCCTATCCAAAAAAAATAAGCGCTTCGTGTCCGCATCTCCAAAATATTTTTTATCAAATCCATCCGATACCCAATCTTTGGCTGAACCGTGACGTTTATAGTTTTTTGCGAGCGCGGTTGCCCTGCTTGCGCATGCCGAGAAACCGCATCCGGCAATCACCGCGTTGGTGGGCACGGCCCACCGCCCTGTCAGTGCCGCCGGGCAGAATTGCAGGGTGGGCCGTGCCCACCGGACCGAGCTGCGGGACCGGGCCGCGCCGGCAGCGCGCGGACCGGTCGGCAAAACCTGCGCGGCGGTTTACAACCGCTTATTGAACCTGACTGATCCAGTCGGTGCTTCGAATCCAGCGATTATAAATTTTTTCATAACGCCCGTCGTTTTTAACCTGACTCAAAAAGTTGTTCAGCCAATTGAGAAAATCCGGGTCGCCCTTGCGGATCGACCAGGCCAAAGGTTCGAACGTGAACGGTTCGTCGAGAAAAATCAGTTTGCCCGCGCCTTGCTGTGCCATGAACGTAACGCAAAAGGGCAGGTCGTAGACCGTTGCATCGGCTTTGCCGTTCATAACTTCCAAAGCGGCTTCCGTTTCCACCTCAAACGATTTGTACCTGGCTTTGGGCAGCAGACGCTTGATGGCTTTCTCGCCGGTGGTCCCCAGCTTGGAGGTCACCGTATACTTGGGGTCGTTCAGGTCTTTGTAGGAGTTGATTTTGCCGGCATGCTTCTTATTGAGCAAAATGGTCTGGCCGACAATGATATACGGATCCGCAAAGTTGATCTGCAGATTGCGTTCCTGGGTAACCGTCATGCCGCTCATGATGATATCGAATTTTTTGGTAATCAACGCCGGAATGATGCCGTCCCAGGCAGTATTGACCGGAACGAATTTTACCCCCATCGCCTTGGCCATCTCCTTGGCCATGTCGATATCGAAGCCGACGAAGTTTCCTTTTTTGTCCGCCATTTCAAAGGGGAGATAACCGGCTTCAAAGCCGACACGCAACTCGCCGCGCTTGACGATCTCCTCCAGCGTTGATTGCTTGATCAGATCCATGCGCGTGTTTTGGGATTGGCCGCCGGTGGCTTCGGCAACCGCTTTGTCCACCATGGCCTTGATCGCCGCTTCGTCGATTTGAGCCTGCGGCGCTTGCGATTGAGGACCGCAACCGGTTAATGCCGTTACCAGAACCAAAAGAAACATTACGCCTAGTGCTGATCCCAAGAACCTTCTTTTCATGTATTCTCCTCCTGTTGCAGTGTTACGGGTATTGATATTATTTTCCGCGAGCCCTTATGGCAGGAACTACCATTTCACGTCCGTTAAATAGTGTCCGTCCGGAAATAGCATCTTTTGTTTTGGCCCCCGGCCGCGTTCTCGCATTTTTAGAATCCTCGCAATAGCCCGCTATGCCTGCGGTTCTAAAAATGCTCGGGCCTTGCCGGGAACCAAAATCTACTATTTCCGGATGGACACCATCTATAAATGATGTCAATCCACAATTCATAATTCTTAATTCATAATTCTTAATTTCCAATGCATATTCTACTCGTCAATCCCTGGATTCACGACTTCGCAGCCTATGACTTCTGGGCCAAGCCGCTCGGCCTGCTGCAACTGGCCGCCTTGTTGCGCCTGCACGGCTGCCGCGTGAGTTACCTGGATTGCCTGGACAGGTTTCACCCCAGGGCCGCTCCGGTGGATACGCGCCTGCGCCACGGCCGCGGCCCTTATCTCAAAACCCCGCTGCCAACCCCGGCAGGGTTGCAAACCATAAAACGGCGCTACTGCCGCTACGGCATCGACCCCAAATGGTTCGCACAAGACCTGCGGAACCTGGACGACACACCGGAAGTTATCCTGGTCACATCCCTGATGACCTACTGGTACACCGGTGTACAGGAAACCATCGGCATTTTAAAACGGGTGTTTCCCCAAACACCGGTGGTGCTCGGCGGCATCTACGCCACCTTGTGCACCGCCCACGCCAAGGCCCACGCCGGGGCCGACCATGTCTTCAGCGGTCCGGCCGAAGAACACCTGTTGCCTCTAATCGAAACCCTGACCGGCAAACGCCTGCCGCGCCGTTTCAATCCCGAAGACCTTGACACGTCCCCCTACCCGGCCTTTGACCTGCAATCCCGGATCACCTACATCCCCCTGATGACGTCGCGCGGCTGCCCGTTCAAATGCGCCTACTGCGCCTCGCACCTGTTGCAGCCACGCTGCGTAAAACGCAGCCCGACCCACGTGGCCGACGAAGTCGCCCACTGGCATGCAACCCACGGCGTGACCGATTTTGCCTTTTATGATGATGCCCTGCTGACCCATGCCGGGTCGCACGCAATTTTACTGCTCGAAGCACTCATCCAAAAAAACCTTAACCTGAATTTCCACACGCCCAACGCGCTGCACATTCGCGGCATCACCGCCCGGACCGCCGCCCTGATGAAACGCGCCGGATTTAAAACCCTGCGCCTGGGCCTGGAAACCACCGCCTTTGAAGACCGGACCACCCTGGACCGCAAAGTGACGGCGGACGAATTCAAACAAGCCGTGGCGCATTTAAAAGCCGCGGGATTCAAACGCCGGCAGATCGGCGCCTACCTGCTGGTCGGGTTGCCGCACCAGAGCGTCAAAGCCGTGGAACGGTCCATCCGCACCGTCCAGCAAGCCGGCATCAAACCGGTGCCGGCCTACTACACCCCCATCGCCGGAACCGCCCTGTGGCCCGAGGCGCAAAAAGTGTCCCGTTACGACCTGGCCGCCGATCCCTTGTACACCAACAACGCGATCATGCCATGCTGGCCGGACGGATTTTCATGGGAAGTCATATCGCGGCTCAAGGAACTGGCCGCCTGAAAACAGCCGATTGCGCACAATCGATCAAAATCAAAACGAAAGGAAGCCTGCACGTGATCAAACTAAAATCCATCGACATCCGTAAAACCCCCGTAAACGCCCTGATTATCCTGGCAAGCGAAGACAAGCCCCTTTACACCGATCGCACCGTGACCACCCTGATCACCAAAGCACGGCAGCTACCCGAGTTCAAGGGCGCCGAGGGCGACCGGATCGTATTTTACGAACACGCCGGCATCAACGCCCGGCGCCTGATCCTGCTGGGCACCGGCAAAACCGCGTCAATCACCGTGGCAAAACTGCGCAAGCTGGCCGGCAAAGCGGTCCGGGCGGCAATGGACAACGATCTGAAGAAAATCGAAATACTCCTGCCCACCCGCGCCAAGCTGCCGGTAACCCCGGAAGAAACATCACAGGCCCTCACCGAAGGCGCCTGCCTCGCCAATCACCGATACGATGCCTACAAAAAAGACAAAAAGCACCCGCCGTTGAAAGAAATTGTTCTGATCGCCCCGGCGGACAAAACCGCTGCGCTGCGCCGCATCGCGCGCGACGTGCAAACCATCTGCCGGGCAACCTTGACCGCGCGCAACTGGGTCAACCAACCGGCCAACGACCAATCACCGGCCTTGCTGGCCCGCGCCATCAAGGCCCAGGCCGCCAGCCGGCCCCTGACCGTCCAGATCATGTCGGAAAAAACGATCCGGCAGCACACCATGGGCGGCATCGAAGCCGTGGCCGCCGGCAGTCAAAACAAACCCCGGCTGGTCATCATGCACTACACCCCGCCCAAGGCAAAGTGCAAAGTGGCGCTGGTCGGCAAGGGGGTCACCTTCGACACCGGCGGCCTGAACCTCAAGACGTCCGGCTCCATCAAGGGGATGCAGATGGACATGGCCGGCGCAGCAGCAGTAGCGGCCGCGATGACCGCCGCCGCCGACCTCAAACTGCCCCTGCATCTCACCGCCGCGCTGCCGCTGGTCGAAAACATGATCTCGGGCAACGCCACGCGGCCGGGCGATATCATCACAATGCACGACGGACAGACCGTAGAGATCGGCAACACCGACGCCGAAGGCCGCCTGATCCTGGCCGACGCCATGGCCTACACCGCCCGCAAACACAAACCGGACATCATCATCGACATGGCCACCCTCACCGGCGCCTGCATGGTGGCGTTGGGCGAAAACATCGCGGGCGTCTTTTCGCCCGACGATCCCTTGACCGAAGCAATCCTTGCCGCAGGCGAGGCCACCGGCGAATCGTGCTGGCGCATGCCGCTGCCCGAAGACTATCAAAAACTGCTTAAAAGCAACTTAGCCGACATCTCGAATATAAGTTCCTCACGCTGGGGCGGGGCCATCACCGCAGCGCTGTTTTTACAAAACTTCGTCGACGGTCCGCGCTGGGCCCATATCGACATTGCCGGCCCCGCCCACACCGCCAAAGCCCAAGCTTTCTGTCCGGCCGGCGGCACCGGATTCGGTGTGCGGCTGTTAATCGACCTTCTGCGACGACTGGCGGCCTGACCCGGCGCGGCAAAGACACCCGCCGCCCCGATGCAATCCGGGCGATCTCAAACAGCCCCCAAAACGCCGTTGTCATGCCGGGGCATCCGTATTTGGGAATTGTCCCGTTAATGTTGGTGGGCACGGCCCACCAACCGGATTGTTTCCAAATACAGTTACCCTGGCACGGCCCGCCTGCCATTACGGTGGGGCCGGTTGGCAGGGACGATCATGCCCGGCGAATCGAACCAGGGGCTTGCGCAAAAAATGGAAAATCATTTTTTCGCGAGCCCTAAAATACCGTTGCTACCGATTTCATGGTCAAACCTTCTGCTTCGTCGCCACTGAGCTTCATGGTTCCGGAAGTCAGAGGCGGTTGACCGACGCCGAGCTTGTCGAGTATCTTCCGAACATCGTTCGCGATCACGTTTTCCGGGTCGGCCAGAAAACGAATATATGGTGACTTCAGCAGACCCAACGCCTCCGACACAGTCAGGTCGGTGTGATGTGCCAGCCAGGAAGCACCTAAATTTTCCGCCACCGCGGTCCCCCCCCGTTGTGTCATGGCAGCTTGCGTAGTCAAGTGCGTCAGACTCACTGCCGCGTTTACAATCTCTTCCAGGGCCTGATCCCGCGCCTGGCCTGCCGGCATTTGTCTGACGGGCTCGTGTTCGCGCAGGACCTGGTGAAACCCTTCCAGTTTATCGACAAGTGGCGCAAAAGATAATGGATTTGTTTGATAGTCAACAAGCCCACCATGGTACCCGAAGGGGAAACTTTTTGCCGCCGTAAAATCCTGCCCTGGCAGCCGTTGCCCGTCGGATTCAGAATATTCAACGGTGGACAGCCGAATACCATCGTATAGATGAACAGCGGATAAAATACCATTTGATTCATTTGGAATCAGTGTATTGATCACATCACCAACATAAGCAGCGTATTTTGCATCCTGTGTCACCATCATCAGCGGGACATTATTTATATCCACCTCCGAATCGCCAAAAAATCTATTTGCAACATAGATTCGGTTGTTTCCGGAAGTATCCGCCCATAACTGAACCAACTCTTGCGCTGAAGCATAGCTGCCTGATGTATAACTATCTTGTAGCGCCACAAATGCTTCCCGAATTTCCTGAATATGATCACTGAAGATATTATCGGATTCCAACATTTCCATATTGCCGGCAGTGGCTGTCGGACCCAACGGCGTGGTAAAAGATTCATCTGTATCTCGAATGATTCCAAAAGCATCTGCCGCAGAACTACCGGTCGCCTTGGCGATGTGATACCGCAGGGCCGTGGCAAGCGCCCATTGATCCTCGAAAGATTTGGTTTTGCCAGCAGAATTGACAAGGTATTGAGTCGCTCGCGCGGTTAGCGCATCAAATAACGACTGGTCGCCGTACATCTTCTCTAACTGCTCACTCGCGGCGGCTTGGGTTTCTTCAACACTTTTTCCTTTATAATTTTCTATCCATTTCGAAACCATTCTTCCTGCTCGTCTTACATAATCACTAACCTTGGTCTGCAATCTATGGGTAACTTCGCGCATGCGCTCCTCGGCGGCGTCGCCATCTACTTTGGAACCCGATTCAGCCGTCGCAGTCGTTTGCGGAACCACACGAACGCCGCTGCTCGCCCTGGGCTGTTGGGGGCGAGGTTCGGTCGTAGCTTCGGGTTCTCTTTCTCTTTGGGCGGTTCGCTCACCCGGGGGCTCGGTCTTCGGCTTTTGTGACGGTTCTCCAGCCAATCCCGACTTGGCTTTCGGTGGCTCCGGTTCAGGATCCGGTACGGGGTCAGGGTCGGGCTCCACTTCGGGTTCTCTTTGCATGACCATATCGCCGCCTCCGGCGTCGCCTCCAGATCTCCGTCTTACTGGTTTTTGTGTTGAGGAGCCGGGCTTCGATGGCGCCGTCGACTGCGGTGGCTCCGTCGACTGCGGTGGTTCTACTTCCGAGTCCTCCTTTGGCTTTTGCTGGGGCGGTGCCGGAGGGGGTTGCGTTGGTCCCTTGGGCTTCGGCGTCGGC
>JANQIE010000128.1 GCA_028282295.1 Desulfobacterales bacterium | reverse complement strand
GTTTTCACGAATTTGCAATCCTCGACGTAGCCTTGCTACGCCTGCGGTTTCAAATTCGCTGCGGCCTTGGCCTGAACCAAAATCTACTATTTCCGGATGAATACTATCAAGTGTCCACTCGGAAATAGCATCATTTTTGTGAGAATTTTAAAGCCCTTGTCGTTTATTGGCGATTATGGTAAAAATCGATCGCTTTTAAGGTTTGTGGACAAAAATTTCTAAAATCGTATCGTCATGTCGACAGGGCCGTCAATAATTTGCCGGTTCGGTTTCGATTCCATGCGCTGTCCGTCTGTTGCCGCCCACCGTCAAGTGGGGGCCGTCATTTGTTATGAAAAGCAATCAACACTCCGGATTCAAATATCTGTTTGGCCCGGTTCCTTCAAGGCGGTTAGGGGTTTCCCTGGGCGTCGACCTGCTACCCCCCAAAACCTGCAGCCTCAATTGTGTTTACTGTGAAGCCGGGCCCACCACCCGCTTGACCCTCAAGCGTAAAGAATATTCACCAAAGTCCGATATATTGGAAGAACTTCGGGCCTTCTTGGAGCCCAGGCCCGAATTGGACTACATTACGTTTTCCGGGTCCGGTGAACCGCTGTTGCATAGCGGTATCGGTGAGATCATTCACTTTTTGAAAACGAAGTTTGCCGCGTATAAAGTTGCGGTGTTGACCAACGGCACCCTTTGCGGCGATGCGGCCGTGCGCGGTGAAATAGCGCAGGCCGATCTCGTTATTGCGTCGCTGGATGCGGCGACGGTGGCAAGTTTTGAGCGCGTTAACCGGCCTCACCCGGCACTTGCGGTCGAGGATATGATTGCCGGTTTAGCCGCCTTTAAACGCGGGTTCGCAGGTCGCTTTTGGGCTGAAGTTTTCATTGTGCCGGGAATCAACGATCAGCCGGAAACGCTTCGCAAGATTAAAACCGCTCTGGATTTGATCGGGCCGGACAAAACCCAAATCAATTCACTCGATCGTCCCGGCGCCGAACAATGGGTTGAACCGCTTGCGCCCGAGGCGCGGGCCTCGATAATGGCGTATCTATCGGGGGCTGAGGCGATCCGGGCTGTCGACGGTTCGTTTGCGTTGCGTGGCGTGGTCGGTGACGAAAGCGACCGTATTCTCAATTTGGTAAAACGGCGGCCCTGCACACGGCAAGACATGGTTCGTACCTTGGGGCTGAAACCGGAAAAGGTGACTTCGCTGCTGGCGTTACTGCAGGCCGAAGGACGCATCCGGTCACAACCGATGGCGCGCGGCGTGTTTTATTTACCTGTTGGACGCGAATAATCAAAAGCCAGGACCACCTGATCGCAACACGCGGCGGGCCACACGCGGCAAATAAAAACGAGGCATATAATTTGCATTCGTTTTTTGTTTGCGTTCTATCAATTCAATTTGGTGATTGCAGCTTGAAAATAGTGACAATCCGAAAGTACCAATGATGCCCGTTTTAACAAAACGGTTCCGTTGCATTTGCCTGCGATAAAGGGGGATACTGATGCCGGTTTACCTGTGGGAAGGTAAGAATAAAAAAGGTGACAAACAAAAAGGTGAATTGGATGCGGCGTCCGAGGATGCGGTCCGCGCGCATTTAAACCGCCTCCGGCTTACGCCGGTCAAGATAAAGAAAAAACCCAAAGACCTGTTTGAAAACGTATCTTTTCTGCAACCCAAGGTTACCGAAAAAGATATCATCATTTTCGCGCGTCAGTTTTCCACCATGATCGATGCCGGATTGCCGATTATCCAGTGTATCGATATTCAATACGGGCAACAAAAAAATCCAACCTTTAAAAAGATACTAAAAAATATCAAAGATTCGGTTGAAAGCGGCTCCACCCTGGCCGATTCCTTGAAAAAATTCCCCAAGGAGTTTGATGACCTGTTTGTCAACATGGTGGCTGCCGGTGAAGCCGGGGGTATCCTCGACACCATTTTGCGCCGGTTGGCCGCCTACATGGAAAAAGCCAGTAAATTAAAAAAACAGGTCAAGGGTGCCATGACCTATCCGATCATTGTTTTGATCGTGGCGGCCCTTGTTATTGCCGTTATCCTGGTATTTGTCATTCCTGTTTTTAAAGAAATGTTTGAGGATATGGGCGGGCAGTTGCCCGGTCCCACTCTTATCGTCATCAGCATCAGTAATTTTGTCAAATCGAAGATCCTATATATTTTACTGGGTATCGTTTTATTTATTATCGCTTTTAAACGATGGTACAAAACCGCCAAGGGGCGCGCCCTGGTGGACGATGTTTTGTTGAAATTACCGATCTTCGGTATCTTGCTGCGCAAAGTCGCCATCGCTAAATTCACCCGCACCATGGGCACCATGCTCGCCAGCGGGGTGGCCATTCTCGAAGCCCTTGATATCGTGGCCAAGACCTCGGGCAACAAGACGGTGGAAACCTCGATTTACCGCGTGCGCTCGGGTATTGCCGAGGGTCGCACCATGGCCGACCCATTGGCCGAAGGGGATGTGTTTCCGGCCATGGTGTGCCAAATGATCGCCGTGGGTGAATCGACCGGTGCCTTGGATGCCATGCTGGAAAAGATCGCCGATTTTTATGATGATGAAGTTGACCAGGCGGTCGAGAACCTGACGTCCATGATCGAACCTTTCATGATGGTATTTCTGGGCTTGACCATCGGCGGATTGGTGGTCTCAATGTATCTGCCGATTTTCAAGATGGCCGGCATGGTCGGCGGGTAATCGGCATTCGGCATGGACACCGGCTAAAGATCGTGGCCTATAAGTGTGTACCGATCCATATTTTTGGGTGGCCAACTCTCAAATAGCGATACCGCCCGTTTTCGTATCGTCAATGTCGCCTGCATCATCGAACTGTAGATGGTGTTTAACCGATAGGCAAAGTCCTGCTATGCGCCCATCGTTGAAACAGCCCGTGTCCGATTTCGATCGGAAACTAAAGTGGTTGATTTTTTTCCGGATTCTATTCACAACCCTGCTGCTGGGATCGACCATTGTGCTGCACATCGGTGAGAGTCCCTCGCCGCTGGCGCCCCCTTTGCTGATTTTGTATTGCGTCATCATAGGGGTTTATTTACTTTCCATCATTTACACCCTCCTGCTTGTCCGTATTCGTTGGAAACGCGTGCTGGCCTATTGCCAGATCGGCATCGATACATTTGTGATCACCCTGATCATTTATGTCACCGGCAGCTTTTCAAGCATCTTTTCGTTTTTGTATCTCATCGTCATCGTCTACGCCAGCATCCTGCTGTTGCGGCGCGGCGCCATGATTATCGCCATGCTTTGCAGCCTGCAGTACACCCTTTTGATCTCGCTGGAGTATTTGCGTTTGTTGTATCCACTTAGCGCCGACTTCGGGTGGGCCGATTTGTCCGGTGATTGGGCGCATGTTCTTTATAAAACGATGGTCACGGCCATTGCATGCTTTGCGGTGGCCTTTCTAAGCAGTTTTCTGGCCGAACAACACAGCCGCACCAAAAACGAATTGCGGTCCATGGAAGACCAGGTCAAGCGGGTTGAGAAGTTGGCCGCGGTCGGGGAGATGGCCGCCGGATTGGCGCATGAGATAAAAAACCCGCTGGCTTCGCTGATCGGTTCGATTCAAATCCTCAAAGATGACATGCGTTACGATCCGGATCATGAGAAGTTGATGCAGATCGCCATGCGCGAAGCCGATCGGCTTAGTTCCTTGTTGACCAACTTTTTGATGTTCGCCAAACCGCCCACCGGCAAAAGCGAGCCCCTGGTGCTGGATCAATTCATCACCGACGGGTTAAAGCTGTTTGAAAATGACCGCGGCCTGACCACGCGAATCAATCTGATTTCCACTTTGATCCCCGGTATCTGGATTGAAATGGACCCGACCCATCTGCGCCAGATTTTGTGGAATCTGCTGCTCAATGCCGCCGAAGCAATTGACGGTTCCGGCACCATTGAAGTTGCCATGAAACCCTCGGAAGACGACTCGGTCCGGGTTCAGATCTCCGATACCGGTTGCGGTATAGCCCCGGATACCATCGACTCCATTTTTGATCCGTTTTTCACCACCAAGCCCAACGGCACCGGATTGGGGTTGTCCATCATCCACAACATTCTCGAGTCCTACGGTGCGCGCATGAACGTTCGCAGCCATATCAATCAAGGCACGACCTTTACCTTGAATTTTAAGCAGATCGGCCCGCCAACTTGATCTTGACACCCCCCTTTTAAATAGGTTACCAGTCTATATTTTTGCTTTTGCGATACAAACAACAGGACCACAAATACGGCCGACAATGGAAGGTAGCTTTATTTATGGAAAAAACGGGCGGCATTATAGAAAAACGCAGGGAGAAAATCGCGACCCTGCAACAAAACGGCGTGTCACTTTATCCCAACGATTTCCAGCCAACGCATGCGGTCAGGGATCTATTGGCCCTTATCGCCGATAAGCCGGAAACACTCACCGATACCGAACCGGTCGTTACCGTCGCGGGCCGGATGATGGCGATAAATCGTTTTGGAAAATCGAGCTTTGTCCGGCTATCCGATCGTAGCGGACAAATTCAGGCTTATGTGCGTAAAGACCAGATCGGTGACGATGCCTACGCCCTGTTTAAACAACTGGATATCGGTGATTTTGTGGGCGTTTCCGGCACCTTGTTTACCACCAAAACCGGTGAGTGGACCTTGCTGGCCCGTGATTTTCGTCTGGTATCCAAAGCCGTGCGCCCCTTGCCCGAAAAATACCACAAATTGAAGGATCCTGAAAAGCGCTACCGTCAACGGTATGTCGACTTGATCATGAATCCGGAAGTCCGTGAGATATTTTTAAAACGCAGCCGGATTACCCAGGTCATTCGTGAATTTCTGATCAAAAAAGACTTCCTCGAGGTCGAGACCCCCATGATGCAACCGATCCCCGGCGGCGCCGAGGCCACGCCTTTCACCACGCATCACAATGCACTGGGGATGGACCTGTACCTGCGCATTGCGCCGGAATTGTATCTAAAACGGCTGGTTGTGGGCGGCTTTGAGCGGGTTTTCGAGATCAACCGCAACTTTCGCAACGAGGGGGTTTCCACCCAGCACAATCCCGAATTCACAATGCTTGAGTTTTATCAGGCCTACGCCACCTATCACGATTTAATGGCCCTGACCGAGGAAATGTTTGCCGCTGTGGCGCGCGCCGTCTGCGGCGATACGACGATTGAATATCAGGGCCAAACCATCGATTTCGCCGGGCCATGGCGCCGCCTGACATTGACCGACGCGCTGGCGGAACTGGGCGGCGTGGACCCTCAACTGCTTGACGACAAGGAAAAACTGATCGCACATGCGCATGCCAAGGGGATCAGCATCACCAAGACCGGGCGACTCGGCAAAATCATCACCAAACTGTTCGACGTTCTGGTGGAACCTCAACTCGTCCAGCCGACCTTTATTACAGGGTATCCCGTCGAAGTGTCGCCCTTGTCCCGACGCAGTGAATCCGAGCCGGATTTGACCGATCGGTTTGAATTGTTCATCGCCGGTCGGGAAATCGCCAATGGATTTTCCGAATTGAACGATCCGCAAGATCAGCAACAACGGTTTTTACAACAGGTCGCCGATCGTGATGCCGGCGATGAAGAAGCGCATTTCATGGACCACGATTACGTTGAAGCGCTGGAATATGGTATGCCGCCCACCGCGGGTGAGGGGATCGGGATCGACCGGCTGGTCATGTTGTTGACCGACGCGGCGTCCATTCGCGAGGTAATCCTGTTCCCGCATATGCGCAACCGCGCATGAATCTTTAAAAACGCGAAAAACAGACCGGTAACAAAGTCAACCATGGGGTATGAATATTTCATCGGCCGTCGGTACATGCGCACCAGGCAGCGCCAGGCCTTTATTTCGCTGATCACGTTTCTATCCACCGCCGGGGTGACCGTCGGCGTCATGGCGCTGATCGTCGTCATCGCCGTGATGTCGGGATTCGAGCATGATCTCAAGGCCCGTATCCTGGGCGGTCAGGCACACATCACCCTGACGCGGCACGGCGGGCCGGTCAAGGGCTATCCCCAATTGTCCCAAAAGGTCACCGGCACCAAAGGGGTTGTCGCGGCCACCCCGTTTATCCAGTCTCAAATCATGTTGCGCAGTGCTGCTGGCATATCCGGGGCGTTGTTATGGGGGGTCGATCCCGCTTCCGTAGGCAAGGTTATCCAGACCCTGGGCAAAATCAGTTTGACGGATTCCAAGGGGCAGGGTACGGCCGGCGGTGCCAACGGCGCGTCGCCCGGCATTGTGCTGGGCAAGGAACTGGCCCGCAACTTGGGCGTGTTGGAAGGCGATACCCTTTATTTGATTTCACCGCGCGGCATGTTGTCGCCCATCGGTCATGTGCCGGCCATGCGTCAGTTCAAGGTAACCGGTTTTTTTCAATCCGGCATGTACGACTACGACGGCTCGTTTGCCTTTATCCACCTCAACGATGCCCAACGGCTGTTGCGCATGCCCGGTGCGGTCAACGGCCTTCAGATACGGGTCGAAGACATCTATGCGGCGGATACCGTCGCGGAGCGTCTGTCCCGTGAGCTCGGCTTTCCGTTCTGGACCCGGGACTGGATGCAGATGAACAAAAATCTGTTTTCGGCGTTGAAACTCGAAAAGATTACGATGTTCGTTATCCTGACGTTGATCGTACTGGTGGCCGCCTTTAATATCGCCAGTACCCTGATCATGATGGTGATGGGAAAAACCAAGGATATCGCCATATTGAAGGCCATGGGGGCCACCGATTGGAGCATCGGCAAAATATTTGTGTTCAAGGGGATGACCATCGGCCTGATCGGCACCTTGCTGGGAAGCGGTCTGGGGTTCGTGTTGTGCGCCCTGTTGAAACGGATCAATATTCATGAGCTGGCCGGTGAAATTTACTACATTACCACCAATCTGCCGGTACGCCTGGCGTTGAACGATGTTGTGATCATTGTGTTGGCCGCCATCCTGATCTGTTTTCTGGCAACATTGTATCCGGCGCGCCAGGCCTCTAAACTGAATCCGGTTGAGGCGATTCGTTATGGTTGATCTTATTGACGGGTTTTTGCAATGACCAGTACCACCATTGAAGCCACCAACGGCGCCGGCCTGATCAAAATCAGGGGGTTAAGCAAAAGTTATACGAACGGTCAGGCCCGTATCGACATATTGAAAAATCTTGATTTTGATATCGGCCGGGGCGAGTCCCTGGCCGTGGTCGGTGCTTCCGGCATCGGCAAATCGACGTTCCTGCAGATTCTGGGCACCCTTGATAGGCCGGACAGCGGTGCGATCTATTTTCAAGGACAAAATGTTTTTGAGCTGGAAAAAAACAAACTGGCCCGCTTCAGGAACGAATCCATCGGCTTTGTCTTCCAGTTTCATCATTTGCTGGCCGAATTCAGCGCCTTGGAAAACACCATGATGCCTGCGCTGATCAACGGCCATGCCAAGCCGCAGGCGCGGCAAATGGCTGAAGCGATACTGGTTCGCGTGGGGCTTCGGGACCGGCTGAATCATCGTGTAACCAAGTTGTCCGGCGGCGAGCAGCAGCGGGTTGCGCTGGCCCGAGCCCTTGTGCTAAAACCGCTCGTGTTGCTGGCTGACGAACCCACCGGCAACCTGGACAAGCAAAACAGCCGGCATGTGCATGACCTGCTCATGGAGTTAAATCGGGAGCTGGGCATGACCATGCTGATCGTGACCCACAATCCGGACCTGGCGGCATACATGTCCCGTTGCCTGACAATCGTCAACGGCAAGTTGGTGGTTGCCGGCGACAATTAGGGCAATCGTGCCCAGGGGGGTGAATTATGGGGCGTCGGCTCGCTTCTAAATTTCATTTGATTATACGGGGGCAACAGGTTTAGCGTGCATATGTTACCGCGAATTGTAATCGGTGTGTTAATTGGTTTCTGTCTGCTTCAGCCATTTGCTTACGGCGCAGCAGCCAAACCATCTATTTTGATACTACCCTTCACCATCAATGCCCGGGATGACCAGGCCTATCTGCGTGATGAAATCCCTAAGGTCATTGCCGATCAACTGCGCAAGGAAGGTGGGCGCATCATCGACCCCGCCGCCCTGCAACTGCCATCGCCCTTGCCGGCCGCGAGCGCCGCCCTGCGCGCAATCGGCGCTCAGGCCGGCGCCGACTATGTGATTTGGGGCAGCTTGACGCGCATCGGACAGAAATTCAGCCTGGACGCCCAAATGCTTCAGACCTACGGCCAAGCTCCCCCCAAGGTTTTTTTCGCCGAAGGGGACAGTATTGAAAATCTGTTGACCACAGTGCGCGGTCTGACCCGCGATCTGGTAATTCAACTATTTCAACGCGAAAAAATAGCCGAGGTCAGCATTGCCGGCAACAAACGGATTGAAGAAGACGCCATCCGGCGCGTGATCAAATCCAAACCAGGGGACATTTTCTTTGCATCGCGCATGACCGAGGATTTGAGAGCGATCTGGGCGATGGGGTATTTTGATGATATACGGATTGAAGCGCAAAAAGATGAACGCGGTAAACTGGTCACGTTTCATGTGACTGAAAAACCGACCATTCGCGTGATTCGTTTCAAGGGAAACTATGTTTACGAAGACGATGAACTGAAAGAAACACTTACCATACGGACCGGTTCCATCCTGAATAACTTCAAAGTCCAGAATAATATTCGCCGGATAGAAACCTTATACAAAGAGAAAAACTATCATAACGTTCAGGTAAAAACACAAATCAAGCCGCTGAAGAATAATCAGGCCGATCTGATTTTCCAAGTGGAGGAAGGCGACAAGGTTCGCATAAAGACAATAGAATTTGTCGGCAACCAGGCGTTCAGTGCCAAAAAACTGAAAAAAGTCATGAAGTCGTCGGAAAAAGGGTTCTTCTCACTCATTACTTCTTCCGGTGATCTCAATACCCAGGAACTTCGTCAGGACGTGGCCCGCCTGAGCGCTTACTATCACAACAACGGCTACATTAAAGCCCGTGTGGGCGAACCCAAGCTCGAGTTCAAGGACAAGTGGATTTACATCACCTTCAAAATCGAGGAAGGGCCGCGTTTTAAAATCGGCAAGGTTGACATCACCGGCGATCTGATTTTTTCGGACCAGGAATTGAAGCAAAAGCTGACCATTCTGGACGAAGAATTTTATAACCGCGAAGTGGTCCGCAACGATGTTCTTATGCTGGTCGACTTATACTCCGACGAAGGGTACGCCTATGCCGACATCGTTCCGCACACCCACGAAGATCCGGAAAAAAAGGTGGTCGACATCACCTACAATATCGATAAGGCCCAGCAGGTCTATTTCGAGAAAATCATCATCACCGGCAATTCACGCACCCGCGACAAAGTCATTCGCCGCGAACTCAAAGTTTACGAACAGGAGTTGTTCGGCGGCAAACGGCTCAAACGCGGCATCCGCAACCTGCATCGGCTCGACTTTTTTGAAGACGTCAAAGTGAATACAACCAAGGGGAGTACCGATGACACCATGGTGCTCAAGATCGACGTCAAAGAGAAACCCACCGGGACGTTTAGTTTCGGCGGCGGTTACAGTTCCGTCGACGCCCTGTTCGCGACAGCGGCCATTACCCAGCGCAACCTGTTTGGCCGGGGGCAAAAACTTCAGTTAAAAGCCGATCTGGGGGGCAGTTCCACGCGCTACACCATCAGCTTCACCGAGCCCTGGCTGTTCGATATCCCGTTGTCCGCCGGCATCGACATTTATAACTGGGACCGTGACTTTGATACGTACGATAAGGACAGTATCGGCGGCGGATTGCGCTTCAGCTATCCGGTTTTTGATTTCACACGGGTTTATCTGAATTACAGTTTTGAGAACGCCGACATCACCAACGTTGAATCCGACGCCCCCGACGATATCAAGGATCTTGAGGGGGAAAATATTGAAAGTGCGCTCAAACTGGCCCTGCGCTATGATTCGCGCGATAAAGCCTTTGACGCCACCCGCGGTCAGGACCACAGCATTTCGGTGGAACGGGCCGGGGGGGGGTTGGGGGGTGACATAGCGTTCATGAAGTATTTGGCCAAAGTCGGCTGGTACGTGCCGATCTTTTGGGAGTTTGTCGGCTTTGCCCATGCCGAGGGTGGCATCGTCGTCGGCAGTGAAGGCGGCAAACTGCCCGACTATGAACGATTTTATTTAGGTGGCTTGAACTCGCTGCGCGGGTTTGATTACAAGGATATTCATGCCGAGGACGACGACGGCACGGAGATCGGCGGTGAAAAATATGTGCAGTTCAATTTTGAACTGCTGTTTCCACTGGTTAAAAGCGCCGGGGTGCGCGGGGTGCTGTTTTTCGACACCGGTAATGTCTACGGCAGCGATGAAGATGTGGACATCTCCGACCTGCGCGAAAGCATCGGTATCGGGTTTCGCTGGAATTCGCCCATTGGGCCGATTCGTCTTGAATACGGGTATATCCTCGATCCCCTGGAAGGCGAAGATCAGAGCGGCCAGTGGGAGTTCGGCATGGGATCGGCTTTTTAGAAGGACGGGGCCGGTATCGCGGGACATCGTTGTGCACCGTTTTTTAAAGCCAACTGAAATCAGCGGTTAACGTCAAACGTTGCAACGCCGCCAGGACGGCTTGGTGTTCGCAAATAGTAAACAGGCGCGCGAAAATAGGGCCCGCCTAACGCCAACACGTTAACAACAATATGAAGGAGGAAACAGCATGCATCGGTTGAAACTGATAACCGGGGTCGCTTTTTTTTATTTTACCTGTATGATTCTGACGGCTCACGCGGCGGATGTGGCCAAGATCGGAATCGTTGATTTGCAAAGAGTTCTGGAAACATCGACATCGGGCAAAGCCGCTAACAGCGAGCTTAAAGCCAAATACAAGGACATGACCGCCAATCTGAAAAAACAGGAAACCGATCTGAAATCGATGAAGGAAAAACTTGAACGGGAAGCCTTGGTCATGAGCCGGGAGCAGCGCGAGGAAAAGGACCGGGAACTGCGGATCAAAGCCAACGATTTGAAGGTGACCAAAGCGCGTTTTCAAAGGGAAATGAAAACCATGCAAAAGCGCATCCTGGTCCGGCTGCAAAAAGACATAATGAAGTTGGTTGAAGACATGGGCAAGAAAGAAGGCTTTTTGTTGATTATGGAAAAGCGGGAAGCAGGCATCATGTACGCACCCAATACGATTGATGTAACCGATAAAATCATCCGGCAATACGATCAGCAAACCGCCGGTCAACAATAAGCGCGACAACACATGAACAATACGGGTTACACACTGGAACAACTGGCTGCAACGGTTGGCGGAGAGGCTCGGGGGAATCCGGGTTTGCGGATTGAAGGGATCGCCCCCTTTGATCAAGCGCAGGCCGGCGATATCACCCTGGCCGGCACACCCAGGTTCCTAAAGCAACTGGAGACCGGCGCCGCCGGGGCGTTTATTGTGCCACCAAAGCATCCCGACACGTCACGCAATCTACTGGTGGCCGCCAATCCCCAGGTCGCTTTTGCCAAACTGATCGAGGTCTTCCATCCGCCTGAACTGCCCCGGCCGGGCATCCGGGCCGAGGCCGTCATCGGCGAGGCGTTTAGCGGCGGGCAAAATGTATACATCGGGGCGAATGCGGTTGTCGGGGACCGGGTCAAAATCGGTGATGATACCAGAATTTGCCCCGGCGTGGTTATCGGCGACGATGTCACGATCGGCGCGAACGTATTAATTCATCCCAACGTTACCGTCGGCGACCGCTCGGTGATCGGCAACCGGGTTACGATTCACCCCGGTACGGTGATCGGCAGCGACGGATTCGGATTTGCGCCTGACGGTTCAGCGTATTACAAGATTCCGCATACCGGTTATGTCCACATTGACGATGACGTGGAGATCGGCGCCTGCAACACCATCGATCGCGGCACGTTCGGGCGCACCTACGTGGGCAAGGGGGTGAAGACGGATAACCTGGTACAGATCGCCCACAACGTAACCGTGGGCGACAATACGATCCTGGTTGCCCAGGTCGGCATATCCGGCAGCGTGACCATCGGACAACACGCGATCCTGGCCGGTCAGGCCGGTATCTCCGGTCATCTGGACATCGGTGACAATGCCATCATCGGCCCCCAGTGCGGTGTCGCCAAATCGGTGCCCGCCGGCGCGGTGGTGTCGGGCGCCCCGCACCTGCCACACAAACACTTTCTTCGGGTTCAACGCGCGTTGGCTCAATTGCCCGACACCATGAAACGGCTGGCAGCCATTGAAAAGCGTTTGGATCGTGACACGCAGGATTGATCCGCGGTATGACGGGTTTCAATTTTTTTAACGGATTGGACGTGAAGGAGTTGCATGCCTAATGGAATCATTTGATATCAATCAAATATTGGAGATGTTACCGCATCGGTATCCGTTCGCTTTGGTGGACCGGGTTTTGGAACATATCCCGAACAAACGCATTAAAGCGATAAAAAACGTGACCATCAATGAGCCTTTTTTTCAGGGGCATTTTCCCCAGGCACCCGTAATGCCGGGTGTTTTGATCGTCGAAGCCATGGCCCAGGCCGGCGGCATAATGGCGTTGCTGTCCCTGCCGCCGGAAATGCGTGACGGCGTTGTCTATTTCATGGGCATCGATAAGGCCCGTTTCCGTAAACCGGTGGTGCCGGGTGATCAAATTGTTTTGGAACTCGACATGCTTAGAAAACGGGGCACGGTCGTAAAAGTAACCGGCAAAGCGTTTGTCGGCGATGAGTTGGTCGCCGAGGCGGATCTGATGGCCTCGGTGGGAGAACAAGTATGATCCATTCTACAGCTATCGTCGATCCGGAAGCGGAATTGGCACCGAATGTGACCATCGGACCCTATGCGGTGATCAATGCCAACGTCACCATCGGGTCCGGGACCACCATCGGGGCCCATGTTGTTATCGACGAGAACGTCAGTATCGGTCCGGATTGCAGGATTTATCAGTTCGCCGCCATCGGTGCGCCCCCCCAGGATTTTAAATTCGGGGGCGAAACCACCTATGTCAAGATTGGCCGGGGCAGTGTCATCCGCGAATTCGTCACCGTCCATCGCGGTACCGCTGCCGGCGACGGCTACACCGAAGTCGGTGAGGAGAGCTTTTTGATGGCGTACACCCATGTGGCGCACGATTGTAAGTTGGGCAACCGGGTCGTTTTGGCCAACAACGCGACCCTGGCCGGGCATATCACCATTGAAGACTATGCCACCGTGGGCGGATTGGTGGCGGTGCATCAATATGTGCGCATCGGCCGGCACGCCTTTGTGGGCGGCAAATCGGCGGTCGTCAAGGACATCCCGCCGTTTGTAATTGCGGCCGGCGACCGCGCCCGGTTGCACGGTATGAATAGTGTCGGGTTGAAACGCGCCGGTATGTCCGGCAAAACGATTTCCCTGTTGAAAAAAACGTACCGCATCATCTTTCGAATCGGTCTCACCCTGAATGAGTCGCTGGAGCGTGTCAAAGCCGAAGTGGAACAGGTGCCTGAAGTGATTGCATTCACCGATTTTATTAAAGCGTCCCGGCGCGGCATTACCCGCTAGAACTTATGACACGCGCGGTTCAATTCCCGGATGATCCCAAGATGACACCCAAGGTTACACCCAAAGTTACAATGGACCGACACAACCCGGAGAAAATCGGCCTGATCGCCGGAAGCGGACAGTTTCCCATCCTGTTTTCAAAAGCGGCCAAGTCGAAAGGCTACCAGGTTTTTGCCGTTGCCCACCGCAGTGAAACCGATCGCGCCCTGGAACAGTATGTGGACCGGATCGAATGGATTCACCTCGGCCAGTTAAAACGGCTGATCAAATTTTTCAACACCTGCCGGGTCGCTGAGGCCGTGATGGTGGGGGGGATCAAGAAGACCCGTATTTTCAGTGATGTGCGCCCGGACACCAAGGCGATTAAACTCATTAAGGGGTTGCGTCACATTCATGATGACGGCATCTTGAGATCCTTTGCCGACATTCTGGACGCGGAAGGGATCAAAATCCGGGCCTCGACGCACCTGCTGCCCGGCCTGCTGGCGCCGGCGGGGTGCTGGACCAAACGCAAACCGGGCCGCAGTGAGAGAGCCGATATTGACGTCGGCTGGGAAGCGGCCAAGGCGATTGGCCGCATGGATATCGGGCAATGTGTCGTGGTGCGCCGCAAAACGGTTCTGGCCGTGGAGGCCATCGACGGGACCGACGCGACGATTCTGCGCGGTGGTCGCTTGAGCAAGGGCAAAGCCGTGGTCGTCAAGGTCTGCAAACCGATTCAGGACCATCGTTTCGATATGCCGGCAGTGGGCATCCGGACCATTGAGACCATGCGTAGCGTGGACGCCCGCGTGTTGGTTGTCGAGGCTGGCCGGGCCGTGGTGTTCGACCGCCGGGCAATGATTGCCCTGGCCGATCAAGCCGGCATCGCCATTGTGGCCCTGACCCGTGAAGAGCAGAGCGGTTGAATTAGGAATTAAAAATTGCGGATGGGGTCATGCCCAAGTCTGACGGCCACAGGGTCAATTCCCGTAATTGTGGGGAGTGTGAATGAAAAAACTAAAAGTCGGCGTAGTCGGTGTCGGATATCTCGGCCAATTTCATGCTGAAAAATACGCCCGGATGGAAAACGTGGAACTCGTCGGTATTGCCGATGTCGACATTGCCAGGGCCGGCGAGATTGCCGACAAGGTCGGGACCACGGCCTTTGCCGGACATCGGGAATTGCTCGATAAAGTCGATGCGGCAAGCATTGTCGTGCCGACATCGGCCCATTTTGCCGTCAGCAAGGCGTTTTTGGAGCATGATGTTGATCTGTTGATCGAAAAGCCGATGACCACGACCCTGGCCGAAGCGGATGAATTGTTGCAAATGGCTGAACAACGCGGTCTGATTATCCAGGTCGGCCATTTGGAGCGGTTCAATCCGGCGGTGGTGGCGTTGCGTGACATTATCAAGCGCCCCCGCTTCATCGAATCCCATCGCTTGAGCATGTATAAAGGGCGATGTACCGATGTCAGCGTTGTCCTCGATTTAATGATCCATGATATTGATATCATATCGAATTTCGTCAACTCGGATATCAGGAACATTCACGCCGCCGGCATTCCGGTGATTTCCAACAGCGTGGACATTGCCAACGCCCGTCTGGAGTTTGAAAACGGCTGCGTCGCCAATGTGACCGCCAGCCGCATTTCCATGAAAGACGAGCGCAAAATTCGACTGTTTCAGAAAGAGGCGTATATTTCGGTCGATTTCGCCAATCATGAAATTACCGTGATCAATCAAAACGGCGATGAGGCCGATGCACAAAGCCTCATACCGGGGATGGCCGTCAACCGACTTTGCTTCACCAAGGGCGATGCCCTGGATGATGAAATCAAAGCCTTTGTGAACTCCGTGCTCAAGCGGCAGGTACCCGAGGTGACCGGTCAAATCGGCCGTGACGCATTGAAAATCGCGTTGAACATTATGGACCAGATCAATCGATCCAACCAACAGTTCTTTGCATCCTGATGTCATGATGACCAAGCGCCGCAGTGTAATGATCGTGGCCGGCGAAGCGTCCGGCGATCAGCATGGCGCCGGGCTGGTACGGGCCATGCAGCGCCGGCATCCGGCCCTGCTTTTTTACGGCATCGGCGGGCAGGCGCTCAGGGATGCCGGGGTGCGTGTGCTGGTCGATTCGGCCGCCCTTGCCGTTGTCGGACTGACGGAGGTCTTTGCCAAGCTGCCCGATTTACGCCGCGGCATCCGCAGGGCCAGGCACCTGCTGCACACCCTGCGTCCCGATTTACTCATCCTGATCGATTTTCCCGATTTCAACCTTTACCTGGCCGGTGTCGCCAAAAAACTCGGCATCAAGGTCCTGTACTACATCAGCCCGCAAATCTGGGCCTGGCGCAAGGGGCGGGTGAATAAAATTCGGCAACGGGTGGACCATATGGCGGTGATCCTGCCGTTTGAAGCAAAATTTTATCGGCGCCACCGCGTGCCGGTGACCTTTGTCGGCCACCCGATCCTCGATCACGGCGCCGGGGCGGTTGCCGCAACCGGGCCGGCGGCTGAAGGCGATCCGGTGGTCGGGCTTTTACCGGGTAGCCGTGACGGCGAAATTGAACGTCATCTGCCGGTTATGCTTGAGGCCGCAAAACTGATGCAGCAACACCTGCCGCAGTTGAAATTTGTGGTGTCGCTTGTGCCCACGGCCGAGGATAAATGGCGGCGATACGTCCAAGACCGGCAAACGCATTTGAATCTGGAAATCCATTCCAACGGCGTCAAACCGGTCTTCCAACAAAGCCGTTTTTTAATCGCCGCTTCCGGCACCGTCACCTTGGAGGCGGCGCTGGCCTGCGTTCCGATGGTGATCATGTACCGCGTTTCCCCGCTCAGTTATTGGGTTGGCCGTTTGTTGATTCAGGTCAAGCATATCGGTCTGGCGAACCTGATTGCCGGGCGGGAGTTGATCCCTGAACTCATTCAGGACGAGGCATCGGCTACGCGGGTCGCCGAAACAGCGCTGAACATGCTGCAAACGCCGGATCGATTGGAAAACATCCGGCAACAACTGGTGGGGATTCGCGATGCGTTGGGTGGGGCCGGCGCATCCCGGCGGGCCGCCGCCATTGCCTGCCGACTGCTGGCTGAATAGATGCGCGCAAGAAACGAACAGTGGCTGGAATCCGTAAAATGGCGTCTCATCGGTGTGTTGGGCCGTCTGTGCTGGGATCTGCTGTTTTGGTCGCTCAGGACCGGCGTGACAGGCTACCGGGCGGTTGCGCCCCACGTTAAGGCGCGCAAGTGCATCTATGCGTTCTGGCATTCGCGCCTGCTGGTGTTCGGACCGGTGGGCGCCGGCCGGCGGGCAGCCTTTTTGGTCAGCCAATCCAAGGATGGCGAGATTCTGGCGCAGGCGCTGCAACGCAAGGGCCACCTGACCATACGCGGTTCGTCGAGCAAGGACGGGCGCATTGCCCTGGACCAGTTGATCGCCGCCGCGGTAACAAAGGCGCGTCCGGCCGCAATCGTACCGGACGGCCCCCGGGGACCGCGCCGCAAAGCCAAGCCCGGCGTCATTATCCTGGCCAAAAAAACCGGCTATCCGATCATACCGGTGACCTACAGTGCCGGACGGGCGAAGGTGTTCGCGAGCTGGGACCGGTTCATGCTGCCGTATCCGTTGGCCCGCTGCCGTATTGTTTTCGGTGCGCCGTTGTGGGTCCCGTCCGAGGCTGACCGCGCTTCGGAAAACCGAATTCTACAACAACTCGAAGATGAACTGAACCGGATCACGCTGCTGGCGGATCGTTCATGCAAGGATACAACGCGCTAAATTAATGAAAGCCTTATTCACACTGGAAATAAAAGACCGGCACCGCCAACTGATGCACCTGGTCAAGGAAAACCGGGGCCGGTACTATTTGACCATTTTCTTCATGATCGCCCTGGCCTTGTCCGAAGGGTGGATCGCCCTTTTAATCAAACCGGTTGTCGATATCATTTTTGTGCAAAATGATCCGTCCGCACTGATCAGTCTGCCGGTCAAAGTCTTCCTGGCGTTTCTGGCCAAGTCGATTTCCATGCTGGGCAACGACTATATGCTCGGCTACATCGGCCAGAACATCATCCGCAAGTTGCGCAACCGTTTGTACGAACGCATTCAACAGATGCCGCTCGCTTTTTTTCAGCAGGAAAAAACCGGCACCTTGATGTCGCGCATTACCAACGATGTCAATCTGATCAAAAACATGGTGTCATCGGTGATCACCGGTTCGTTGCGCGATATCCTCCGGATTGTGGTGCTGACATCGATTATTTTTTACCACGACTGGCAAAGCGCCCTGGGCGCCATTTTGATCCTGCCGGTGGCCTATTACCCGATCGTGGTATTCGGCCGCAAAGTCCGCCGGGCGTCCAAAAGCTCCCAGGAATCGATGGCGGACCTGAACGCGTTTTTGCATGAGACCATCGCCGGCAATAAAATCGTCAAGGCTTTCTGCATGGAGGCGTATGAGCAACAGCGGTTTGTCAAAAGCTCGTACGATCTTTTCAAAAAAGAACTTAAAATCGTGATTGCCCGGTCACTCTCGTCACCGGTCATGGAACTTCTGGCCGGAACCTTTGTGGCCTTTATTATCTTTTATGCCGGCTCGAAAGTTGTGCGCGGAGAGACAACCGCCGGCACGTTCTGTTCGTTCATGGGGGCGGTGTTGATGCTTTATGAGCCGATCAAACGGCTGACCAAACTCAATAACGCGGTCCAGCAGGGCTTGGCCGGCACCGATCGTGTTTTCGATATCATCGAACGGGACGCCGGCATCAAGGAACTGCCGCAACCCAGGCATCTTGTGCCGGGCCCTCATCGGATCGCCCTGGAAAACGTGGTGTTCAAATATGACCGGGATCCGGTTTTAAAAGGGATCAACCTGCAAGTCGAGCCGGGTGAGGTAGTGGCCCTGGTGGGCATGAGCGGGGGCGGCAAGACATCCCTGGTGAACCTGATTCCGCGTTTTTTCGATGTCAATCAAGGCGCCGTCAAGATTGACGGGGTGGATATCCGCGAGTATGCCCTCGATTCCCTGCGCAGCCAGATTGCCGTCGTAACCCAGGAGCCGATCCTCTTCAACGATACCATTCGCGGCAATATTGCCTACGGCAATCCCGGGGCCGATGACGCCGATCTTGTCAAGGCCGCCAAAGCGGCCTATGCCTACGACTACATTCAGAGCTTTCCGAAAAAATTCGACACCACCATTGGTGAGCTTGGGGGGCGATTGTCCGGCGGTGAAAAGCAGCGCCTGTGCATCGCCCGCGCCTTGTTGAAGGACGCGCCGATTTTAATTCTGGACGAAGCCACATCATCTCTTGATACCGAAGCGGAAAGTCTGGTACAAAAAGCGCTTGAAAATTTGATGCGCGGGCGAACCACGTTTGTCATTGCGCATCGTCTCTCCACTATCAGTAATGCCCACCGGATTGTTGTACTGGTGGACGGTCGAATCGTTGAAGAAGGGCGGCACGAAGAGTTGATCGAGCTTCAACGCGAATACTACAAACTCTACCAAATGCAATTTGATCTGCACACCAAAGCCATTTAGTTTTGACATAAACAGCCGTCGCCCCTGATAAAGCCAATAACATAGGGAGTCCAAGCACTTGCGAGACACATTGAACAGGTCGGCCGCGATGAATTTCAGGCTGGGACTTATCCGGATCACACTGCTGTTTGCGGTGCTGCTGGCGGCCACCTGGGTGCTCATGCGCTTTCAGATCGATTTCTGGGGTCAAAATCATTTCTACTCCGAAACAGCAGGGTGGCTCTATAAATCCGCTCAGCCGTGGAAATGGATTCATGACTACGGCACGGTCCCCGGCTTGTTGTTGTGCTTGGGAGCCATGGCCGGTTTGGTGGTAGGATTGTGGAAAAAGTCCTGGGGGGGCATTGGCCGTCCCCTGTTACAGGTTTTACTGACGGCCCTATTGGGCGCCGGTCTGCTGGCCAATGTGATCCTGAAACCCTATTGCGGGCGCCCGCGTCCGCGAGACATCCAGAATTACGGCGGCCAATGGGAGTATTGCGCCCCCTGCACACCCGCCAACGCCGGCAAAGGTCAATCCTTTCCGTGCGGTCATTGCACCATGGGATACCTGTTCGTTACGCTGTTTTTTTTCTGGCCCCACTCGCGCCTGCTCGCCGTGGGCGGCGGCACGTTCGGGCTGCTGTACGGCACCCTGGTGGGGGTTGGGCGGGCCGCCCAGGGCGCCCATTTTGTCACCGACGCCTTGTGGTCGTTTGGTGTCATCATCATCACCGCGACCGCCTTGCACCATTGGGTGATACCACAACTTACGACCGCGTTCCTGAACGCCGGGCGCCTGTCCCGGCGTCGCAAAGCCGGCATCGCCGGTGCCACCGTAATCATCGCCCTGGGGATAACCGCGGGTTTTCTCACCCGTCGCCCCTACTACGATACCCACGCGCGCCAGATCGCACTGTCACCGGCTATCCGGCAGGTCATCATTGAAACCAATACCGATCTGTCCCGCCATGCCATCAAAGGGCAGGCCGACCCGGACGCGCGGCTGCGCCTGCATTCCCAGGGGTTTGGCTGGATCTCATCCACGGTTCGCATCGGTTTTGATGAACAGACCGAGGGACCGGTGTTGCGCATTCAGGCCATGGTCACCCCCACCGGCTACTTTGCGGACCTGTCCCATCAGATCGATGTCTGGCTGCCTCACCATCTAAAAAACCGCGTAAAAATTCTGACAAACAAGCCGTCCTGACTGCCGGTCCTCAGCAAGTGCCCATCCGGAAATAGCATCTTTTGGCCCCTGGCGGCGTTCTCGCATTTTTAAAATCCTCGACATAGCCTGTGCTATGCCTGCGGTTTTAAAAATGCTCGGGCCTTGCCAGGAACCAAAATCTACTATTACCGGTTGGGCACTAGCAAGTTTTCTTGTGCGCCACGAACAAATAATGAGGCCAGATGTACCCCTGATCGACACGGTGATGCGTGATAATTTTGAAGCCACTGGTTTGCAGCGTCTGCAGATAATACGCAACGGACTCCAGACGGGGCGGGTGGCCTTTGGTGTACCTTAGAACATCAATGGCGATTTTTTCCTGAAGCATACAAAGCGCAAACTTCCAAAACGGGGTGTTGACGGTTTCCTTGATGATCAGCCGTCCGTCCGGTTTCAAATACTGCCGCGCAAGATCCAAAATATGGCTCCACTTGTCGACCGGCACGGCATACAGGACATCGATCAGTGTCACAAAATCGCAACTTGCCGGAGCCAAACCGCGCAATTCGGGAGTGTCGCTGAACTGCGGGCCGGTGCCTGCCGCGGCCGTCGCGATTGCGATTTTGTGCGCATCGTGATCCACACCGAAACACTGCATGGCGGGCCGTTCGGTTTTGATCAGATGGAGCAGCAGGCCATGGCCGCAACCAATATCCAGAACCGTACCGTCACGGCCAATATGTCGCAGGATTTTTTGCCAGGGGCAGACCAGGGCCCGAACCATGATGAACAGCCGGTTTCTCAGCGGCTGGTTACCGTAGACCTTTTGAACGACGCGCAGTTTTGGTAACAGTTGCATCGGTGTCCCCCCACAGTCGGCGCCGGCTAAAAATTTTTAATTTGCGCAGACGGCGCGCCCTTGTATTCGAAACAACGGTACACATAAAATTGCGTGCGCACCAGATCGCTGCCCTTTACGCGGATCACGAGATGCCGGGCCAACACCACCTTTTTAAACCGCGCCTTGACCGCGTCGCTCATCGGACTGCGGTCGGCAAAAACCGCATCCCGTCCGATGGTCTCGATGGCGTCATTCCAGAAATCGTACTGGTGATGACGCCGCTCCACCGGCATGGCGTAGATTTGCGGCCGGCCTTGCACGTAAAACGCCAATTGGGCGCATTTACCGTAGCCCTTAGAGCTGACAAATGTTCCCGCGGGCATGTCGGCCAGGACCTGAGACACGGCGTCGCCCAACTCGCGCCACCCGTAAAGCCGGTTCGACGGATCGATTCTGGGCGGTAAATCGATGCCTAGCCGATTGCGCAGCACGCCGGGGTAGCAGGCAAACACTAAAGCCGCCAGACCGAACGCAACCGTAAAAACAGCCCCGGCTTTCAACAGGTTGCGTTTGATTTTGCGGGCGGCATCGTATTTCTCAATCAGAATGATCACCGTGGCGATAGTGGCGGTGATATACGCGGTTGTCGGCCAGTTGGCCTCGGTGCGTCCCCCCAGGGCCAACAAGCCGATGAAAATCAGCAGAGGGGCCGCCAAACAGAGCAGAAACAAAAAACGATCGTCACGCCCCTTCAGCCCCCGGTGCCCGGCCACCGCCAGACTGTAAAGAACCGCCAGGAAAAACAGCGGTGTCTGCACACCGGCCTGTTTGCCCACATAGTCGAGAAACACCTCGACAAAGCGCGCGGCATTGTCCATGAGGCCCATGGCGTGACGGGCCATCACCAATTGATGGGTCAGGTTCCAGATGATCAGCGGACTGGCCACGACCAGGGCGATCAGGATCGCCACATAGGGAGTTTTGGTTCTGAGCCAAAACCGTTGTTGGGGTGAGAGCAGAATAAACAGACCGATCTGGGCCGAGAAAAACACGAACATGTGGTGTGAGAGCAGCCCCAGGCCGGCGCTAACGCCCATCAGGTACCACCAGCGCGGCTGCCCGGTTTCGACCAGACGCCACGTAAACCAGGTGGTCAACGCCCAAAAGAAAACCTGAGGCGCATAGTAAGTCATGATGATGCTCTGCGCGGTGGCCATGGGGGTCACGTGAAAGATCAAAACGACCCAGAACACATGCCGCTCCGTCGGCGTGATCGCGGTGGCCAGACGGCGCACAAGCAGCGCCGTGAGGGCCGCCAGCACCGGCGCCCCGAGCCGCACGGAAAACTCGGACAGGGGCAACAGGGCCGTAAAAATCCAGATAATCCAGGCGACCATGGGACCCATGTCGTAATAACCCGGCGCCGGATGCCGGGACCAGTCCCAGAAATAGGCCTCATCGGCAATAAGATTGTAATCCGTCGTGGCGATAAAAAAAATCCGAAAGGCCAGAAACCCCCAGATGGTGGCCCGGGTCAGGTTGCGGTAGGAGCTGTTAAGCGGCATAGCAGGTCTTGAAATCCGTCAGTTCAATGTTGTGTTTTGCCAGAAAATACCTGGTCCGGTCGGAACTCAGGGCCTTGATTTCGTCGGCCCACCGAAATTGCCAGTCATAAAAATGCGACGCGTCAAAACCGGGGTGGACCATCAATTCGTTCACCCCCGGCTTCAGGCCGGGGAGTAGGCGGTCCAGCGCCCCCTGATCGCAATGGCCGCTGGCATCGAAACCGACGAAACAGGGGGCATTCAGATTGTGTCGCTTTAGCTTGCGGGCCATACCGGTTTGCAGCCATGCCACGGCCAGGTTGACCGGTGCAAGCCGCCGGCTTTTAGGTTGGCGGATGCAGGGAATTTCGAATTCAAGGGCAATATCGATTATCATGTCCTGGATGCCCGGCAACAGGTGCAGATGCTGGTGCGCATCCAGATGGCTGGGCTTGAACCCCGCATCGAGCAGCCGCGCCACCTGGGCCGTCAGCTCAACGCGCAGGGCGTCGCGGTCGAAACGACCCGCGAGAACCGCTGCAACGATATCACGATATTTCTGGTTGAACCGGCCGTCCCGGTCCACCAGTCCCCTGATCGCGCCGGTGAGCGGTTTTTCGCCGCCGATCCAGGTCAAATGAATACCGGCGTCAAGGGTGGTGTCCTTGAGCAGATCGATGCCTTGATCGAAATAGGCGCCCACCGTGACCACCGAAGTGGCCGTGACAATACCGTGCCGCCAGGCGTGGACAATACCCCGTGAGATCGGTTCGCAAAGGCCGAAATCATCGGCATTGACAATCAGTCGGGTTTTCACGATTCAGGTTCAAGCGGCGCAAGCCCCATAATCTCCTTGCGCAGACGGCCCAGCTCGATGAGAATTTTGATGATGACCGCCGGGCTGGAGAGGGTTGAAACGCCTCGGCTGCGGTGGAAATAGTTGGTGCCGAACTGGATAATTTTGTATCCCAGCCGATTGGCTTTGGCCAAAAATTCGGCATCGATAAAACTGCCTTCCGCTTTCAGGTCGATCCGGTCGAAAACCTCACGACGTACCAATTTGAAGGCAAAATTGACGTCTTTGATGCGCAACCGGAAAAAAAGCATGATCAAGGCATTGTAAATTTTTGAGTAAATCAGGCGGCGAATCCCTTCGGTGGTGCGGTCATAGCGAAACGCCGATACAATATCAGCCTCGTAATAACGGATCAGACGATACGCCTTGCACAGCTCCATCATGTCAAAGGGCAGGTCGATATCCGAATACAGAATCAGGTCGTTGCGGGCATGCTTAAAGCCGCTGCGCACCGCCCCGCCCAAACCGATATTGCGTTGATGGTGGACAACCCGAATGCGCTCGTCTTCGGCCGCCAGTTGATCCGCGATCCGGCCGGTGTCGTCGGTAGAGGCATCATTGACAATGAGAATTTCAAAGCCGGTAATTTCCTCATCCTTGAGCATCCGCTCGCCGACCTCCCTGGCCGCCTCGACCGCGCGCAGGATGTAGGTTTGTTCATTGTAAGCCGGGTAAAAAATCGAAACACTGTGTTTTATCAAAATCTTAGGTGTCCTTTTAGATTGTGGGCACCGTTTTATAAGAAAAATGGGTGCGGCGAGTCAAGCAAAAAGGGGGCACACATGTTGCGGCTGTAACGTTAACACGTTAACAGGATTTCAAACTTACCGCCTCGCCCTGAATCCGTTCAAGAGCTTCCGGGCTGGCGGTCAGCGAGAGGCCCGTAATGGCGCGATAGTCCACTGCCTGTTCGTTGAAATGGGCGGCAACAATCTGATGGTTGGCGGCTTTCAGCGGCCTGAAGGCGTCTTCCAGGGTGCCATGGGTTTTAATCCGAACCCATTTACTGCTGCCGCCGGCCGCTTTCTGGGCCAGCCTGATTTTATCGATGGATGCCACTGCGTGCGCCACACCGATTCCCACCGCGTCGCAACTGCGCGCAATGGCCGAAAGGTTGTGGGGTTTGTTCACATCTTCCATCACCACGGTCAGATCGGGTTGCCGCTGGTTCAGGATACGGATGATTTTTTGATAGCGTTCGGGCGACATGATGGGGATACTTGCCGGTACGGGAAGACAAGTGTCAAATTAAATCCTTAAATATTGACACAATAGACTGAAATAATATATCTTTTTTTAAAAAAAGGAATTTTTATAATGGATTATTCACCGCCTGAAAACATTTGGGACGTCGGCAAGAACATCGCCTATGATGAGCCGCTGAAAAAGGACGACCCGCGCTATGTCGCCACTGAAAGCGCCCGCGGAAATGTTAATTTTTCAAAATTACTGAAACCTCTGGGGATCAATCCCAGGACCTGGGAATTGATGTTTGAGCCGGATCGGACTTACTCGCTTTTTTGCGGCCACCGGGGGTGTGGAAAAAGCACGGAGCTATGGCAACTTGCCGATAAACTCCACAACCCCCAGCGCTTTTTTGTTGTTTTTTTGGATACGCTCGTCGAACTGGATCCCAATAGCATTGAATACTCGGAAATCCTGATGGCCCTTGCCAAACAATTGTTGGAGCGATTGAATGATGAAGCCATTGAATTGCCCCCCGTTTTTCTTGCCAATTTAACAAAATGGTTTGATGAAAAGATCGAACAGAATGAAGCAGTCAAGACCTTTGCCGCGGAAATCAAGGCCGGCGCACAGGCTGACACAGGGCTTCCATTTTTAGGCAAGTTGTTTGCCGGCATTACCAACTCATTTAAAACCAATACCACCCATAAAGAGCAATTACGCCGCATCATAAAAAACTCTTTTTCACAGTTTGCCGCCGCCTTTAACCAGCTTATCAGGGCGGCTGAGGAAGAGGTTGGAAAAAAAAACAAGGGCCGGCGGATTCTCTTTATCATCGACGGGACCGATCGCTTATCGGATACAGACAGCCGCCGGTTCTTTATTCACGATGTCCACCAGCTTCAGCAGGTCGAGTCCAATTTCATCTATTGCGCACCAATCCACATGCTGCTTAAAAGCAACGAAGTTCAACAACTTTTTAATCACTTTATTCTGCCCATGATCAAGCTTAATGAACGCTCGGATGAAAATCCTATCAAGGAAGGCTATGCCGCCCTGCGACAACTTATCTATCTCAGGGCCGATCGCGCGCTCTTTGATTCTGAAAAAGACACCGTCGATTATTTGATCCGCTATAGTGGCGGCAATCCCAGAGAACTCCTCAAACTGCTTCATTACTGCTACCAGTTGGCTGACGGGGAGCTGTTCGACCGCCTAACCGCCGAAAAAGCGGTCAAAGAACTTGCGACCGATTACCGCCGTATTCTGAATGCGGAAGATTACAAACTTCTCCATGAAGTCGATTGCACCGACCAGGAGATGCCCAATGATGAGCACACCCGGCGTCTGCTCTACAATATTTTTCTGTTGGAATACAATTCTTATTGGTGGCAGTCCCATCCGGTGATTCGGACATTGCCGGCTTATAAAAAATGCGCAAATGAAGCCAAAAAATAAAAGCGGCCCCGGCAATCTGAATGATCCGGGAAATCCCTTGAAAAATCCCGGTGCGCCACTGGGCTGGGATGTGCATTCCTCCCACTCCGGCCCCCTTATCAGGCTTAACCGTCTCCTGCGTAATTCAAGGAAGTTCGACCTTATTCTTGTTATTTTCAACGACCCGGCCTATCGAGACCGGTTGATGGACCACCTGGAACAGATACATGCAGGTATCGGCCGGATCATCTTGGACACCGCCAAACCGCTCTCCCTGAATGACTTCGAATTGAACCTTAGGGAAACCGCTGGAAAATTTGAGGCGTTATGTTGCGTCAATATCGATTTCTGGCTTGCAGGCGACGCCGGCAAACTCAACCTGCAAGGTTTAAACGCCCACAGGGAGAGCGTTGCCCGCAACTGTCCGAAGCCTCTTTTGCTATGGATGACGGCTGATACCTTGAAAAGTTTTGCCTTTGAAGCGCCTGACTTGTGGGCCTGGCGGACCGCGGTCCTCGATTTTTGTATTGAAAAAGAGCCGCCGTTGGGCTTGCTTGATAAACAGACCGACCCGGATTTTTTAATAATCGAAGACAAGTTGGCTCGGATCGAACAGATCGAATCCGCATTGACCAATGAATCAGACTTGACCCCAAGACAACGGGCGCTCCTTACGATGGAGTCCGGCAACCTGAATCACACCATCGGTAATTTGGACCGGGCATCGGAACTTTTTATGCTATCAGCGCAACTGTTCAATGAATTAAATGACAGACGCCATTTCGCCATAGTGACTGGGGACATCGCCCGGATCAAGGTTTCCAAGGGCGAAGTGGACGCGGCCCTGAAGCTGCATGAGGAAAGGCTTGCGGCCTTCGATGCCCTTGGCGACCGTCGCTCCCGAGCGGTGACCTTGGGCGACATCGCCCGGATCAAGGTTGACAAAGGCGAAGTGGACGCGGCCCTG
>JANQIE010000316.1 GCA_028282295.1 Desulfobacterales bacterium | reverse complement strand
CAGGGCGGCCGCAGCCAGAGACGCCATGCTTTGGCAGAAAAGCAAATCGTCTTCCCCGAAAGTCTTTTCTTCGGGCCGCTCCAGCGTCACCGCGCCGGTGTAACGGCCTTGATGGTATAGCGGAAAGGTCATGACCGCGCCGGTTGTGTTTAGCTGCGCCAGGCGTTTTTGATTTTGGGTGATGACCAGCGGTTTGTCCGGGTCGGGCGGAAAGATCAGGGCCTGCCGTTGTGAAACAGCCTCTTCCATGGCGGCGGCCAGGGCCCGCATCTGTTTCATTTTGGGAGCGATTTGCGCGGCGTGGGACACGGCCTGAACCGATATGCGTCCCCGGCGATACCGGCCGTAGCCGGCCCGGTCGCAATTCATCCGCGCGGCCAGCTCCGTGACCAGAACAATGGCCGCCTCACGGTAGCTTGCCGCCGCCAGAACCTCGGCCAAAAGGGCCACGGCGGTATCCAGGCGATTCAGGGCGCGATCGTCCTTGCGGCTCTTGCGACGTTTCAAGGTCAGTTCCAGCCATCCGCTGCCCCATTGCAGCTGCGCCATGTTGTCGGCCAGGATCTGTGTGGTGGACGTGTTGACTTCGACGGCAATGACACCGTGCAAGGCACCGTCGATCAGCAACGGATACCCCAGGCCGAAGGTTGGGCCGCCATTGGTGTCTTGGCCGGATTGAGGGGCTAATTCGACAACCGTGCCCACGCGGGTTTCAATCACCTGCTCGCACAGTTCGACCAGCCGTTCAACCGGTGAGGTCGTTGCCGGCCATTTGGCGACAGGTTGATAGTCGATGTCCGTGGGATTACCACGAAGTAAAACCGCCTGGATCGGATGGGACAGATGCCCGCATTGAAGGGCCAGCCAACTGAAGTAAAAATCGTCTAACGAAGCAGGCTGAAGAAACCGCGCCCAGAGCTGTTCTTTGCCGGAAGATTGCCGGGCACGGGTTGGGTCGTTGGGATCAAGTTGCATGCATGTCCTGAGTATCAGGTCCCAATTGCAATTCGCCGTAGCGTTTTTCGTACTGTTGCACAACATTGTTTAGAAACAACGCGAGCCGTTTGGCGGTGTAGGGATTTAATATCATCCGGTCGCTCAGGTCGATTTTTAATTCGCCCTGTCCGGAGCGCCAGGTCTGATTGGTGCCGAATAACAGGGTCACTTCTTCCCGGGTGCTAAAGACGTTGCATATGTTGGCATAGGTCGTGCGGATTTTCGAATCGTCCCATTTCACTGCGGGTTTTTTGGCGCTTTTAACGGGACGCTTCCTGATGTTGGCATTGGTTTTTGCGGATTCGGGTGATTTCAAGTAAACCTCCTGTTCAATCGGACGCAGGTAAAATTGTCGCATGAATATCAAGCGACCGGATTTCACCGCGGCCGGTCTTTATTTAGTGCCCATCCGGAAATAGCATCTTTGGGCCCCTGGCGGTGTTCGGATTTCAATGGCGCGCACTCAACTGCCCTTGATGCCATTGAAAGCGGCGGCGACCGGTTTTGCGGCCGGCGGTCTGTTTGAATTGGTCCGCATCCAGCGTTGCAGCGTTGCCCTTTGTTTTGGGCCGGAAGAACCGCCATCCCATTATGCCGGCGGCAGTGGCCAGACTGTCGCGTCCGGAACCGTCAACCACGTCGGCGGTTTCGGACGTCACCTCAGTGGCAGGTGCAACTTGCGTGGCGTCACCGGTTTTCGGAGTGCCGGTTTCGGCGGCGGGGGTGTCGGCGTCGGTTTTGTTAATTTCGATCGGCAAATTGATGACCTGATCCGGGAAAATCAGATCCGGATTTTCGATTTGCGGATTGAGTTTGTGAATCTCCGGCCACAAGAAGGGATCATTCAGATAGTAGGCCGCGATATCCCACAAGGTGTCACCGGTTTTCACGGTGTAGGACGATTCAGCTTCCGGCTCCGGCGCGCGGATGCTGACCGGTTGCGGGAACTGGCTGTAACCGCCGTGGTGTACCGAAGAATTTGCGGGCATCACGGCATTGGTCCCCAGCGCCTGCAACGGGGACGTAAAGCCGCCCACCGGCACCAGCCCGGCGATCAACGAGGCTTCGGGCACCAGGGTAATCGGCAGAAAAGGTGAATCGTAGAGATGAAAGAGTGAGGCCGCGATCAAATCGAGATGGTAGTGCCCCAGCAGCACGACATTGGTCACATCGTCGCCTGCCATGGTCACCCGCGCGTATTCCCCCACCATGATGTCTTCGCTGAAATTACCGAAGAAAAGATCCGATTCAAAACCGCCCAGCATGGTATCGTTGCCGGGACCGCCGTCCAGATTATCCGGGCCGCCGGAGAAGAAATCAATGGTTTCAGCCTGAAACAGACGATTGTTTTGATACGTGGCTTCGCCGTGGTCTCCGATCAACAGGTCGTTGCCACCGTTGCCCGCAAGGGTATCACCGGCCGCACCGCCGATCAGCACGTCGTTGCCCTCACCACCACTCAGAGTATCGCTGCCGCCGACGCCCGGATTGGCGGAACGCACACTATTCAATGCAGAGGCGTTGTTGGCGTCTACGCCGTAATCGACCTGAACATCATCACCCACAAGCCAGACGTTTTGGCTCGAACCGGCGGCGTCGAGACGATCGTTGCCGTCGTCCCCGGCGGCTACCAGCAGGCCGTTGCCGTCACTGGTATCCAGATCGATATCAAATTGGTCGTCGCCGCCATTGCCCCTGAAGACCGTGATCGCATCGGGTGTCGCCGATTCAATGGCGATTTTGTCTGCGCCGCAGCCGGCATCGATGTGCACGCCTTGTCCGAAGGTCCCTGACGCCGCCCAGCGGATCGCCACTTGCGGGTCGGGCGTCATGCCGCTGAGCTGTTCGACGGTCAGTGGAGCGGGCACTTCGATCAACTCATCAACATCAGGGCCCCCGCCGGCCGGCTGGAAGACATTCGCGACATCGGCACGGGCCAGCCGGATATTCCGGTCGGGATCGCTCGAACCCCGGTCGCTCACATTGAGACGATTGGCTCCGGCACCGCCCAGGAGCAGCAAATCGCCGGCAATTTCATCCAGTGTGCCGTCGGTTTCCGGCGCGTTGGAAGAGACGGTAAAGACGTCGTCGCCATCGTTGCCGTAAACCGTGGTGCGGGCTTCGGCGGCCGTGCCCTGGATATTGAACCGGTCGTCACCGGTGCCCAGGTAGACATTGACCGCTTCCACGTCGCCATATTCGATATGACCGGGCATATCGGCCAGATCGACGGTTGTGGCGGTGAGGCTGCCGGTGTTATCTTCGGTTGCGCCCAGATCGACCACGTCCAGACGGTCGCTGCCCTGATCGTCTTCATCGCCGTCGCCGTTAATGATCAGCTCGGCGTTGATGCCTTGCACCGTGGGATTTTCAGCGGGGCCGCCCACCTTGAAGTAATCGTCGCCGCTGTTGCCGTCGACACGGGTCGCCCCGCCGATCGCGTTCACCTGCACGGTGTCGTCGCCTTCACCGGCAGCAATAAGGGTTTGGCCGTCAATGGTATTTAAAACGGTGAACTCGTCGTTGTTCGCGCCCAACAACACATCGACCGACTCGAAATCCTGATAGACAATGTGCCGGCCCATGTCCAGGCCCCGGATTTCCGAACGGCTCAGCGTGCCGGTGTCGCCCTGACCGTCACCGTCCTGGCGGTCATCGACAATGAGACGGTCGTCGGCGCCTTCGTTGCCCTGGATTTCCAATAGATCCGAAGACACCGTGCCCCGGATCCGGTTCACGCCCTCGTCTGCCAGTCCGCCGACGGTGATGACGTCGTTGTCACGGCCGCCTTGTACCAGAATCGACGTCACGGCCGGCGGGCTGCTGAACACCAGCTTACCGTCGGTGTAGGTGACATCGACAATCGGGGCGCTTTTGTCAGTCAGCAGGCCGGCATCGATCATGGCCTCCTTGATTTTGTGCTGGATAGCGACCAGCCATTGGTCGATCAATTCGTTGACATTGTTGTCCGGGTTTTCGTCCGTGATCTGATAGCTTTGGCCGGGAACGTAAACCCTGAATTTCGCGGCGGCCGGCCCCTCGCCCAGCGCCAGGTCAAATTTGAGGTACGGACTTTTCCAGCCGGTGTCGCCGTCAGCAGGCAAATCCGCTTTGTCCAGATCCCAGGTAACGTTTGTACCGGTCTGCGCTTGCCCTTGCCCGCAAGCCGGTTTCAACGTCAACATCTGTTCGCCGGGCGTGCTCTCGATGTCCACGCGGTCCTCACCGTCCATGGCCCGCACTTCAAGTGCTTCCACACCGGATGCAAAGCCGAAGGCGGCATAGGCGAACACCTGGTCGTCCCGGGGATTGTCGTCGGCATCACGCTCACCAATAACATTGCGCACATGCCGGTCCGTGACGATCAGGTGATCGGCACGCGAAGAGCCGACGAACACGGCCCGGTCCGTATCGGCCGGATTGCCGGTGTCGTGGACGCGAACATTCTGCACCGGGGCCGGCTGGGCCACCGGTTCTCCGGCATAGGCGAAGTAACGGTCCGATCCGTCCTGGCCGTTGAGTTCCAAGGGTTGCGTACCGGTTTGATAAACATGAAATTCGTCATCACCCTGTCCGCCCTTGATCACTTCAATCCCGAAGCCACTGTGAATCACGGTGTTGCCGGTCGATTCAGCCGTAATTTGGGCACTTTGCAAATCGGCGGTTCCGGAATGAACGGTGACGGCATTGTCCAGGGCGGAGAAATCGAGCACATCGATATCGGCCCGAACGCCAAGGCAAGTACTTTCCGCGACGGTATCCCGTCCCCAACCGGAAGAGAAAATATACGTATCGCTGCCCCACTGACCGTTAAGATAATCGTCCCCCTTGCCGCCCGTGAGGATGTCGTCACCAGCCGAACCATACAGCCAGTCATCGCCGGTGCCGCCCCAGATTCTATCGTGACCGCCATAGCCCTGAATAAAATCGTTGCCTGCGCCACCGAATAAATGGTCGTTACCGGTGCTGCCATGAATTTCGTCGTCCCCCTCGCCGCCGTGTAAAACAGCCGCAGGCCGATAATTCGCATCGCCGGGTTGGCCAAAGGTCGATCCACCGCCGTAAAGAACATCATTGCCCTCGCCGCCGGCAATCTCCATGGTGATGCCGGGGCCGACACCCCACAAGTCAATGGTGTCATTGCCCATGCCGCCGTCACCGATTATGTGGGTAATGCCGTCAAAGCGTTGCTCGGCCACTCCCGGCATGCTGACGAAAACGGTGTTGCCCTCTGAGCGCACGGTGAAGGCTTCGTCCCCGTCAGTCACGTCGCCGTAAAGACGATCCGCGGCGTTGGGCCCCATGTTGAGCCGCAACACCCCATCACCAATATTCTCGGCCAGGATCGGGATCTTTTTGGGCGGCTTGCAGCGCAGCCCGAAGGTCGCGTCATCGTCTTTATTGGGTTCGATGTCGTCAGGCCGGCCGTCTTCCGGCCGGACCGGGTTAAGATTCGGTTCGTCCTGTTTTAGTTTGGGTGGATTGGTTTTATCTTCCGTGGATTGCAACTTGGCGCCGGTTTTCTGACCATCGAATTGGGAACCGGTGGCTTTCAGACCGGTTTCTTGCAGTTGCATCTGCACCGGTAGCAGGTCCTGGGGGGCGTCCGCCAACAGAATATCTTCCGGCTGAAAATCCTGCGGCGCAATGCCGGCATCGGCGCACAGCAGTACACGCGGCTCGAGCATCTCAAACCGCAGGCGTACACGGGCAGACCGTTTCGGCGTATATGTTTGAGGAGATTTTTGGGATTCAAGTCTTTTTTTCCGAAATGCGTTTGTCATCGATGATCTCCGCCTCAGATTTTTGAACTAACTTTTATTAAACAAAAGGGCAGCCGGCGCCCTGCCCGTATCCCGATAAAAGCAGCAAGTAATGCCCCTACTGTTGCAGCAAGGCGTTGACACGCACAACATCGCCCTGGGTCAACGCGCCGACGGCTTTTTTCAACCGCAAGGTGTTCAGGATGTAGTTGTATCTGGCCTGGGCATAGTCGCGTTTGACCGAATACAGATCCCGTTCGGCATCCAGGACATAAAGCCCGGTCAAAAGCCCTGCTTCAAAGCCCTGCTGTTTGGCAAACAGCGCCAGCTTCTGGGCCGTCATGGAATCCTTCAGGGCCTTGACCTTGCTGATGGCGGCCTTGATGCCCTGGTAGGCAAACTGCACCTTGCGGTCGGCGGCGCGGACTTCTTTTTCCAGATCCTGCTTGGCAACCATCAAGTCCATCTGCGCCTCGCGCACCTTGGAAGCCACAAAACCGCCCTGAAAAATCGGCAGATTAAAACGCAAAATAGCATCGGTCGTATCCACTTCACTACCGCCGCCGAACAGGGTGCCGTCGGTGTTGCGCCGGTTCCAGCGCCCGATGAATTGCAAGGTGGGCAGGTGCCCGGCGCGTTGGCGGCGCACTTCATCCTCGGCCACCTGCACCTCGAATTGCTGCATACGAACGTTCAGATTGCCTTTCAAAGCCGAATCGATCCAATGCACATCGATGTCCGGGTCCGGATTTTCCAGGGCAAACTCTTCCTGCAGGGCCGCCAACGAGGTGTCGCGCAGGTCGCCGGCAACCTCACGCAGGGCTTGCAGGGTGTCGTCCATTTCATTGACGGCCTCGATCGCCGCCGCCCTGACATCGGCCATCCGCGCCTCGGCGTCATAACGATCCGTGATCGGTGCCTTGCCGGCCTTGTGCAGGGCGCGGGCCAGTTTCAAATGCTCGGCCACGGCGGTTTGCTCCGCCTGGGCAAAGGCGACATTGTCCTTGGCCGCCAACGCATCGAAGTAAAGTTCGGCGACGTTCAGGATCAGATCCTGCCGGGCGATCTCCAGTTCGATGTCGGCACTGCTCAACTGTTTTTTTGACTGTATGATCTTGACAATCGACCCAAAGTTAAAAATGGGTTGCGTCAAGGAGAACGTGTAAAGTTCGGTGGGAAAATCGGTGTCGCCTTCGGCAAACACCGCATTATCGCTGCTGATCACATCCTGATAACTATTGATGTAATCCCCTTCGAAGACAAGCTCCGGGAAGTATTCGGCCCACGCTTGTTTGGATATTTCGCGTGACGCTTGATGGGAGTAAAAGGAGCCCCGGAAAGTAGGATCTTTTTCCAGAGCCTGGGTATAAATGGTAAAAAGATTTTCAGCCTGTACCGGCGCAACGAGCAGCAATATGCTGAAAAAAAACAAGTAGCGCAAATAATGTGACAGTCGAATTATCAGCCTCCTGTGCAAATCCGCGTGAAGCCCCAAATCCCCCTTTAGCATGCTCTTTGATCCTCCTTCCTTCATCTTAAAGAACGGTTATCAAACCGGCGTCACCTTCCCCTCATTCCGGTGGTCGCCGGCGGAACCTATTCAGCGCATGGTTTGTTGTCGATCAACCGTTTTGTGTGGATACTTGCCGAGGCATGGGTTTCAAAAAAAACCGGTTTGCCTCCCTCCAGGCAACCCGGCTTTCCGTATACTTTCGGAACCGTGGCTTTCCGCCTTCGCCTTACGACGAATTCGGCTTTTTCTGGTGATGTGCTCGTGTGATGTTCTCTGGTCGGCGCCCGGACGAATCAAAGTTCGTTTATTTAGGAAGAACCGGGCGCGCACTCTCTTGGCTTTAGAATGGCTAATAGCAAGGAAAGCTACGCAATAGTTTTCTCAGGCCAACAGCCAAGCTCTTTAACCGATAATCCACAATAGGTCAAGTCAACAATTCAAATTAATACCATTCGCAAACGGCCCGATCTTTATTTTACATGAACCGCAACGCTACTTATAGCCTACAGCAATAAGCATGCACGAATCTGTTTAATCCCTTATCCAATTGATATCTATGCTATATTTTTCAAACAAAGGTCGGCCGGTGATCCTTGCCGAAAAGATGCTGGGAACGCCGAGTCCCCCGGAACAGGAAATTTTATTCCCATCCAGATTGCCGAACCTAAAATTGTGGCATTTTTTCTAAAACGTTTTATAATACAATTTCGAAACAACGATACGACGAATTGGGGGAAATTGTGAAAACACTCATCATGATTCTGGGGCTGATACTATTGCTCACCGCGCCGGCCGTTTCCGGCGGCTATCAATGGATTGATGAAAACGGCGTCAGACATTATTCGGACGTTGAAGACTTTCCCGAGCCTTTGACCGTTGAACCGAAACCCAAAGGTGTCGCCATTGAACGATACTACTACGTCGCCGTTCACCAACAAATAAAGCGGAACTGGCAACCGGATTTCGAGATACGGCCGGATCATGTGGCCGTAGTATTGGTAACCATTTTATCCTCCGGCAACATCAAGGCCGCCCAAATAGAAAAGCCCTCGGGAAACGATCAATTAGACAAGACCGCGTTGGATACCGTTTGGCAAGCGAACCCCCTGCCGCCCTTCCCTGCCAGTTTCACCAAAAAGGAGATCAAGCTCGGCATCCGGTTCAGCCGCACGCAAAGTGAACAAGCGCCGCAAACACCAACTAAGTGAGATTCAATAATTTCTGAGCGGTGTCCCGCCGCGATTAGAATAACTTTGGTGCACTTAAATCGCGGCGGGGCGCCGCTCCTAAAGTCAAGGTGACCATATGTATGGCTGGAGTTTACTGTCTGAAGAAGGGAAGAAC
>JANQIE010000259.1 GCA_028282295.1 Desulfobacterales bacterium | reverse complement strand
ATAGTAGATTTTGGTTCCCGGCAAGGCCCGAGCATTTTTAAAACCGCAGGCATAGCGGGCTATGTCGAGGATTTTAAAAATGCGAGAACGCCGCCGGGGGCCAAAAGATGCTGTTTCCGGATGGACACCAGCTAAGGGGCAATAAAACACCGTCATCATGAGCCAGGAAAAACACACTTTTCCCAAAGTTTACGAATATCAACTCGCAGGCGGCTGGATCGTCTGGGCCGGCCGCACCGACGAAGACAACGACCGGCTGAGCATCAAAATCGCCAAGCCGAACGACTGGTGGTTCCATGTGCGCGGCATGCCGGGCAGTCACGTCCTTTTGCGCGCAAGACAAGGCGAGGAGCCGGACCGCAACCTGCGCAAGCAGGCCGCGGCCATCGCCGCCTATCACAGCAAGGCGCGCCAGGGCGGTGTGGTGCCGGTGGCCTGCACCCGGGCCCGTTACGTAACCAAACCACGTGGCGCCAAACCCGGCACGGTGCAGATCCGCAAGGAAACGATTCTCAAAGTGCGACCGGCCCTGCCTGCTGGATGATGCTGAATTAAGAATGAAAAATTCAGAATTGGGAATTAAGGTATGCTACCATCTTATAAATGCCCGTCATCCACAATTCTTAATTCAATGTCATTAACTTAAGGCAGTGGATCAGAGCTCTTGCCTGTAGCCGACATTTTAAAACGCCCTTACGTTGCAACGGACCGCCGGAACGAGCAATTTGCGCATTTAGGGACATTTCCTGGATTCCCGCCTGCGCGGGAATCCAGGAGATATCGCAAAAAAGCCTAAGGGCTTAAAGCCCTGCGCAACATCTCTTCGACTCATCGGATTGTTTAAGTTAATGACATTGATTCTTAATTTTCAATTCATAATTCTTAATTTCCTCCCCGCCCGGTGTTGCCCAATCCGGTTTCCTGATTATTTTTCTGTTGAAGCTTTTAAAACGGCATTCTATATTTGCCCAAGATTTCAGGGTGTTTTCATGAAACACTCGATTTACCAGCTTTTAGCGATGATCCGCAAGACCTTCACGGCAGACGCCACACAAAGCCCATAAGCGCGTCTGAAGCAACATTTCCTCTTGTTGCGCAAACGGATCACAGACTCACCCGTTAATTTCCATTTTTCCAACACCGCTAGCCGGTTTGTATGCCGGCGCGGTGCAAAGTTTAACCGGAAGCGTTAGCTGAAAGGAGTGCTCAGATGAAATCGAAGCTCATTTTACCGCTGTTGTGTGTTCTTCTTGTAACCGCCTGCGCCCAGGTACCCAGGGAATCGGTGGAGCTGTCGACAACCATCGGCCGGGATCTGGAAACCGTTCACAAAGCCCACCGTGAACTGGCCGGCGTCATATTCACCCGCATGCGCAACGACATCAATCGCTTTGTCGACGAGGTCTACGCGCCCCATCAGATCAATTTCGCCATGTCCCGTCAGAACGACCTGGCGCGCAGCTCCGACCCGAACAAAAAAAAGGCCTCCTTGCTTTTGGCCATCAACAATGCATTTAAAGACGGGGCCGATCCCGGGCTCCAGCGCAACGTCGTTACCGCCATGAGCATCTTTGTGCGCAGCATCCGCAAAGACGTGGAAGCAATGCGCAAGGAACTGCTCGATCCGGTCGAAGCCCAGGAAGCACAAGTGCACGGATCCATCGACCGCGCCTACCAGCAGCTTCACTACGCCAATTCCATCGTGACCGGCCACTTGGCCTCGGTGGTCAAAGTCCATGAAGCACAAGCCGAACTGCTCGACAGCTTCGGCGTCGAGCGGGACCTGCGCAAGGACATCAGTACCAATCTGGCCAAGGCGGCCGGCGAAATCAACAAACTGGTCGAGAAGGCTGAAAAAACGAGTAAAAATTTTGACAAGGCCAAGGAACACGCGGCCAAAATCAAAGCCGCCGTCAAGGATTTGAAAAAGAAAATCAACCCACAGCGATAGGAGGGCACCATCATGTCGGATGAATTTAGCCTGGAAGCATTTGAACAGGAACTGGGAGTAAGCCTGGAGGAAGGTCGCAAAGCATTTGAAGGCGACCACAAAGAAGCACTGAACGAACTGGCCGGACTGTCGCGCGAGGAGGTCGACGCCATCACCCCCGACCTTACCGATCTGCAAAAATACGACGAGTTGATAACGGTGGTGAAAAAAGCCTCGGCCACTAATCTCCAACAGGCCGAACTTAAAAAACAAATCCTCAAGCTTGGGGACGTGGCGGTTGAGATCGCCAAGAAAGTCCCTTCACTGGCAGCCATTTTCGTCTAAAACCGCTATCCGTTGCGAGGTGGCCATGAAAATCGAAAATCATATACTGACCGGCGACGATATCGCCCAACGTGAAACGCCCAACCGCGGCGGCCCGATTACGCCCGAATTTCTCGTCTTTCACTTCACGGCCGGCCGCAGTGCGCAAAGTTCCATCAACTGGCTGTGCGATGTGCGGGCCAGGGCGTCGGCTCACATCGTGATCGGGCGGGACGGCGCGATCACGCAATTGGCGCCGTTCAACATCAAAACCTGGCACGCGGGACGAAGCCACTGGCAGGGGCGTTCCGGCTTGAACAACCATTCCATCGGCATCGAACTGGATAACGCCGGCCGCCTGACCAAGGTGGGCAACGTGCACAAAGCCTGGTTCCAGGATGTTTACCCGGAAAGTGAAGTGCTCCATGCCAGGCACAAGCTCGATGCCGAACCGGCCTTCTGGCACACATTTACTCCCGAGCAGATTGGACGCGCCACGGCCCTGGCCGAAGAACTGACGGCCGTGTACGATCTGAAGGATATCATCGGCCATGACGATATTGCCCCGGACCGCAAGCGCGACCCCGGCCCCGCGTTTCCTCTGGAAAACATTCGCGCCAGAGTTCTTGGACGCCACGAAGATGTCGAGGAGTTGTTCGAAGTCACGGCCAATTTTTTGAACATCCGCAAGGGACCGGGGGTGGAATTCGGCAAAGTGGCCGATGCCCTGCCGGCGGGCACGAAGGTCGCCTTGCTGGAAACCCGCAACCGCTGGAGCAAAATCGATGTCCAGCAGGAAAATGATATCGAGGGTTGGGTGTTCAACAAATATCTGAAAGCGATCCCAGAGTGAAATTTTCGACACCCTGGAAGACCGGTCGTGAAGACGGGGTTTTAAAAAAAACCGTAAAGTTTCGCGCAAAGGCGCAGTACACGCAGAGGGAATTTATTTTCACCCCCTCTGCGCCTCTGCGCGAAACAATAAATAGCATATGGCAAAAAAATGCCCCTAAAAAAAGCCCCCCTGGCGGTGATCTTCGATATCGACGGTGTACTGGTCGATTCCTATCAGGCCCATTTTCGGAGTTGGCGGCAATTGGCGGCCGACCAGACCAGCCCCTGGACGAGGTGATGTTCGCTTCCATGTTCGGCCGCCGTAGCGCGGAAATTATTCGGGAGTTGATGGGCGATACAATCACCGAAGCGCAGATCCGGGCGTTGGACAAGCGCAAGGAATTCCCGGCCATGCCGGGCGCGGTCACCCTGATCGATCAGTTGGTCCACGACGGCTACCTGCTCGCAGTCGGCTCCTCGGGACCGCCGGCCAACGTCACCTTGTCCCTGCAGGGTCTGGATCGCGAGCAAGCTTTTACTGCCGTGGTCAAAGGTTTCTTCGGCCGCAGCCGGGTGACGTCGCCGGAAAAAATCCGCCGGGTTTGCCCGGCTTCGTCTTCCAGGATCAAAACCCCGTCATCATCCACCGCCACTGCCGTGCCCCTGTACCGCGTTCCCAGCACGTCAACGGTCACCTGGCGCCCGATAATGTCACTCATGGCCCGCCATTGATCCATAATGGGGGCGAACCCTTTGGTTTGAAAACAGTCGTAAAGCACTTCGAACTCATTCAGATAGGCGGCTAAAAGTTCGGCGCGCCGGCAGGTGTGTCCGGTTTCAATACGCACGGAGGTGGCCAGCCTCCGAATCTCCGGATCGAATTGCGCCGCGGCGGTGTTCACGTTCAGCCCCAAGCCGACAACAATGTAATCGATTGCATCCATTTCCGTGCTGATCTCGGTTAAAATACCGGCGATCTTCTTCGCATCGATCAAAATATCGTTGGGCCACTTGATCCGGGCTCGAATCCCGCTGGTGTGCTGCAGGGCGCGGGCCGCGGCCACGGCGGTCAGCAAGGTGATGCGGGGCGCCTCGGCCGGAGTGATCGCGGGCCGCAGGATCATGGACGTATAAATCCCGGTGCCGGGGGGCGACAGCCAGATCCGCCCCCGCCGTCCCCGGCCGTGGGATTGACTGTCGGCCACCACCACGGTCCCCTCGGCCGCGCCTTGGGCCGCCAGCGCCTTGGCACGCAGGTTGGTCGAATCGGTCTGCGCCAGGCAGACCAATTGCGGCCGGCCAAGGGTCTGCGTTTGCAAATGGGCGTTAATCTCCGGCCCCTGGAGCCGATCCGGAACATGCTGGAGCTTGTACCCCTTTTTAGGAGTGGCGACGATGACATAGCCCTCGTCCTGCAAACGCTGCATGTGTTTCCAGACCGCCGCCCGGCTGATGTTCAGACGATTGCTCACCTGCTCGCCCGACACCCAGTGCCCCTGGTTTGCCATCAATATGGCCATCAGATTTTCCCTGGTCGTCATTGTCACCTGCATTTTCCCTTCTGCTATTTGTAAACCCGGCTACAGCAATGCATTGACAATTAAAAACCGGCTTTGCTATAGCAGTGACTTTGAATGTAAACCAAACGCCACAATGGATGGTTAACAAAAAAAAATCAAAGGTTCACCATGTTCGATGCGACGATCCTAAACATTGCCGAAAAAATTATCAACACCGGCGGCGGCATCCGCCGGGATCAGGCCGAAGCATTGGCCCACCTGCCGCCGGCCAAAACCTTCGACCTGTTGGTGTGCGCTCATAAGATCCGATCCCATTTCAAAGACAATGGGATCTTCAAATGTGCGATCATCAACGCCAAAAGCGGCGTTTGCTCCGAAGACTGCGCCTTTTGCGCCCAATCGGCCCATCACCAGGCGGCCATCGAAACCTACGACTTGCTGGATTCGGATCAACTCATTGCCACCGGTCTTGCCAGACATCAAAGCGGGGCCACCCAATATGCAATCGTCACCAGCGGATTGGCGCTGACCGAGGCGGAAGTCGAAACCGTGACGACCGTGGCCCGAACCCTGAAGGCCAAAACCGATTTGACCCTGTGCGCGTCGGTGGGCATGCTGACGGCACCCGTGGCGCGTCAATTAAAAGCCGCCGGCATCACCCGCTACCACCACAACCTGGAAACTGCCCGCAGTTTCTTCGACCAGATTTGCACAACGCACGACTACGAGGACGACATCGAAACCATCCGGGTGGCCAAAGCCGCCGGCATGACGGTGTGCAGCGGCGGTATTTTCGGTCTGGGCGAGTCGTGGCAACACCGTGTGGAGCTGGCGTTTACGCTGAAAGAACTCGATGTCGATTCGCTGCCGCTTAATTTTTTAAACCCGATTGCCGGCACGCGCCTGTCCGACCGTCCGCTGCTGAGCCCCATGGAAGCGTTGAAATGCATTGCTCTGTTTCGCTTCATTCATCCGCGCAAGGACATCACCATCTGCGGCGGGCGGGAGATCACCTTGAAAGATTTCCAATCCTGGCTCTTCATGGCCGGCGCCAACGGCTTGATGGTGGGCAATTACCTGACCACCCAGGGGCGCCGGATCGAGGATGATTTTGAGATGATCGAGGCGTGTTTGAGGTTGGAAATCTGAAATTGGAAACTCAATGTCATTAACTTAAACAATTCGATGAGTCGAAGAGATGCAGTGCGCAGGGCTTTGAGCCCATAGCCGTCAAGCTAAAAAAAATAAATAACAATTGAGCACAATTGCATGTCGAAGCCAGACAACAATACTTAGGCACTTTTGCGATATCTCCTGGATTCCCGCCTGCGCGGGAATGACGCCTGAACACGACGGGGCAAAACCTACGTCGTCATTCCCGCGCAGGCGGGAATCCAGGAAATGTCCCCAAATGCGTAAATTGCCCGTTCCGGCGGCTCGCCGCAACGCAAGTGTGTTTTACAGATTTTTTTATCCCGACAGCTATGGGCTTTAGCCCTGCCTTGCGGTCCGTAATGTTTTTTATCTAGTGTCCATCCGGAAATAGTAGATTTTGGTTCCTGGCAAGGCCCGAGCATTTTTAAAACCGCAGGCATAGCGCGCTATGTCGAGGATTTTAAAAATGCGA
>JANQIE010000248.1 GCA_028282295.1 Desulfobacterales bacterium | reverse complement strand
CAGGGGAAAAGCAGTCAGACTAAGGTGATAACCAGACAAAAAAGGTATTTTGTCATTTAGATTCTGGACCCCGGCGTTCGCCGGGGTGACGGTTTTTTTCGGCGTTATTCTCAAAATGCGCAAATTGCGTGTTTTGCGATATTTCCTGGATCCCCGCCTTCGCGGGGATGACGCCTGGACAGGACGATGCAAAACCTACTTCGTCATTCCCGCGCAGGCGGGAATCCAGGAAATATCGCAAAGATGCCTCGGTGTTGTTGTTAAGCTTCGACATGCAATTGTGCTCTCATTGTTGTTCTTTTTTTCATAACCTGACGGCCATGCCCTCCAGGGGAAAAGCAGTCAGACTAAGGTGATAACCAGACAAAAAAGGTATTTTGTCATTTAGATTCTGGACCCCGGCGTTCGCCGGGGTGGCGGTTGTTTTTCGGCGTCATTTCGGCGAACCCGGAATCAATTCCGGGGTAGACTCCGGAATCCGGATCTAACGATCTCCATCCGTAATTCTTAATTCTCACACCTACGTGCCCCTAAGTGGGGTGTTACCGCGCTACCAATTGATAAAGGTCGCTCACTATGGTTTCCGTCGCCTCGGGCCGGCCGAAGGTTTTGGCTTTGGCGGCCATTTGTGTCATCCGGGCCGGATCGGCGGCCAATGCCTCTATCTTGTCGGCCAGCACCCGGCCGTTCAGATCGCTTTCAATGATCACCTCGGCGGCCGCCGCCGTTTCCAGGCAGCGGGCGTTTTGCTCCTGGTGATTGTCCGCCGCAAAGGGGTAGGGGATGAACACCGCCGTCTTGCCCAGGGCCGTCAGTTCGGCCACGGTGGTGGCGCCGGCCCGGCAGATCACCAGATCGGCCTGCTGATACAACACCGCCATGTCGTCAAAAAAGGCGCCGACCCGGCCTTGAATGCCGCAGGTGGCGTAAGCCTGCGCCACCTGTTGTTCGTCCGCACTGCCGGTCTGATGGATAAAGGCAATGGCGTTGTTCTCCTGCAGGTGAGCCAGTGCCTCGATCACCGCCATGTTGATGCTGTGCGCCCCCTGGCTGCCGCCCACCACCAGCACGGTGAACGGCTCTTTCTCATTTTTCGGTCTGTTCGCCGTGCACCGCGCCGCCTCGATGATGTCGGTCCGGATCGGGTTACCCGTGTACACCATCTTGCCGGCATGCTTGCCGAACAACGTGTTTTCAAAGGTGACGTAAATACGCCGGGCAAACCGGGCCAGCATGCGATTGGTGATGCCCGGCACCTGGTTCTGTTCGCACAGCACGATGTTGCGCCGCATGAGCCACGCGCTGAGCACCGGCGGACCGGCGGCGTAACTGCCGACCCCCAATACCACCTGGGGCTGGAACCGGCGGATGATGCCGATGGACTGCCAGATCCCCGGCAAAAGCTTGAGCAGAGCCTTGAGCTGGTGCCACAGGCCGCGTCCCTTGAGCCCGGCCACCGTGATCGCGCTCAGTTCGTAGCCGTGTTGGCGCAACACTTTTTTTTCAAAGGCGTTGCCGGTGCTCACAAACAGCACCCGGTTGTTTGCATTGCGTTTCAAAAACGCCTCGGCAATGGCAATGGCCGGGAACAGATGCCCGCCGGTGCCGCCGCCGGCCACCATCAGGTGCAGGCCCTGCGATTGTGTTGGGGACGTCGACCGGCTCATTTGACCCTCACCGCCTGGATGTTCATCAAAATGCCGATGGACGCCATGTTCACCAACAACGACGTACCGCCGTAGCTCAGAAACGGCAGCGTCAGCCCCTTGGTGGGCAGCAGCCCCAGGGCCACGCCCATGTTGATGCACACTTGCAGGGCGATGGCGCTGGTCAGACCGATGGCCACATAGGCGCCGAAGGTGTCGGTGGTGTTGCGTGCGATGCTGATGCCGCGCCAGACAATCGTCACGTACAAAATCAAAATCAGCCCGACGCCGATCAACCCGAGTTCTTCACCGATCACGGCGAAAATAAAGTCGGTGTGCGGTTCGGGCAGGTAAAACAGTTTTTGATACCCTTTGCCGATCCCGGTGCCCCACAAGCCGCCTGTGCCGAACGCCATCAACGAGTGGATGATCTGGTAGCCCTCGCCGGACGGGTATTGCCACGGGTCGATGAAACTCATCAACCGCTTGACCCGGTAGTCGGCGCTTTGCAAAATCAGGTACGCCGTCGGCAGCAATACCAGCAGCGATGTCAGCAGATGCGTCAGGCGCACGCCGCCGGCGAACATCATCAACCAGGTCAGGGCGGTCAGGATCATGACCGAACCGAAATCGGGCTGCATCATGATCAGGCCCGACAGCAGGCCGAGCATCAGCACATGCGGCACAAACCCGATGGCGAACTGCTTGATCCGGTCCTGTTTTTTGGTCAGCGAATAGGCCAGATAGACAATCAGGGCCAAGCGGGCGACCTCCGACGGCTGCACCGTGAACCATTGAAACCGCAGCCAGCGGGTGGCGCCGCCGGCGGTGTGTCCCAGGTCGCCGATTTGTAAAAGCACCAGCAAACCGATGGCCCCCGCCAGTAACGGGTAGGCCATGATCCGCAACAGCTTGAACGGCAGATGGGTGCAGGAAACCAGCGCGATGAGCCCGCAGACCGCAAACAGGGCCTGTCGTTTTAAAAAATAAAAATCCTGGCCGAATTTCTTGAGCGCCAGCGCACTGCTGGCGCTGTAGACCATCACGATGCCGATGCCCACCAGCAAGAACACGGGAAAGAGCAGTTTGACATCGTATTTCAGAGTGTTTGTTTCAGCCATTGTTCAGGATTTCGGTTTTCATTGTTGTTGTTTCACAACGGGCAACGATTTTCCCGGGGCGCGCGGCGCGCGGCACGGGCCGCTTTGACCGCTTGACGAAACACGTCGCCCCGGTGGCCGTAGCTGTTAAACATGTCAAAACTGGCGCAGGCCGGGGACAGCAGCACCACGTCACCGGGAGCCGCGGCCATGCGGGCGCGGGCCACGGCGTCCGGCAGATCCCCGGCGCGCTCGGTATTGCCGTTGCAGGCGTCTTGCAGGGCATCCAGGATGGCGTCCTGGGCTTCGCCCAGCACGATGATCCGTTTGACCCTGGCCTGCACCACGTCCGTCAGCGCTGCGAAGCGGCCTTCCTTGTCCCGGCCGCCCATGATCAGGATCACCGGCGCGTCAAAGGACGCCACCGCCCGTCGCACGGCCCCGACGTTGGTGGCCTTGGAATCGTTGTAGAAAGCCACCTCGTCGATGGTGGCGACATATTCAACCCGGTGCGGCAGCGGTTCAAAATTATCCAACGCTTTTTGGATGGCTCCGGGGGCGGCGCCGGCCGCCAGGGCCGCCAGACACGCCGCAGCCGCGTTTTCATGATTGTGGGTGCCGGTCAAACGGGTGCGCGTCAAGTCGAATGCGCTATCCGGTGTGCCCGGCTGGTGAACCGCGATTTTGTCGGCCAGCACGCGGGCGCCCGGTTGACCGGGGCCGGCGTTGAACCACCGTTTGCGGCAACCGGCCTGCCGGGCCGCCTGCCTGACCAGGGCATCGTGGCCGTTTAAAATCGCAATGTCGGTGTCTGTCTGGTTTTCGAACACGCGCGCCTTGGACGCCGTGTAGGCTGCCAAATCGTCGTAGCGGTCCAGGTGATCGTCCGTGATGTTCAGCAGCACCGCCACCTGTGGCCGGAAGGTGTCGATGGTGTCGAGTTGAAAACTGCTGATTTCGGCCACGATCCAGTCCACCGCCTCGGGTGTTTCGGCCTGTTCGATCAGGGGCCGACCGATATTGCCGCCCACAAACGCCTTGATGGTTGCCACCCGCAGCATCCTGCCGATCAATTCGGTGGTGGTGGTTTTACCGTTGGTGCCGGTTACGGCAATGATCGGCGTTTTTATAAAGCGCGCCGCCAACTCGATTTCACCGATGACCGGTACCTGATCGTTTCGTGCCGCCCGCACCGGTTCAATGGTGTGGGGCACGCCGGGACTGATGACGACCAGGTCGGCCCTGGTAAAGGTGGCGGTTTGATGGCCGCCGAGTTCCAGGGCGACACCGTGTTGGGCCAGTTGCCGGGCCTCGGACGATATTCGGTTTGTGGGCGAGCTGTCCGACAGGGTCACCCGGGCGCCGCGTCCGGCCAGAAAGCGGGCCACGGCCATGCCGGTAATGCCGGCGCCTGCCACGGTTATTTTTTTTGCGTTTAAATCCATTTGGGTTTTACCTGAGTTTCAGTGTGCTCATGGAGATCAGCGCCAGGAAAATGGCCACGATCCAGAAACGAACACACACCTTGGGTTCGGGCCAGCCCTTGAGTTCAAAATGGTGATGCAGCGGGGCCATGCGGAAAAACCGCCGGCCCTTGGTCATCTTGAAAAACCCGACCTGTAAAATAACCGACACCGCTTCGACCACGAACAGACCGCCGACAATCACCAGCAGAATCTCCTGTTTGGTGATGACCGCCACCGTGCCCAGGGCCGCACCCAATGAAAGCGAGCCCACATCCCCCATGAAAACCTGGGCCGGGTAAGCGTTGAACCATAAAAAACCGAGCCCGGCACCGGCCAGCGCGCCGCAGAACACCGCGGCCTCGCCGCATCCGGACACATAATTTAATTGCAGGTAATCGGCAAACCGGGCGTGCCCGGCTACATAGGCAAAGACCATGTACGTGGTCGCGGCAATGATCATCGGGCCGATGGCCAGTCCGTCCAGGCCGTCGGTAAGGTTGACCGCGTTGGAGGTTGCCACGATCACCAGGGCCGCAAACAGGATGTAGCCCCAGCCCAGGTCCGGCGAAATCCGTTTGAAAAACGGGATGGTCACCTCCGTGCTGAAATTGGGCGTGACGCAAATCCACAGCCCGGCCAGCAGGGCGATGACGGTTTGCCACAGGAATTTTTCCTTGATGCTCAGCCCTTTGTTCCGTTTTTTGATCAGCATCAGGTAATCATCGTAAAATCCGATGAACCCGTAGCCGAGCACGACGAACAGCAGGATCCAGACATAGTAATTGGTCAGATCGGTCCACAGCAGCGTGGAAATCGCAATGGCGGCCACAATCAGACTGCCGCCCATGGTCGGCGTGCCGGCTTTTTTCTGGTGCGACGCGGGGCCGTCTTCCTGGATGTACTGGCCGATCTGCAGCATCCTGAGCTTGCGGATCACCCACGGGCCCAGAAAGAAACAGATCACCAGGGCGGTCAGTCCGGCGTAGATCGTGCGGAACGTGATGTAGCGAAACACGTTGAACGCCGGGATGCTGGTATGTAGTGGAAACAACAGATGGTACAACATGGGTTAACCTTTGGTTATGTGGTTGACAATCGGCGGCCGGTCGCAGCCGCGTGACTTTTCAACCGAACCTGACCTTGCTTTGTGAAAAAACTGCGAATATTTGATGAACGCTTAATATCCCCGCCTCGCCAGGGGTACTGGCGAGGAAACGTGAATTTCAAATTTCAAAATTAAAATTTCAAATGAATGTCAAAATCCAAATGTCAAATTGACCGGCTGCCGTTTGTAGCGGTTTTGAAAGAGCGCTGTTACACGGCGGTTTCAATTCCGCAGGCCGTTGCTGACCAATTCCATGGCCATGCCCCGTGAGCCTTTGACCAGGACCCAATCGCCGGGGTGCAAATAGGTTTTTAAATCAGCCAGGATTTCCTCGCGGCTGCCCACAAAGAGCCGCCCGGCCTCCAGACCGGCCTTGCGGGCCGCGTCGGTCATGGTGGCGGCAAATTCCCCGGCGGCGTAAAAACGGGCCGGCCGGATGTCCGCGGCATAGGTGCCGATCTGGGCGTGCAGCACCGGGGCGTGTTCGCCCAGTTCGAACATATCGCCCAGCACCACAATGCCGCGTCCGTCTTTTTTTAACGCTTTGAGCGTGGTCAGCGCGGCCTGCATGGAACCCGGATTGGCGTTGTACGTGTCGTCAATCAGATGAATGCCGTCGGCTGTGGTCGTGATATTCATGCGGCCCTTCACCGGCCGGAAAGCTTCCAGACCGGCCTTGATCACCGGGAGCGTCAAGCCCAGGCGATGTCCGACCGCCGCCGCCGCCAGGGCATTGGAGACCATGAAGGTGCCGAAGACGCTCAGCCTGACTTCGCAGGACCCTGCGGGCAGGACCAGCGTGAAGGTGACGCCGTCCACGGCGGTGCGGATGCCCTGGGCGCGGACCTCGGCCTCATGGCCCAGGCCGAACCGCATCAGCGGGCCGGACCATTTGGCCGCCAGTTGCATCACGCGCGGATCATCGGCGTTCAAAATTGCGCAGCCTTGCGGATCGATGGTTTCCAGCAGTTCGCCCTTGGCATGCATCACGGCTTCCACCGAGCCCAGCCCTTCCAGGTGAGCCGGGGCGATATTGGTGATCACGCCGTGGTCGGGCCGGCAGATATTGCCCAGGGCCCGGATTTCGCCCGGATGGTTCATCCCCAGTTCCACCACCGCCCATTGGTGGGCCGGCTGAATCTGCAGCACGGTCAGGGGCAGACCGATCTCGTTGTTGAAATTGCCTTTGGAGGCGTGGACCGCAAAATGCCGATTCAGTACCGAGGCGGTCATTTCGCGGGTGGAGGTCTTGCCGTTGGAGCCGGTGACGGCCACCAGCGAAGCGGGCATCCGTTGCCGGTGATACCGGGCCAGATCGCCCAGGGCGCGGGTCGTTTCCGGCACTGCCACGCAGGCCGTATCCGGGTGCGACGCCAGCTCACGCGCCACCTGACCGGCATGCGCCTCATCGATCAATACCCCTTTGACGCCCCCCGCAGCCACCTGACCACAATAGGTGTGGGCATCATGATTCGGTCCCACCAGAGCCACAAACAGTTCCGCGGGCCTGATCTGGCGCGAATCGGTGCAGACCCCGTCAAAGACCGGCGCCTGCCCCTCCTGCACCAATCGCCCGCCGGTGGCCGCCAGCACTTGCGGGATCGTCCATTCGGTTTTTTGTGTTGCGTTCGTCATGTTGACCGTCCAAATTTCAAATTTCGAGTTTCAAATTTCCAATTTCAAGTTCCCACCTTCAACTGCGCCAGCGCCTCCCGGGCAACCTGGCGGTCGTCGAAGGCCAGTGTTTTGTCACCAACAAGCTGGTAGGTCTCATGCCCCTTGCCGGCGATCAGGATCACGTCATCGGTTTGCGACACCCGGATTGCCAGCTCGATGGCCTTGCGGCGGTCCGGTTCGATGGTGTACCCGGCGGGTGTCCAGTCGTCAGGCATTGTGTCTGCGGGGAACTCCCGGATCATTTCCTTGCGGGTGCCGTCGACAACCTGTGCGATGATGGCGTCCGGCGGTTCACTGCGCGGATTGTCCGATGTCACCACCGCCAAGTCGGCCCGCCGACCGGCAATGGCGCCCATCTGCGGCCGTTTGGCGCTGTCGCGGTCCCCGCCGCAGCCGAACACGCAGATCAACCGGTTGTGCGGCAGGTTGCGCAGGGTCTGCAGAACGTTTTCCAAGGCGTCCGGGGTGTGCGCGTAATCGACATAGACATAGCGTTTGTGGTCGTTGCGAATCGCCTCCAGGCGGCCCGGCACGGCGCCCGCCGCACCAATGCCGCCGGCAATGACTGGCGCCGGCAGTTCCAGGGCAATGCCCACCCCCACGGCGCACAGGATGTTTTCCAGATTGTAGTTTCCCACCAACGGCGATTTTAGTTCGATTTTGCCGTTGGGCGCGTCCGCCAGGGCATGGATGCCGTCCAGACTTTGCGTGGCGTGCAGCAGGCGGATGGCGTCGTCGGTCCGTTCGCCGATGGTCACCGGGGCCTTGCGTTGCGTGCCCTCCAGGCTGTGGGGCAGCAGACGGCCGCGCTCGTTAAAACAGTTGATTACGGCCCGTGCCCTGTTTTTTTTGGGACCGGTGGCCAGATAATCGGTGAACAGTTTTTTCTTGCTGGCCCAATAAGATTCCAGATCACCGTGAAAATCAAGGTGGTCCCGGCTCAGGTTGGTAAACACTCCCACATCGAACCAGCAATGCTGGATGCGATACAGGTCGATGGCGTGCGAGGACGCCTCCATGACCACATGGGTGACCCCTGCGGCCCGCATTTGGGCCAAAATCGCCTGCAGGTCCAGAGATTCCGGTGTGGTCACCGGATTGTCACAGGACCGGCCGTCAAAATGATAGTTGATGGTGCCGATCAGACCCGTCTTGTACCCGGCGGTTTGTAAAATCGCCTCGACCAGATAGGCCGTGGTGGTTTTACCGTTGGTCCCGGTGATGCCGATCACCGTCATCTGCCCGGACGGGTGGCCGTAAAATTCGGCCGCCAATTGCGCCAGGGCGACACGTGTGTTTTTGACCTCGATGACAATGGCGCCGGTCTGCACCGGCCGGTCGGTTACCACGGCGATTGCGCCCTGCTCAACGGCTTGATCGATATAGTCGTGCCCGTCGGCGGCAAAGCCGCGAATGGCCACAAAAACGCCACCGGGCGCGGTTTGCTGCGCCCGGTAGTGAAGCGATGCGACCTGCGGATCGCCGCCGGTGTCCATACCGCTGACGGTCCGGGGTTGCAGGGTTTTGATGAGTTGGCTTAGTTTCATCCGTGCGCTTTGTCCTGACGGGCCAGTTGCATCTGCCGGTCATCGGTTTTGCCGGGGAGAATATTCAAATGGTTCAGCGTGTCGTAAACGATTTTACGAAACGCCGGTGCGGCCACAATGCCGCCGTAGTGTTCCTTTTCCGGTTCATCCACAATAACCAGTACGGTAATCGCCGGGTTGCGGGCCGGTGCAAAGCCGACAAATGAGGCGACATACCGGCTCTTGCTGTAAGTGCCGTCGGGATCGGTCTTTTGGGCGGTGCCGGTTTTGCCGCAGACGGTATAGCCCTGCATGGCCGCCTTGACGCCGGTGCCGCCGGGCGTGATAACGGTTTCCAGGATACGGCCGACGGTCCGCGCGGTCTGCGCGGATACCACCCGGCGGATCCGCCGGGGGGCAAAGTGTTGCAGTTGCTCGCCTGCGGGCGAGAGCACCGCTTTGACCACCTGCGGCTGCATCAGCACGCCGTCATTGGCAATGGCCGAGGTGGCCGCCGCAAGCTGGATCGCCGATACGGCAATGCCCTGTCCGAAAGCGATGGCACCGGCATCGATTTTTGACCAGCGGCGCGACGGCAGCAGGCTGCCGGGGGATTCACCGGGACAGGCGATGCCGGTTTTACGGCCGAAGCCGAACGCCTGCAAGGTCTGATGCAACGCCTGCGGACCGATGATCTCGCCCATCTTGACCGCGCCGATGTTACTCGAATATTTCACGATCTGCTGCAACGAGAGCCAGCCGTATTTTTTTGTGTCGTGCACGGTGTTGCGCCCGATGCGGTAGGCGCCGTTCTCGCAGTAAAAAATCGTGCTGGGCGTGCACTGGCCCGATTCCAGCGCTGCGGCCGCACTGAAAATTTTCATGGTCGATCCCGGTTCAAAGGGATCGGTGACGGCCCGGTTGCGCCAGTCGGCGCGCCCGAACATCTTGAACGTGTTCGGGTTGAAATGCGGAAAGTGCGCCAGGGCCAACAGTTCACCGGTCCGCGGGTCCATCACCACCGCCATGCCGGACCGGGCCGAATGGGTTTGCACGGCTTCCTGGAGCGCGCTTTCAGTGATGTGCTGAATGGCCTGATCGATGGTCAACACCAGGTTGTTGCCGCTCTGGGTGAGCGGCGACACTTTTTTTTCAGCGTCGAAACCCCGCCCCAGGGCATCCTTTAATACCGTGAAATCCTCGGCCATGCCTTTGAGCTGGTCGTTGAACGCGAATTCGAGTCCCTCCAGCCCGCGACCGTCGATGCCCGTGAATCCGATAAGCTGGGCCGCCATGCTCTTGTGCGGGTAGTAGCGGGTATGCTCGTTGCGAAACGCCACGCCGTCAAGCGCCAGTTCCCGCACGGCCTGATGTTCCTTGGGGGTTGCCTGTCGTTTGATCCAGACAAACGGGCGGTTGGAGGCCAGCTTGCGGGCCACGTCCCGCCGTTTGAGCTTGAGCGTTCGCGCCAGTTTGCGGGCCACGGTTTTGGCGTCGGCGATTTTGCGCGGATAGGCCGCAATCGAAACCGCCTCGATGCTCACGGCCAACTCGCGGCGTTCGCGGTCGTAAATGATGCCCCGTTTGCCTTGATTTTTTAATGTTTTTTCGTACTGGTCGGCCGCCTTGCGGCTCAGCCAGGAGCCTTGGTAAACCTGCAGATAGACGGCTTTGGCGCCGATGGCCAGAAAGCACAGGCCGAAAAACAGGGCCACCAGGGCAAACCGCGTGCGCATGGCCTGGTCGGGGTTTGATTTTTGGTGTGCTGTTTTCATGGGATCACGATTACCTGCTCGCTGGTCGGCATGTCCAATCCCAGGTCATTGCGCGCCACCCGCGCAAGATGCGCCGGCGATCTGAGACGTGCGCGCTCAATGGTGAGATTGTTTTTAAATGCCGCCAACTGCTTTTGATGGGCGGTTGCCTGTGAAATTTCCATGCCGATCCGCACAGACTGGACCCGGCACCAGGTTGCCAGAAAAAGCTCCGCAAGAAAAATCGTAGTCAGCAAAATCCATAGCCCGATCAGTTTACCGGTCCGACGCTGCCTGTCTTTTTTCGCTGCTGCCATGTTACTTGATAAAACGCCCGGATTACGGTTGCGGACCCCGTGGTTTTACGCGATCCGCAGCCATTTATATCTTTTCAGCGACCCGTAGCTTGGCGCTGCGGGCCGCAGGATTGGTATTGATTTCAGCGTCACTGGGACGCATCGGTTTGCGGGTGACCAGCCGCATGCGCGGCTTGTGGTCACAGGTGCACACCGGCAGGGCCGATGGGCACCGGCAGCCCTGGGACAGACGCTTTAGACCATGCTTTACGATCCGGTCCTCCAGGGAATGAAACGTCAGCACGCACAACCGCCCTTGTGGCAACAGGCAATCGGCTACATGTGCCATGAAATTTTCCAACACTTCCAATTCGCGGTTTACCTGGATACGCAGTGCCATGAAAACGCGGGTGGCGGGATGAATTCTTTGGCGGTGGGCAGACGGCGGTGCGGCCTGAAGCACGATATCGGCCAGTTGTTTGCTCGTTGCGATCGGCGTCAGGGCGCGTGCACTGGCGATTGCGCGGGCAATGCGGCCCGCGTGCCGCTCTTCGCCCAAACGGCGAAAAATATCGGCAAGCTCTTCCGGCGACGCCTGGTTGATCAGGTCGCCCGCCGTCGTACGCGACGACACATTCATCCGCATATCCAGCGGTTCTTCTTTCTGGAAGCTGAACCCTCTTCCGCTCTCTTTAATGTGGTGCATCGAAAGTCCCAAATCCACCACGATCCCATCGACGCCGGTTATCTTCAGTTCTGCCAAAACAGACGGCAGACGCTCGAAATTGTTATGTATCAGCCTGACACGGGGCTCGAACGGTTTAAGCAGGTCCCTGGCATTGGCAATGGCGTTGCGATCCTGGTCCAGGCCGATGAACCGTCCATCGGGCCGGATTTTCTCACAGATGGTGCGCGCATGGCCCGCCCCGCCCACGGTGCCGTCCACGTAAGTTCTGCCCGGACGGCAATTCAGGTGGTCGATGACCTCGCGATGCATGACCGCAATGTGCGAATACGTCATTGTTAGAGCCCTAGTTTGGCAACTTCGTTACGGACATCCTCCTTTTTTAAATCATCCTCCAGGTACTGGTTCTCCTTGTCCCAGTTTTCACGGCTCCAGATTTCGAAATGATCCAAAACGCCCACCAGAACGATCTCCTTTTCCAGTCCGGCGTATTGCCGCAGCGAAGGCGGAATCAAAACACGGCCTTGCTTGTCGCAGCCGCAGTTAAAGGCGCCGCCGATAAATACCCGGCGGAAGCGCCGCATGCTTTCGCTTTTTTCAGCCATGGCCAGGATGCGTGCTTCAATCTTACCCCATTCATCCAGGGTGTAGCCGAGGAGGCAACTGTCCATCCGGGACAGCATGACACTGTCGTCGCCGCCCACGCGAATCACATCGCGAAACCGGGTGGGGACGATCATGCGGCCCTTGGGATCGATGGAATGAAAGCTGCTGCCACGAAACATTGGTTACTCCGGGGTGCCCTCACTGCAGGGGGCTGTCTTCCCGTTTACTCCACTTTAGTCCACTTTAATCACAAAAAAATACATTCATGGTGAAATGTCAAGAAAAAATTTTGTTTTGTTTTGAAAATTATTTAATAATTCATGCATGTTAAAGAATATATTCGATTTTTGGAAAAATGTGGAGTGATGTGGGGTGATATTTGGATGGCCGCACCTCGCAAACACTTGGCCGATTCATGATTTGAGCCTTGGTTTAACTTTTCCAGGCAATGCCCGATATATATTTTGGTATCTTCGTGTCCATCGGGAAATAGACAAAGGAAAAGGAAAATGCGACGGCAAACAGGAATCAGGAACAACCAGGGATTTACGTTGATTGAAATGACCATTGTGCTGGTCGTGATCGGCATTATCATTGCGGCGGTGGTCAAGGGGCGCGATATCGTCAAGTCCGGGGAGCAGAAACAACTCTACACGACGTATATCCGGGCTTGGGAATTGTCCTTCAGCAATTATTATGACCGCACCGGGTGGGTGTTGGCTGATGACGCCTCCGACACCAATGCGGTGCGCGACGGCCGGTGCAGTGACGCGGCCACCGAGGATAATCTGCTGGCCCAACTGCGCCGGGTCGGCCTGGGCGCGCCCAATGAAGGGCCCACCGGCGACACCCTCATTCGTACCTACACCGATTCACAGGGCATCAACCGGTCTTTGCAGTTGAAGTTCGATTATAAATCGAACCTGGGTAATTTCATCCGGGTCACCGGGATTTCCAATGATCTGGGGCTGGCCTGGGACAAGATCATCGACGGGACCGTGGACGGTGAAAAAGGCCAGTTGCTTTACACGTCCAATCACAATTTGACAACCCCGGCCGTCAGCGACTGGCCGGCGGCGGATGCGACGCCGCGTGAAAATGCGTCCGCGATTCTGAAGCTGCCGTTTTAGACGGCAGCCCACTGCGACACGAGGTCCATGATGCAACGCTTTTTAAGTGATTATCGCCTGACCGTGGTTGTGGCGGTTTTTTTACTGGTCGCGGCCGGGCTGTTTTTCAACGCCTTCTACCGGACCCGGGCCTTGCAGCAGAAAGCGCAGGCGCTGTCGGCCCAGGTCGGTTTCCTGCAGCAGCAGGAAAAGCAGGTGGTCAAAGGCCGGGATCGTCTGCTTTTGCTGCGGGATTTCCATGCCGGCGCCGCTGCTGCCGGTCTACAGCCGGAAGAATGGTCGCTTTACGATGTGCAGATCCAACGGACCGCCACTTTTGAGCAACTGGAGCAAATATTGAATCAATGCGCCCACGGGCCGCAGTACTATTTCAAGCCGCAGGCGCTTAAAATCCAACGTATCCCGCCAGACGGTTCAACCCAAAAGCTTGCCGGCGATTATCCCCAGCAGATGCTGGCTGCCGATGCGTTGCAGCAGAAAGATATTCTTTTGTCGCTTAAAGGCGCTTTTGTGGTTAAGGGTGCGTCGCTAATGCCCAACCGGAAATAGTAGATTTTGGTTCCTGGCAAGGCCCGAGCATTTTTAAAACCGCAGGCATAGCGTCCTATGTCGCAAGAACGTGAATGGCTCCGCCATTATTTTAAAAATGCGAGAACGCCGCCAGGGGCCAAAAGATGCTATTTCCGGATGG
>JANQIE010000219.1 GCA_028282295.1 Desulfobacterales bacterium | reverse complement strand
CAGGCCAGTGTACAGCAGGCCGCAGCACCTGCCCTGAGCGCCGCCGCGGGCGCTTTCAGCCGGCCATCAGGACAGGATCTGGCGGGCGTACCCCAATCAGCGCCCAAGGCGCCGCAATTTCTGGTCGGAGCGGTATCAAACGGATTTTCCTAGTCGCTAGTGCCGCCACGGATGCGGCAACCGTTTACCGGTTTTTTTAACGCTTCGCCGCACCTCCGGCAATGGCGCAAACCACAGCGCAACAGTACGGTAAGAGAACGATTTTTTTTAAAGGCAACGCCCGTAACATAACGGGCGTTGCCTTTTTTGCAGGATTATTGAAATCGGTGCGGGGGATCAAATTGCCGATCGCCGTGCAATCAAGTGTCCAGGTTGACCACCACCCGGCCCTTTACCTGACCGCTGAGGATCATGTCGATATGCTGGCCCAATTCTTTCAGGGTTACTTCGGTGGTCAGCTCGTCCAGGGTGTCGATTTTCCAATCCTTCGCCAACAGTTCCCATGTCCGGATACGCCGGCGCATGGGGCAATTCTGAGAATCGATTCCCAACAGGTTGATGCCCCGCAGGATAAAGGGAAACACCGTGGTCGGCAGATTGGGCGAGGCGACCAGGCCACAGCAGGCAACGCTGCCGTGTTCGCAGGTCGCTTTCAGGGCGGCGGCCAGGATATCGCCGCCAACGGTGTCGATGACACCGGCCCAGCGGCTTTTGAGCAGGGGCCGCTTGGAGGCAGGCACGGCGTCCTCGCGGGAAATGACTTCCCGGGCACCCAGGTGGTGCAAAAACGGTTCGGCTTCGGGTTTGCCGCTGACGGCCACCACCGGGTAACCGCATTTGGCCAGAATGGCGACGGCCGTGCTGCCCACGCCGCCGGTGGCGCCGGTCACCAGGATGTCACCTTGGTCCGGGACAACATCGTGATCACGCAACGCCAGCACCGAGAGCCCGGCGGTAAAACCTGCGGTGCCGTAAATCATGCTTTCTTTGAGCGTCAGGCCGGCCGGCAGGGGAACCACCCAGTCAGCAGGCACCCGAATATATTGGCCGAAACCGCCACTGGTGTTCATGCCCAAATCGTAGCTGGTGACAATTACTTCGTCGCCGGGTTGAAAGGCACTGGTGCGACTCCAGGACACCACGCCGGCCGCATCGATTCCCGGTGTGTGGGGAAAATTGCGGGTTACGCCTTTATTGCCGGTAGCCGATAGTGCATCCTTGTAATTCAGCGACGAGTATTTAACTTTGATCAACACATCGCCGTCGGGCAAGTCGTCAATGGTTTTGCGCTTGATGTGCCGGACATAGCTGCCGTCGGCCGACTCTTCCACGATCATGGCGCGAAATTCGGTATTTTCCATAGCGGTTATCCTTTCAGCAATGGGTTATTCCCCAACCGGTAGGCAACGATGCTGAAGCCGCATCCGATCGGCGGAAGGAATCTGAACCAGGTATACATGCCCAGACGATGGGCGGCTTGGTTTAAATAGTAAACCTGGGCCAGCAGGGCGATGCCCTCGGCCCACTGCTCGACAACGGCGGCATCGGTCAGGCCCCAGCGAAAAGGCGGGATGCGGCCGAACATCAGCGCCGGGTGAAAATGGCTCATTATGGTCTGCCAGGGAGCGATGGTATCGAAGATCAGGATGGCGCCCGCAAAGCGGCGTTTCAACTCAACCACCAGGGTGCGTACTTGAGCGGCAGTGAAATAAGGCAACAGGCCCTCGGCGACAATGATGATTGGCTCCTCGGCGTGAACATCTATCTTTTCCAACCAGTCCTTTTTCAGAATAGAGGCGCCGATAAAGCGGTGCCGCTCGCTTTCATCCATCAGGGTATGCCGCAGGGCGGTGACTTGCGGCAAATCGACTTCGTACCAGGTACTTTGGCTGTTATTCAGGCGCTGAAAGCGGGTATCCAGACCGCTACCAAGATTGACCACCGTGCCGGCGGCGCCGGGCGGCAGGTAGCGTTGAATCAAGCGATCGATGGCATGAACGCGCAGCACGATGGTGGCTTGCAGCAAATCATGGCCCGTCAGATTGGAAAAATCGTAAACACTGTCTTGCACCAGTTTCACTGCCAAGTCGTCGCGAAAGAGCGCATCCGGCCTTTCGGTTTCGCAAGACCTGAAAAAAAGTGGAATAAAAAGGGTTTGCGCAATGCCTTCCAATTTTGATGAATTTGCCAACATATGTTTTACCGTGGACAAAAATAATGACAAATATTGTCATCAAATATGACGTGTTTTGATTGTTTTTGGTTTGGAGGCGTTGGAAGATCGGGCGAATGAGTGTTCGAAGCAACGCCATTTTGCATGCAGGTCGAAATTATATTCACCAGGGGCTGCCGGGGGCCGGTCATTGCTGATATGTTGCCCTGCTGACGATTTTGGTTGACAGTGCCAAAACCCCGGCGTTGTTACATTGAGCCTTGGTAAAAACAATATTTTCGATGAATCGGATCAACTCTAACCCGCAATTTTAATTGTGTCAAAAGGATTTAAATTAAAATATGTTGAGTAAAATTTAGCCATCAGGGTAACAGTCTGAATTGATTACTGGTATATTTTTCATACCTCTGGTATATTTTTTGTATATTCTTCATTATCTCGAGCCGGTCAAATACTGTTTTATGTGGAGGCGATAGAACTGTTGCCCATAGTTTTCGCTTGTAGTTGTCTTGCAATCGGCAACACCCAAAAAATCGAATCCGCACCTGTTTGTTTTACATCTGAGCTGCCATCGCTCTCTCTGGAAGAGAATGCTGCCCTGCACGGAGGATTACGATGAAAGCGAAAATCGAAACCTTGATTTTCAAACGGAGCGACCTACCCAGCGGCGAAGTGTCGCTAACAGTTCAAATGCTTAATGTTCTAGGAAAGCTGGACGGCCAGACCAACGTTGGCATTGTGGCTGGGCAATTGAACATGAGTCTGATAGAGATCCGGGACGTTTTAATGAAGTTAGGAAAAATGGGCCTGGTTACCCTGGTTCAGCAGCAACCCCAAAAAGCCACATTTAAAGTTGTCGCACCGTCGTTTTTAACTTTTGTTGAAAAACAACTGGCCCAGCACATGGGGCCGATTGCCCAATTGCTTATAACTGAAACGATTGAGTCGATGGGGGAAGCACCCGGTGCCTTTCCCCAAAACCGTATCGGCGAGCTGATTGCCGCGCTGGCGGCCAATGTACCCGGCAAAGAAAAACAAGATGAATTTATAAACAGTATCCGTTTGCAACTTTAAGTTTTCTTCTAACACTCAAGGAAAGGGAAGCGGGAAATGATCTCCATATGTGAAGACTGCGGCAAGAAGTATCAGATCAATTTGAGTAAAATGCACGCCGATACCGGCAGTTTCGGATGTAAGGATTGCGGTCACATCATCACCGTATACAAACCATCCGCAGGCAATGGCGGATTGCCTGATTTTGCGCATGAAACCAGCCAGGCGCCACCGCCGCCGGCGACCGGTCTGGCCCAGCCACCGGCCCAGACCGTTCAGACACCGGCCCCCGCGGTAGAGGAAACTGAAAAAACCAAACTCGCCGGTTTGTCCATTCGTTACAAGATTATTATCATGTTTGTCTCCCTGGTTCTGCTCGCCCTGGCCGGCGCCGGCTATATCGCCAGTCGCTACAGCCGGGAGGCGCTGGCGAACCAGGCCGAGGACTACTTGAACAAAGCCGTCGCTCAGAAGTCGGTCGAATACGGTCTGATTTTCAAACGGATTGCCGAAGAAGCCGAATCGGTGGCCGATTATGCGCAGCTAACCTATGAACGCGGTAAGCGCGAAAAATTTGACGGCAGCCTCGAAAAACCGGTGCTGATGCCCTGGGACGGCGACAGCTACGGCAACCCGGAACTAAATAAAACCCTTGAAAAAGAAAAGCGGATTATGCAGCGCATCGGCCTGATGCTGCAAAGCGTGGCGACCAACAACGCCGCCCTGAGCCTGGCTTACTACGGCAGTGAAACCCACATGGATGTCTTCAGCGATGACGCCATGATGACCGTTATCGGCGGATTGACCGGTTATGTCCCGGCCAAAAGACCCTGGTACAAGGACGCCAAAAAAGCCGGCAAAACGATCTGGACGGCACCCTACGTCGACGCCAATACCAAGGAACTGGTGGTAACGTGCGCCACGCCGGTATACACGAAAACGCGAAAAATGGTAGGCGTGGTCGGTTTCGATGTGTTGCTCAATACCATGCAGAAAGATATTCTGGCACTCGATATCGGGTATAGTAGTTACGCGTTTTTGATCAACCAAAAAGGTGAAGCGCTGGTAAAACCGGGCATGGATCACAAGAATGTTAAATGGAACCAGGCGTTTGAAAGTGAAAATTTGAAACGCACCAACAATGCGGATTTCAATACCATTATTCGCTCCATGACCACGGCGCGGCGGCCGGGATTGGGAACCTACAACGCCGCCGACGAAGATAAATACCTGGCCTATGCACCGATTAAAGCCATTGGGGCCACCATCGGCATCGTGGCCTCTAAAACCGAAGTCGTGCAGCCGGCGGTTGCGATCCAAAATCTGATCATCGGGGTGTGTATCGTTGTTCTGATCATCTCGATCGTCTTGGGTGCGGTGATGGGTAACAGCATTACCAAACCGATCAACCTGTTGACCGAACGCGCTAACCTGATCAGCAAGGGCCGATCGGATCTGGAAACCATCGAAGAGAATCGCAAGGACGAAATTGGTGTATTGACCGAATCGTTCAACCGGCTGGTTATCAGCCTCAAGGTGGCCTTGTCGCGACGTAACCGCAGATAGGCGCTGCCGGCAATTTTAAATAACGACGTCCTGAATGAAACGCCTGCCGACGATCGGCAGGCGTTTCTTGTTTGTGCGCCCGGCATGGCGCACTCACTTGGAGGTGCAAGTCCTCTACAGACCCGACAGGGGGAACTGTTAGC
>JANQIE010000139.1 GCA_028282295.1 Desulfobacterales bacterium | reverse complement strand
TGCTGGTCGATGGGGTGGCGGCACCGGTATCGGCCGGTGGCGCGGTCTGCGGCGTGGTGGGGCTTGCGCTGGATGTTGCGGAGGATGCGGTTGCGGTACTAGTGCTTGTCGATGAGGGGGCGGCACCGGCACCTTGTTTTTGGGTAGCCGCTGTTGAGGTGCGGGTGCCGGTCGCCGGTTTTGACGTGTCGGGGCCGGATGCGGGACCGGTTTTGTCGCCCGGCGTTTCACCGGTGGCCGACTTGTCCTTGGGCGCGGGGTTTGCTGCCGCGTTTTTTTGTTGATCCGCGCCGGTTCCCCCGGGGTTCTTTTCTTTGTAATCTTTGGACGCGCCGTCGATATCTTTCTTTGTTGGCTGGGATGATTGGGACGTGGATCGGGATGATGAAGACGGCGTCCTTGTTGGTTTTTCTTTGTCGCCGGAGCTCTTGGAGGAGGTTCCTTTTGCGCCGCCACCACCGGCTTTATCGACTGTTGCCATTTTCCTGCCTTTCATAATTTTCGGTGTTGCATCAAATCTGAAGTAAAGTCGGAAAGACAAATGCTGTTTTTGCATGCAACAAAATCCGGACCAGGCGGCCGGACTTCCGGGTTTTTCAACTTGGGATTATATATTTGGATAAGTGAGTTGGTGTCCATCCGGAGATAGCTTTTTTGGGCCCTGGCGGCGTTCTCTCATTTTTTACAGCCGCAGGGATAGCGGTGCTATGCCTATGGTTGTAAAAAAGCTCGGGCCTTGCCAGGAATCTAAAATTACTATTTTGGGATGGACACGAGTTAATCGCTTCGGTCAGCATGGCGGATGGGACGAATTGTTCGAAAGCAGGATCTGGTTGCGCAAACCGACCGGTCGTATTTATAAAATTTGCGTTAAATTGTAAATCAGGGATTCTCTGAATTTGGGGTTCGAAAAACCTGAATCAAAATCAGGGTGATGTAAAAGAGATCTCTCTAAAGATATCAGAAGATAAAAAACCTTTCGCTTCAATTCCGGTGCCCGCACCTTGTTTCAACATCTCGCAATATTTGAATACGTTTACCCGGTAAAGACTGCCGCGCTGTCGGATTGATTCGTGGGGCCGCCTTGATTGTGTTTTTCAACGGCCTTTGATTCAGGTTTTTCGAACCCCAGATTCAGGGATTCCCTGATTTACAGGCTATTTAGGATTCAGTATGATTTAGGCAAACTCCAATGTTGCATAAAAAAATATGGCGAAGAGACGGTAACCCGACGTTTGCAATGCTAACCCCTTGGCGCCTTGGCTCTGGAGTCCTCCGATTTTTGCAACGTTGGGGTTAAGGTTCGCGCAAAAAGGTGAAATCATTTCTGCACGAGCTCTTGGGGTGAAAGCTGGCCGGAAATTTTTTGGGCTGGCGCTCTGTCACCTCATCGCTCAATTGAAAAAAATACTTTATTCAATAGTTTTGAATTTTTGCTCCTGTATTGGATGTAGGCACTTACTACTGTGGATATGCTTTATGCACTGTTATTGATACTGAAATCGGTAGTTCGATCTTTTTAATTTTTCGCGAGCTTTTGCAAAGGAGGAAGCAAAAATGGGGAAAGTAAGAAACAAAGAAAAATCGGGTGGGGATGCTGCCAAGAGTCACTCTAAAGAACCCCCAAAAAAAAAGCAGCGCAATCTCGATGCCAACAAAAAAGACGTTAAAGGTGTTAGTGAAAATGCTAAAGGTGGCAGTAAAATCAGGGACGCCGAGTATAAACAGCAACAGCAACAGCAACAAAAAATATCCCGGGAAGACATGAAGGGACTTGACGGGAACCGCCTCGCTTCCGATTATAAGCGCGAGTTCAGGAAACCCGGCGAACTTTACAAAGGCAATGACGGGAAACTGACCAACATTGGCCCTGTAAACATTCCGAAAAGTGTGGTGGATCAACTGCCCAATGGTGGTGAACCCCGCGAGCTGCCGCATGACCAGGTGCACCCGATGGCGCCCACGCCGCCTCCGCCCGCCACGGCAAGTGAAACGGAGAAACTGGAATATGAACTGATGAACAAGTTTCAGCCGAACTGGACGTATGCAAGTGGTGTCAAGCCGCGTCCGGCGGTGGATGCATTCGGGAACTGGAATGCGGGCCTCAAGGACAGCGGCGATCCCGATGGCGATCCAAGTGATCTACCCTATGAGGGCGCGCAAACGTATGCGCGCATAATCTCTTTTGATCCGGGTGGATTTGACGCAACCCCTATCGCCGAAGGCATGCAGGAGGTGCCGGGAGCGGAAAATGTCCGCCGGGCGATCATGTACACTCAATATTTCCCCAAGGATCATACGACTAAGGTCGGGGCTAACTTGGGACATCGACACGATTGGGAAGGGGTGGTTGTATTTCTGGGTGAAAATGATGAACCTCTCAAGGTCAGCTACTCGGCGCACGGTGGCTTTCCAACCTCAATTGAACCGGGGTCTGAATTCTGGTCCGGTGACAGCCCGAATGTGGTTTACGACAGCAAAGATCTGGAAGGCCGCAGCAGCCCGACCCATTCCGTATACCCCACGACAGCTTCCGGTACCAAGGAACCGCTTGTACAATGGCGTCGTATGTCGGAAAATGTGCGCAATGTGTTGGATAACACCTGGGATACGTTTCAACTGGGTCGGAATTTCGAGGATAATCTGGTCAAGGCATGGACAAATTTTGACAAGGTAAGCGAGGGGGCAAAGGAGGGGGGCAATGTGGTCACCAAAGTACTGGGCTTTTTGGGGTTTTAAAATTTCAACCGAAAGTGCCGGTCGGGTTCGGCGGGCCGTCCTTGCCCATCCGTTGTAAATGTGCGTTCCACAAACAGGGCCTGGCGTTGACGATCGATGAGCAGGACGGTTGAGGAGCGGGTGCCGTAGGTCGGGCTGGTGATAAACAAGGGGCCTAACAGGCGTTCCCGGGCAGGGCCGATGCCGGTGTCCGGCAGTTGATCGTCGGGGGGGATCGACCGGTCGGCCAGCAATTCGAACAAGGGGGCGGGGGCGATGGCCGGATTGCCCGTGCTGACTACCTGCGCAAGTGCCTGCTTGCCGCGCTCGACTTTCGGCCAGGCGGTGTTGAGCAGATGATTGCTCAGTGCGTGTACGCCGGGTGCGACGATTTGAATCTCATTCTGGATGTTGGAATAGTAGTAGAGCCGGTCGGTGTCACCCACGATCAGGTTAAAGCCGTTGTAGCGGCTTTTTTCTTTTGTGCGCCCGGCATGGCGCACTCACTTGGAGGTGCAAGTCCTCTACAGACCCGACAGGGGGAACTGTTAGCCGGACGGCAAGGGTGTCCACCGCGA
>JANQIE010000094.1 GCA_028282295.1 Desulfobacterales bacterium | reverse complement strand
CCATCCGGAAATAGTAGATTTTGGTTCCTGGCAAGGCCCGAGCATTTTTAAAACCGCAGGCATAGCGGGCTATGTCGCAAGAACGTGAATGGCTCCGCCATTATTTTAAAAATGCGAGAACGCCGCCAGGGGCCAAAAGATGCTATTTCCGGATGGACACAAGCTAAAAAAATGAATAACAATGTGAGCAAAACGGCATGTCGAAGCCCGACAATAACACTCAGGCATCTTGGCGATATTTCCTGGATTCCCGCCTGCGCGGGAATGACGAAGTCGGTTTTGTCCAGTCGTGTTTAGGCGTCATTATACTTAAGTTAACGCCATTGAGTTTCAAATTTCAAATTTCAAGTTTCAAATCTCCACCTCAAGCCCGCACCCGGCTCACTGGTTCGTGTTCTTCACTGGTGGGGCCGGGCCGAATCCGGTTTCGGCGAAGTAAATCTGGCGCAGTAATGTCTTCCATTGGGCGAACTGCTCCTCGGCCGAGCCGGTCAGTTCATACTGCTTGCCTTCGAACTGCACGGTGACCGGCTGCATCTGCGCACCAAACGATTCGCTGAGTTCCTCGATGGCCGCTGAATGCATCCGGGCATCCTTGGAGACATTCCAACCGCTGATGAACACCTGGCCGCCGATGACGATCATGGCCGGGGTCACTACCCGTGCGGTGTCTGAGTCGCTGGAAGAACCGATGGCCACCGCCCCGGCGATCAACAGGGCGCCGAGTAACTGTTTGGTAAAGGCTTCCTTTTTGATTTTTTTGATGGCGTCGCGTTCGACCTGGTTCAGTTTGCGCCAGTTTTCGTATGATGGCCACATTTGGTTGTAAAAGTCTTCGTACTGCTGATTGAGGGTGTCGACGTACATGTATTCGCGTTCGCGGATTTGCAGCAGGCGCGCCATCATGGGATCGTCTGCGGCGGGCAGGCGGTTGATCCGCAGGGGTTTGTTTTTGTCCGCGATCAGATAGCCGGCAAAGGCGTCCGGCGCGAAGGTTTGGGCATATTTGAGTTGGGCGACGGTACGGATTGTTTTGATGTCGGCCGCCGTCAGTTTCAATTTGAAGGCGGCCAGATCATTGGCAATGGTGTTGTAAAGATTCTGGTAGGGCTCTTTCTGACCGGGTTGGTTCCCGGTGTAGGAGGATGCCGTTGCCGTGTCGCGGTAGGTTTTTTTGAGCCACTTTTTGCCGGTGGCATCTTTGGCTTCGATGGCCAACACCAGGTGCTCGCCGTTGGATGACAGGATTTTGCCGCCGACGGTCAAGTCAACGCTGTCGGTTGCGGCCGGAATGACTTGAACCGCTCCCCAGTGACTGCTCTGGTGCAGTGTATTTTTCAGGTGGTAGGGGATAAAGTGACTTTCGGCCTTGCGGATTTCTGCGTTGGTGCCTTCTTTTTTGGCGTCTTTTGGATCCAGTTCCTTGGATTCAAATACCAGGATGCCGACATCCAGCAACTGCGTTTCCGGAATTTCGGCTTTTGCCTGGACGATCGGTGTCGGGGCAACCTGACGCGAGCTGTAGGCGGCACAGCCGGTCAACAGACAGAAAACCAGCAAGAGCGAAACTGTGCGCAAGTCCGGTTCCATGCGCCTCGCAAGGGGGGCGCGAAAAGAGGGCGCGGTTTGAAGGTTGTGGACAACGATGTTTTGCACTGGCGTCATTTGACACTCATTCGGTTTTTGGTTACGAAGCAGGTGCAGCTCACTTTTGCGTGTTGCGTTTGTACGCCTCATACTCGCGCCACAGTTTTTCCTTAAGCACCGGGTCGGTTTCTTTTTCGGCAGCCTCCCGGAGCTGGCGCGCGACAATGTCATCATCATTTTTATCATAGCGGCTTGCCCGGTCACCTTTGCCGTCAGGGCCTGTCCCTTTGGACGGCGTGGCGGTGGTGCCGTCATCTTTTTTGGGGGGGGTGTCGTTGGGCGCCCCCGGGCGATCCCCTGGCGAGGTCGTGGCGGATGTTTCGGATTCAGCGGTGTTCCGGACCTCTTCCCCGGCATTTAAGCGCCCGGCCGCGTCGGCGGCCGCCTGGGCCAAATCGCGCATTTTGGCGGCGGACTCGGCTTCGATGGTTTCCATTTCATTGAGCAGCAGGGCATCGAACTCGCTTAATGAGGCGTTTAGTTGGCGATCGAGTGCCGCCACCGGATCCTGGACCTGCTCCTCGGGGATCGGCGGGCCGGCCGGGTATGGAGACCGGGCAGGGGCTGCTTTGCCGGTAGTGCTGCGCCGGGCGTAAGCCCGTTCCAGGTTTTGAACCGTTTTGCGGTTTTCCGCGACCATGGCCTGCACTCTTTCAAGGTAAGCTTCATGGTCACGAATCTCTTGCGCGGACCCCTGGTCTGATTGTTTCAGTTTTGCCAAATCAGCGGCAATTCGCTTTTCCGTGGCTTGGCCGATGCGCAGATCTTCCCTGGCCTTGGCTAATTTGGCGTCCGCCCGGCGTGATGTTTGTTTTCCAACCGGGGCCGCACGTGATGCGGATGCCGATGCCGAAGGTACGCCAGCTTGCTGTGTTGCCGGTTGTTGTGCCTGCTCGGGTGGCTGGGGCGAACCGGCTTGGCTACCGGGCTGCCCGCGGGTGGCCGTCGGCGCGGACGGCGCGCCGCTGTCCTGAGGCGGCCGGGCTGCGGGCTGCGGTGGCAACGGCGCGCGGGGTGCAGGCGTACTCTTGCAGGCGCAAACGGTCAATATCGCCAGGCAGGCCGTTGCGCATATCAGTGCTTTGATTTTTAGTGCCGACATTTTTTTACGCATTGTCGCGTTTTACGCGCCACGAAATCGGGTGATTATAATATGGAACTTAATTGTGCGCCGATCGGGTGTCAAGCCGCGCCTGATCGATGCGAAGTAATATCGGTTGTTAGTCCATCCGGAAATTTTTTTACGCGGGATCATTCGCTTTCGCGGTATAGCGCCAGGACGCCCGAGCGGGCCAGCTTTTTGATGCCCATCGGTTCGAGCACGCGAATCAGGGCATCGACCTTTTCCTTGCGGCCGGTAACTTCGAGGATATAATGAGATTTGCCGGTATCGACGATCTTGGCCCTGAAATTCGCGGCGATTCGCTGGATCTCGGCCCGCTGGTCGGCGCGGGCCCGGACGCATATCATGGCCATTTCGCGTTTGACCGCCTCCTCGCCGGTCATGTCGCGGACTTTGATCACATTGATCAGACGGCGGACCTGTTTCAGGATGTGTTCGAATTGTTCGGGATTGGCATGGGTGGCGATGGTGATGCGCGACATGGTTGGGTTGGCCGTGGGGGCGCCGCAGATTGTTTCGATATTGTACCCGCGGCTGGCAAACAGACCGGAAACGCGAGCCGTTACACCGGGTTCGTTTTCAACCAACATGGTGATGATGTGTCGATCCGCATCCATTGGTATCCGGCCTTTCTTCTTGGTCGTGAAAAGATATTGATATCAGTAGTATATTGAGAACTTGAGGTTTGCTGAGCGTGCCTTAAAAATGGCTTGTAGCAGAAATGAATCCCGGGAGCAATTCCAATCCCGCGTTTTTTGACCGGCTGTACGCCGGATCCGGGCCGGTGTTGCCGAATGCGGCCGATCGGATGCCCGTTATCAATGCCATGAGTGTTGGGCGGATTTGTGAGAATTTTTTTTCTGTTTTCATACGTTGGTGGACAGAATAGTTAATTTTGTTACCTTTTTTTCTCACCTTTTTGTCGTGTCCCGTTGTCCGGAAAATTTGTTTAGAAATATAACCTATCGATATTTTTTAAATTGTCGATTTTCAGCGTGTCGTGGCATACCATTTGAATGTGAATCAAGGTTAAATAATTCCAAATTATAAGGTAGCCTTATGAACTCATCTCATCACCTTTGGAAATTAATTGACACCTCAAATGCGCTGAAAATTGTAAACTGAAATCAACGGAGTTAATTTTGTCCAGTATAATCGGTATCGAACGTCGCAATGGAACGGATCGGCGCAAAAACAACCTATCCTTTTTCAAACAACTCTTTTTCAAAGGCCGCCGCCGGGCCCTGCGCCGGGCCAGCGATCGGCTGAACATCGGTCAAATCGACCAATACGGCTCCTCAACATTTGCCGTGATCATGATTATCTTGTTGTTGAGCCTGTTGGACGCCCTGCTTACACTGATTCTGTTGGATCGTGGTGCGGTCGAAGTAAATCCGATCATGGCCTTTTACATCGAACAGGGGCCGACGGTTTTTCTCATGGCCAAATATCTGCTGACCGCGGCGGCCTTGATTCTTTTTTTGCTTTTCCGGGATGCTTTCGCGCATCGTTACGGTTTTGGCTCAGCCTTTTTCATTTTGATCGGCGGGGTTTTCACGTCGGTTATCGTATGGGAAATCTATTTGGTTTTCCTGTACCTGAATTAAGGGCTCGCGCAAAAATGTGAAATTTATTTTTCACGAGCCCTAAGGGTTCAATCGGCGCCATGCCCGTGTCTGCCTATATTTTGTTGCATTTATTGAATTTTTCGTTTTAAATGGAACTGTATTAAAACGTCCCTCCGGCAGAATGCGGGGGGGCGTTTCGGCTGCTTTGCGTCACAGAAGCCGTTTCAAGTCACAAGGGCCACATGCAAACAGACAACGTCATTTGTCCTCTCGCTGGCCGATAATCACTGTTGTGTCAGAGCTACAAGTTTACGGAAGGATTTGATTCGTCCGGCCTGTTATCGTTTGGGTGTCACTGTATTTTGCGCATGTCTACCCCAAATAGGAATTGACCCATGAAACTCGGTGCATGGCTGCTGCGAATAAATCCATGGCATTTTTTGTGGATTGCCTTTCTGCTTGCCGAAATTCTTGCGGCGATCAGCAATGGGGCCCTGAGCCTCATCTGGTGGGGCACGATATCCAGGGACCTGTTGATCATCGGCGCCATCGATGTGATCTTCATTGCGCCGCCGGTTGCCTTTATTGTCATATTTTCCCTTAAACATGCCACGGGCCTGATCCGGGCCAATGAATTGCTGCAACAAAAAATGGAAGAACAGCAGATCACCGAGGCGGCCCTGCGTGAAAGTGAAGAGCGGTTTGAGCTGTGCGTAAAAGGCTCCAATGATGGGCTATGGGATTGGCGCGATGTCGATCGTGATCATCTGTGGGCCTCACCGCGTATTTATGAAATGCTGGGCTATCGCCCGGAGGAAATCCGTCCCGGCCTAAAACTGTTCAAAAATCTGTTGCACCCCGATGACCGGGACGGCGCCCTGCAGGCGGTGGCGACGCATTTGGAAAAACGCGGTCCTTTCGATATTGAATTTCGTTTGAAAAACAAATACAACCGCTATCACTGGTTCCGGGCACGCGGGCAGGCGCTCTGGGACCGTGAAAACCGCCCCGGCCGCATGGCCGGGTCGATCCAGGATATCACCCAGCTCAAAAGGGCTGAAGAGGAGCGTGTACGTCTGGCCACCGCCATTGAACAGACCGCCGACAGCATCATCATCACCGACCGCCAGGGCATCATTCGTTACACCAATCCGTCATTTGAACGGGCGAGTGGGTATTCGCGCGCGGAAATCATCGGCCGGAATTTCAGCCTCCTGAAAAGCGACAAGCATGCCGAACGGTTTTATGCGGACATGTGGCGAACGATTGCCTTGGGCAAGACCTGGTCCGGTCATATCATCAACCGGATGAAAGACGGCAGCCTGCGTGAGTTTGAAACCACGATTTCCCCCATCCGGGATGCCGCCGGAAAGGTGGCCGACTTTGTTTCGGTGAATCGGGATGTGACCCATGAGGTGGAGCTCGAAAACCAACTGCGCCAGGCGCAGAAGATGGAATCGATCGGAACTTTAGCCGGCGGTATCGCCCATGATTTTAACAATATTCTTTCGGCGATTATCGGGTTTACCGAGATTTCCATTGATGATGTGCCCAAGGATTCGCGTCTGCACACCAATCTCACCGAGGTGCTCAAAGCCGGTGACCGCGCCAAGGAACTGGTCCGCCAGATTTTGACCTTCAGCCGCCAGACTGAGCAGGAACTGCGGCCGGTGCAGGTGCAGTCGGTTGCCGACGAGGCCCTGCGGTTGCTGCGGGCCTCGCTGCCGTCGACCATCCAGATCAGCGCCAATTTAGCCAGCACATCCGCCGTGATGGCCGATCCGACCCAATTGCATCAGGTCCTGATGAACCTGTGCACCAACGCCGCCCATGCCATCAGTTCCATTGGCGGCGAAATGAGCGTGAATTTAACCGACGACTACCTGGACGAAGAGTTTGCAGCCGGACACCCTGAAATCAAGTCGGGCCGGTTTATTTGTCTGGAGGTGAGCGATACCGGTCACGGGATGCCGGCGGAAGTGATGCAGCGTGTCTTTGACCCGTTTTTTACCACCAAGGACCGTAGCAAGGGCACCGGCATGGGGCTGGCGGTGGTGCACGGCATCGTGCAAAGTCACCACGGCACCATTACTGTCGCCAGCCGGCCCGGACGGGGCAGTACTTTTAAAGTCTACTTGCCGGTCATTTCCATGCATTCCCAAGCAAAAGAAGATGTTAAAAATATCCTGCCCTTTGGCGACGAACACATTTTGTTTGTCGATGATGAAAGTGCCCTGGTGGAATTGTGTGAACAAATGCTGAGCCGTCTGGGTTACACCGTGACCACCTGCATCGGCAGCCACGAAGCCTTGCAGGTGTTCAAAACAGACCCGGCCCGGTTTGATCTGGTGATTACCGACATGACCATGCCGCAGATGACCGGCGATGTGCTGGCCGCCGAAATCATGGGCATTCGTAAAAACATCCCGATTATTTTGTGCACCGGCTACAGCGAGCAAATCGCCGAGGAGAACGCCAAACTCAGGGGATTGCGAGGATTTGTCATGAAACCGATCGATATGAAGGCCTTGGCCCGCATGGTCCGGTCGGTTCTTGATGACCAAAACCCCCCAACACATCCGGTCAGGGAAGAGTTAATGGTGACGCTGAAGTGAGGAGAAAAACATGACGCGCTTTTGGAACTTGAGGTCGTCTGCAATCCATCGGCAATTCGCTCTGGTTGTGATCCTTGCGGCCCTTTGCGTTGCCTGCCACGGTCCGCAACTGGCTTCGGCGCCACCGCTGCCGGAAGTCAGTGTGCCGGCCTTGACCGGTCATGTCGCATTTTTAACCGGTTTGTCTCCGGCTCGCAATCATTTGAATATCGAGTCCCTTGATCGTGCGGCCGCGTATATCAAGCAGCATTTTCAGCGCTACGGCTACACTCCGGTGGAACAACCCTATGACGTTGACGGCAGGACGTACAAAAACGTCATGGCTGTTTACGGACCGGCCGACGGCCCCCGGCTGATCATCGGTGCCCACTACGACGTCTTTGGCGAGTTTCCGGGGGCCGATGACAATGCCAGCGCCGTGGCCGGCCTGCTCGAAATCGCGCGTTTGCTGCAAGTCATCCGGCCCAAGCTGGATTATCGCATCGAACTGGTGGCCTTTACCTTGGAAGAGCCTCCCTATTTTCGCACCACTCAAATGGGGTCCCATGTCCATGCCCGTGGTCTTAAAGACGCCCAGGCGGATGTGATCGGCATGATTTGTCTGGAGATGATCGGCTACTTTTCGGATGAACCAAAATCCCAGCAGTATCCGATGGCCCTGTTGAAATTATTCTACCCCAGCCGGGGTGATTTCATCGTCGTGGTGAGCAACGCGAACAGCAATGCGTTGCGCCGCACGGTTAAGGCCCACCTGCGCCGCGGTTCGGTCAAGGTGCGCAGCATTGTCGCCCCGGCCAAACTCAAAGGTGTTGATTTTTCGGATCACTTGAATTACTGGCAACACGGCTATCCGGCTGTAATGGTTACGGATACGGCTTTTTACCGCAACGCCAATTACCATAAAGCGAGTGATACCGCCGATACGCTGAACTATGAAAAGATGGCCGAAGTTGTCAAAGGGGTTTACAGCGCGGCTGTGGGCATGCAGACGCCCTAAGGGCCCGCGCAAAAATAATTTCACATTTTATGCATCCCGGTTTCAGGTCAGGTTGGCCCGGTCTTCGGGGCCAACCTGACCTGAAACCGGGGTGCATAAAATGTGAAATTATTTTTGCGCGGGCCCCTAGGGCGTCTGCATGCCCACAGCCGCGCTGGAA
>JANQIE010000088.1 GCA_028282295.1 Desulfobacterales bacterium | reverse complement strand
GGCGTAGCCTTGCTACGCCGCAAGAACATGAATGGCTACGCCATTATTTCAAATTCGTGAGAACGCCGGCCTGGGCCAAAAGATGCTATTTCCGGATGGGCACTAGCTTAACAGCTTAGGCTTAAAGCCCTGCGCTACATCTCTTCGAATCATCGCAGTCTTTAGAGTTTATACTTGACCAACAGGCGCTGAGCCCAGCCGGCATAGTAAGGATCCGGAGATTTGGCTGTTTTTTCCAAAAGCGTTTTGGCCTCGGCTTTGTCTTCTTTCTTGCGCATTTTCAGCAGCAGCTCCGCCAGGTAGATCACGCCTTCATCAACTTTGCCGAAGTACGGTGTCTGCTGGTACTCCCGGTAGTAGGCCAGGGCCTTTTTCTTGTTGTTGAACGGCCAGGGAACCACGGCCCAGAAACGGCCCAGCGCCAAAATGGGACCGGCGTTACGGAAATTTTTGTCGATCTGGTAGGCTTTTTCGATGCTGCTCTGGGTTTTGCCTTTCAGCCCTTCACGCAGGGCGGTCATCACGCTGACACCGTCCGAGTAGATCCCCACATTCAACCCATAGTAGTAGTAGCCTTCGGCCCGGTCGGGGTCCAAGTCGATGGCTTTTTGGGCATACTTCATTCCGATCTTGCCAAGCCGTGCGCAGTCTTTCTGCCACCCGTTTACCCCGCTTTTTTTGACTTCATGACCGTATTCGCGAAAGGCCCGGGCGCACTTCCAGTTCAGTTCATAATTGTCCGGGTCGGCCTGCAGTGCGGTTTCAAACAGCTCGGCGGCTTTCTTGAAATTGGCGCTGCCGCCCTTTTCCAGCAGGATGTCGGCCTGCGCCGCTTCGTTCGCAGCCCATCCCGGGGTCACGAATCCGAACAACAGCAACAGGAAACAAACGGTCGTCCACTTTTGCATGTTCATCCTCCTCTTTTTATAAATGATACATACGGGGCATCATAACAAACGCACAGAAACGGTACAACCAAATATAGGGCATCATTCCTGTCGCAATACCGCCGCGGCGCAATAAAAACGGCGCCCTGAAATATCCAAATCTGATGGCACAAACGCAAAACACCCTGCAACGGTGCGAACCGCAAGTCAGGATTAAAAAAACTTGTTTATTGTGATGAACTGCGCTAAAGGAACAATAATATCCGGCCCTTGCATGATCCCCTGTACTGCCCTTGACGCTGTAAGGTCTCCGCGCAAAAACAACTTCACATTTTTGTGCGAGCCCCAAATATTGGAGGACTCCGGCAGCCGAGGCGTCAAGGACGAAGCTGTAGTAAATCTACCGCTCGATGCTTCCGGTTTATGCGACCGTTAGCGGCAGCCCGCAAAGGTGTGCCGCAGAAGGAGAGCACAAACAATGTCCGAAAAATCAACCTTCGAAGCGATGCGCGCGGATGAACGCCAAGCGCGCCGCCGGCTTATTATCGAGGCCGCCATCAACCTGTTCGGCCAGAAGCCCTTCAACGAAATCGGCATGCGCGATATCGCCTCGCAAGCCGGCGTTTCGGCGGCTTCGATCTATCGCTACTTTCCGGGCCGCGACGACCTTCTGGTCGAAGCCCTGATTCATGAAATCAACAAGATCGTGCATGAATTTGAAGAACGGCTGACCAGGGAGAACGTCTCCATCGAGGTGTTTTCCGAATACGTTATCGACTACCTGATCGATAATGAGGCCACTTTTCAAATGATGAGTTACCTGATGGTCAAAGGCCAGATGTCTCCCGGAGCCCTGGAGAAGTTCAACCGCGTGCAGCGCAAGTTTCTGGACGGTTTTGACAACGTGCTCAAGCACGCGGGCATCCTGGACAATTTACGCCTGTTCTCACAAGCCTTTTTTGCATCACTGGCCGGTGTGGCCATGACCTACCGCAATTACCCCGGACGATCAAAGGAAGAGATTCGCAAACATATGCAACGGCTGGGCTTGATCATCGCCCAACTTTTCAAACGAGGGCTGCCGGACGGATGATGTGTTCACGCCACTTGCCGCGACGGTTTACTTGCCTGCTGCTGGCCGCGGGGTGCTTTCTCGCACTCTGGTTGAATGGGTGTTCGGTGCGCCGGATGATGATCGCTGAATTCGCGCAGGTGGTTGAAAACGGCATTTTGGTGTTCGAGCAGGATGACGATCTGGCCATGCTTGCAGAAGCATTTCCGGCCAACATCAAATTACTGGAAGCATTGCTGGCCGGCGATCCGGACAACCAGCGCTTGCTGGTGTTGCTGGCGCGCTTGTATGGTGGCTACACATTTGCGCTGCTGGAAAGTGATTTGGAAGCCGGCAAATACGCCGACGGAACAGTCGCCGGGTTGGACGACCTGGAAGCGCGGGTCAGCCGTTATTACCAAACCGGCGCGCAGTACGGTCTGCGCGCCCTGGAGCGGCGGCGCCCCGGCGCACGGGCCGCGCTGAGCAAGGTCACAACCCAGGAGGCGTATCTGGCGCGCATGACCGTAGACGACGTACCGGCCCTTTTTTGGTATGCGTTCAATCTCGGCGCCTATGTCAATCGCAATCTGGATTCCGTGCGGGTCATCGCCCAGGCAAATATCGCGGAAAAAGTCATGCAGCGGGTGACCGAACTTGACCCGCGTTACTATCACAGCGGCGGGCATCTGTTTTTAATGATCTATTATTCGGCGCGCGCGCCGATGATGGGCGGCAATCCCCCGGCAGCCCGGCAGCATTATGACCGGCTTAAGGCGCAGGTACCCGAAGATTTTTTACTCGCCGATCTGTTCCATGCCCGCTATTATTGGGTACAGCAGCAAAACCGCGAGGCCTTCGAAAAAACCTTGCGGCGAATTGCAACCGGGGCCGGCGCGTCACGCGAATTTGCCTTGCTGAATGCCGTTGCCGTCAAACGAGCGCGGATCTACCTGCAGGCCTTGCCGCATTTTTTTGATTGAACAGCCGGTTACGATCGGCCTGATGCAGTTTTGCGCGAGCCCTTAGGCGTAAACCGAACCAGCGGGTCGG
>JANQIE010000074.1 GCA_028282295.1 Desulfobacterales bacterium | reverse complement strand
CTTCAGGTCAGATCGGGCCAACTGACCTGAAGCCGGGCGCCTAAAATACGAAATTATCTTCGCGCGAGCCCTTATATAATCTCTCATTTAACTAGCTGTCGGATCGATTTGTAACTCACAGTGCGGAGCTATAACTTGGTGCGGGGTTATAACTTCGCCGAAACCACCTAAAGGAGCAGCAATGAGCGGGACAAGTGATACAGTTTTAGTGACGGGCTCAGCCGGTTTTATTGGCTTTCATCTAACCAAACGGCTGTTGGCCAAAAAATGCAACGTGTTGGGTGTCGACAACCTGAACACCTACTACGATGTCAACCTTAAAAAGGCCCGCCTTGAACAACTCACGGAAAATAAGGGCTTTCAATTCTTCCAGTTGGACATTGCCGACCGGCAGGCAGTTGAAGCACTTTTCGAGCAGCATTCAATCGATATCGTCGTGAACCTGGCGGCTCAAGCCGGTGTGCGCTATTCGCTGGAAAACCCGCGGGCATACATCGACGCCAACATTGTGGGGTTTACAAATCTACTCGAATGTTGCCGTCACCATTCAGTAAAGCATCTGGTGTTTGCCTCCTCCAGTTCGGTTTACGGCGCCAACACCAAAATGCCCTTTTCCGTGCACCACAATGTCGACCATCCGGTATCCTTGTACGCGGCGACCAAAAAGGCCAATGAACTGATGGCGCACACATACAGTCATCTGTTCGGCTTGCCGGCGACCGGCTTGCGGTTTTTTACAGTTTACGGTCCGTGGGGCCGGCCGGATATGGCCCTGTTCCTGTTTACCAAAGCGATCATGCAAGATGAGCCGATTAAAGTCTTCAATCACGGCCGCATGCAGCGTGATTTTACCTACATTGACGATATCGTTGAAGGGGTGGCACGGGTCATGGATAAGATACCGGCGCCGAATCCGAAATGGAGCGGCGATCAGCCTGATCCGGGTACATCCTACGCCCCGTATAAAATCTACAACATCGGCAACAACAATCCGGTTGAGTTGTCCCATTTCATCGAGACCCTGGAGACAATTTTAGGGCGCAAAGCTGAAAAGATTTACCAGGATCTGCAACCCGGCGATGTACCCGCCACTTACGCCGATGTCGACGATCTGGTCAATGACGTCGGTTTCAAGCCGGCAACAACCATCGAAACCGGCATTGAACGGTTTGTGTCCTGGTATAAATCCTATTATAAAATCACTGCCTGACAAAGACGGTCGTAAATAAATTGTTCGGGGCCGGTATTTGTGGGGCCTGCCGGTTGACCTGGATTATTTAATCGGATAGGTATTTTTACGACGGCAGGGGGATATATGGTAGTGGCAGAAAATCGCTGAATTATAGCGTCAACCCGCAGAGGTGATAACGTTGAACTTAACCGTATTTGGTACCGGCTACGTCGGATTGGTAACAGGCACCGGATTTGCCAATTTGGGCCATAACGTGGTGTGTGTGGATATCGACCCCAACATAATCGAGCGGCTCAATCTTGGTGAACTCACGATCTACGAACCCGGTCTGGAAGAGATTTATCGTCATAACATGAAAGGCGGGCGTTTAACCTTTACTACCGAAGTCGAAACCGCCGTCAGAGATGCGGAGATCATTTTTGTCTGCGTGGGCACGCCCTCGAACCATTTACAGGAAGCCGATTTGACGGCTGTGCGAGCCGTTGCACGGGATATCGGGCGTTACATGAACGACTATAAAATCGTGGTGAATAAAAGCACCGTGCCGGTGGGAACCGCGCAAATGGTTAAACAGATTATTCTTGAAAACCAGGTGCAAGAAATACCGGTCGATGTCGTGTCCAACCCCGAGTTTTTACGTGAAGGGGCCGCGGTCAAGGATTTTGAAAATCCGGACCGCATCATCATCGGTACCGATAGCGACCAGGCCCAGAAGAAAATGGCCGCACTCTACCGTTCGGTTGTGCGCACCGGACGCCCCATGATGACTACGAACATCAAGAGTGCCGAGATTATCAAATATGCCAGCAACGCCATGCTGGCCACCCGCATCAGCTTCATGAATCAACTCTCCTACCTGTGTGAAAAAACCGGTGCCGATATAAGCGACGTTGCCCGGGGCCTGGGGTTGGACGATCGCATCGGGCCGCGCTTTTTGCACGCCGGGCTGGGATACGGCGGCAGTTGCTTTCCCAAGGATGTCCGCGCGCTGATTGCCACACTCAAACATCACGACTGCAACGCGGATCTGTTTGAAGCGGTGCATCGCATCAACGAAGACCAGAAAAAAATCGCCATCGGCAAACTTGAATCCGTTTTACCGGTCGCCGACAGCACCGTGGCGATTTGGGGATTATCCTTCAAACCCAAAACCGATGACATCCGGGAAGCCCCCTCGTTGCAGATCATCGCCGCCTTGCAGGCCAGGGGCGCCAAAATCCATGCCTTTGATCCGATTGCCATGGAAAAAGCCAAAGCGGTGCTCGACGGTGTGACCTTTTTTGAGAACCCCTACGAAACCATCCGCGATTGCGACGCCCTGGTGATCGTTACCGAATGGGATGAATTTCGTAACCTGGATATGCGCGCCGTCAAGGCGCTGTTAAAACAGCCCATCATAATCGACGGGCGCAACATCTTCGATCCCGTGGAGATGCAGTCCCTCGGTTTTACCTATGTCGGCATCGGCCGATAAGTGACCCCCGGCGTCAATGCCGTAACCGGAGACCATCATGATAATAAAAAAGATTTGCGTTACCGTCGTTTTAACCTGCCTTTTGCTGGGCCTTGGCCCCGGCGCCACCCATGCCGACAGACATCAGGGCCATTATGTCATCGGCAGCGGCGACATTCTCGAAATTGTCACCTGGAAGGAAACCGATTTCTCGCGTGAAGAGATTCTGGTGCGAACCGACGGCATGATTTCGTTTCCCTTGCTCAATGACGTCCAGGCTGCCGGTAGAAGTCCCCTTGAGCTCAAAGCGGACATTGAGCGCAAGCTCAAGGATTATGTGGATGCACCGGTGGTCACCGTCACGGTGGTCACCCCCGGAAGTCAAAAATTTTATATCCTCGGCGAGGTCGCCAATACCGGCGAGTATCCTCTGATCAAGGAACTGCGTGTGCTGCAAGCGTTTGCGCTGGCCGGTGGTTTCACCGAATGGGCCTCGAAAAAAGAAATCCTGCTGTTGCGCCGGGAAAAGGGCGAGGATAAAATCATACGCATCAACTATAAAAACATCATTAAAGGCGGCGATTTGGCGCAGAACGTATTTATTCGGCCGAATGATACCATCATTGTGCCGTAATTAGTGCCCAAAAATCCACATGCAAAGAGGGAGGGGGAAATGCAAACCAGGATCATCCATACATTTACGGTGCTAACATTATTGCTATTTGCATCTGTTGCATTGTCTGCGCAGCTAACCATCACGCCTCGCGTTTCAGTGAGTGAGGAGTACAACGACAATATCTTTCTGACCGAAGATGATGAAGAGTACGACTACATCACGGCGATTTCGGCCGGTTTTACCGCCCAGCTTACCGCGCGGACCGCGGGCCTCGAACTGGCCTACGACCCCGCCTACGTGTTTTACAATCGCTTTTCGGAAAACGACGGCTGGCGGCAACTCGCAACCTTGTATGGCTGGACGTCGCTGGCGCGCAGCACGCGCCTGGAAATCCGCGACGAGTTCGAACTGACCGAAGACCCCTTGTCCGAGACCGAATTTCTGGCCCCGGGAGTTGCCGGTGCCGAGCTGGAGCCGATCCTGGTTGAAGATGCGTCGGTGCGCCGGGGGCGCAGCACCTTTACCCGCAACGCCGCCAGCATCAACCTGATCCATCAGTTCGGCGCGGAAGACACCCTCACCACCGGTTACACCTACAGAATATTGCGCAATGATGACGAGGCCGTCGACGACAATGACGAGCATGTGGTTGCGGCCGAATTAACTTATTGGTTCAACCCGCAGACCGGCGCCGAAGCCTCGGTCGAGTATACGCGGGGCGAATTTGATGTCGGCGACGATTTCGACGACTGGGCCTTTACCGTGCGCGGCAACCGGCGCTTTAACCGCCAGTTCAACGGCTTTGTCCAGTACGATCACATCATCCGGGAGTTCGAAGGCAATATCGACGAAGACTATGTGGTCTACGCCCCCTCGCTTGGAGTGACCTATAACGTGGCCGAGTCGTTGCGGTTATCCGCCGGCCTGGGGTACTTTTTGCAGGAAATCGAAGGGGATGATGATGAAGACGGCCTTTTCATTACCGGTGAACTGGAGAAAAACTGGACCTATCGCCGTGGGCTGGTAACAGTGACGGCGGAAGGCGGTCTGGACCGCACCGATTTCGGCGCCGAGCGGTTGGGGCTGACCCGGTTTGTGGAGGTGGCGGCCACCGCTACGTACCGCATCCACCGAAGGCTGACCGCCGATTGTGAAGTATCTTATAACAACAGTGAATTCTTAAACGATCCCTCCGATCGGATCGATGACGAGTATAACTTTGGCGCCGGTCTTGCCTATGAGCCATGGGTGTGGATGATCCTGCGGCTCGACTATGACTACCGCGCCCTCGACTCATCGGAAGATATCAGCGACTACACGGAAAACCGGGTCGTCCTGTCGGCCTCGTTGACGTCGCCGCGTCCGATCCGATTGAATCGCTAGCTTGTGTCCAAACCGATGGTGCATAAAACGATCTTTGAAACCCCGTCCGCCAAAAGCATCCTGATAACGGTTGATGTGGAGGACTGGTTCCAGGTTGAGAACCTGAAGGGCCACGTCGCATTCAGCGACTGGCCCTCACATGAGTTGCGTGTTGAGCGCAACACCAACAACCTGCTGGACCTGTTCGACAGTGCCGCTGGCGACGCCCCGGCCGGCCGGCCGACAGTACAAGCGACCTTTTTTGTTCTGGGCTGGATTGCTGAAAAACTGCCCCATCTGGTGCAACAGATTGCCGCGCGCGGTCATGAAGTCGCGTCGCATGGCTTTGAGCATCATTTGTGCAGCAGCCAAAGCCGGGACGCATTGGCATCGGATTTAAACCGCAGCAGGCAATTGCTGGAAGACATCACCGGCAGGGAAGTTGTCGGCTATCGCGCCCCCAGTTTTTCGATTAATGACGATGTCCTGACAACGATCAAGGCGGCCGGTTATCGCTACGATTCAAGCTACAACTCCTTTGCCATGCATGACCGGTACGGCCGGTGTTCCGCTTGCCGGATAAACGGGCGCGCCGCGGCTGTAGCGCTCGATCACGCCTTTCACGAAATTCCCGTCAGCAACTTAAGCCTGGCGGGCCGCACGCTTCCTTGGGGCGGCGGCGGTTACTTCAGACTCATCCCGTCCATGCTGTTTCGCATGGGGATACGCAAGATCCTGCAAACCAAAGAGGCGTACGTCTTTTATCTGCACCCCTGGGAAATCGATCCGGGGCAACCGCGGATCACTACCTTGCCCTGGAGCTATCGCTTCAGGCACTATGTCAACCTGAACAAAACCTACGACAGACTCAAAGCACTGCTGCGGCATTTCGCCGACTGCAATTTCGTCACCTGCCATCGGTATCTTGAAATGCTTCCGGGCTGAAACACCAAAAGGCGCTTGCCACATTGAAATGTCTGTTTATACTATATGCAACTATTTATTGAACCCCTTTATGCAAAAGTGAAAAACCATGTGCGGAATAGCCGGCATCATCAACTATAAATCTTCGGAAGACAAACAGGACCTGTTGACCCGCATGATCGGGCTGATGCACCATCGCGGCCCCGATGCTCTCGGCCTGTATTTGAACGGTGCCGCCGGTCTGGGGCACGCCCGACTGAGCATTCTCGACTTAAGCGGCGGCGATCAACCAATTCACAATGAAGACAAGACCATCTGGGTGGTCTTTAACGGCGAAATCTTCAACTACCCGGAGATCCGTCAGGATTTGATCAACAAGGGCCACCGGTTCTACACCCGGACCGATACCGAAGTACTGGTCCATCTGTACGAAGCCTACGGCACCGACATGTTCGCCCATCTAAACGGCCAGTTTGCATTTGCGATTTGGGACCAGAACCGCGGGACCGTGCTGTTGGGGCGCGACCGCGTCGGTATTCGGCCGTTGTTCTACCATTTGCAAAACGGCCGTTTGACATTCGCCTCGGAAGTCAAGGCGATCCTGGCCGACCCGCAAGTGCCGCGCGCCATCGACCCGGAAACACTGGCCGAGATTTTCAGTTGCTGGGCGCCGGTCGATACCAGAACCGCATTCCGGGATGTCGCCCAACTGCCGCCGGGCAGCTATGCCCTGTATTCGCAAGACGGTCTGAAAATCGAATCCTACTGGACCATGGGGTTTGAGGACGCGGACCCGTGGCGGCATTCACTTACCGATCTTACCGACGAGCTGCAAGCGTTGCTGCAGGATGCCACCCGCATCCGGCTCAGGGCCGATGTCCCGGTTGGTTCATACCTGAGTGGCGGCCTGGACAGCTCCTACACCACGTCGGTCATCAAACGTAAATTCAACAATGATTTGTGCACCTTTTCGGTGACCTTTGCCGACGAACGCTTTGATGAAGCCGCTTATCAGGACACGGCCGTCGAGGCCCTGCAGACCGCTCATCGAAAGATCAAATGCCGCGAACAGGATATCGGCGAAGCCTTTCCCAAGGTGATCTGGCATACCGAAATCCCGATCCTGCGCACCGCGCCGGTGCCCCTTTTTCTCTTGTCGCGCCTGGTGCGCGAAAGTGATTTCAAGGTCGTGCTGACCGGTGAAGGGGCCGACGAAATGTTCGCCGGCTACAATATCTTCAAGGAAGACCGCGTACGCCGGTTTTGGGCGCGCAACCCGAGTTCAACCCTGCGCCCCATGCTGCTCGAACGGCTCTATCCGTATGTCTTTGCCCAGGGCGACGGCAAGGCCAAAGCCTACCTGGAAGGTTTTTTTAAGAAAAATCTGGATCAGGTCGATTCCCCGGTTTACTCCCACATGCTGCGCTGGCACAATACCGCCCAACTGCAGGGCTTTTTTGCCGAGCCGCTGCGCAGGCAAATGCCGAGCCTGACACAACTGACCGAACGCTTTCAAGCCGGCCTGCCGGACGCGTTCATGTCGTGGCACCCGTTGTCCCGTGCCCAGTATATCGAGAGCAAAATTTTCCTGTCGAATTATTTACTGTCGTCACAAGGCGACCGCATGGCCATGGCCAACTCGGTCGAAGGGCGCTATCCGTTTCTCGACCATCGGGTGATCGAGTTTGCTTCCCGCCTGCCGGTCACGCACCGCTTAAACGGCCTCAAGGAAAAACATATTCTAAAACAAGTGGCCCGGCCGCATTTACCGGCACGCTTGATCGACCGGCCCAAGCAACCGTACCGGGCGCCGATCAGCAAATGCTTTTTCGGCGACCATGAACCGGCCTATGTGCAGGAGTTGTTGAGCGACACCGCCCTTGAACAGACCGGCCTGTTCAATCCGGCCCGCGTGACGCGACTGGTGACCAAATGCCGTCAACGCCAGGGGCAACTATTAAGCGAACGGGAAAATATGGCTCTGGTGGGCATTCTGGCGACCCAACTGCTCGATCAGCAGTACATCCGTGATTTCCCGGCGGTAGCGGTACCGCAGCCGGATAATCTTAAAGTATTTAGAGCCTGATTAAAGCTATGCTTGTATTGAATTCCGGTCCTTTTGCGACCAGATGCTTCACATTAAACCCGGCCCGGTCCCAAGGGCAACGAAAGGAAGACGTATGGCGAACACCGATGTGTTAACAATGGACATTCTGGATTTGGATGCGCCCCGGGAAGTCGATCAGATCTGTGCGCAACTGCGTGAGCTTTTATCCAAACAACTAAAACGGCGCGGCCTGGTTGTCGCCGTTTCCGGCGGTATCGACAGCAGCGTCACGCTGGCGCTGGCCACCAGGGCGGTGGGGGCCGAGCGCGTAATTGCGCTGATGATGCCCGAAAAACACTCCGCCGAGGAAACCCTGCATTTTAGCAACCTGATCGCCGACACCTGCAAGGTCGCAAAGGTGCATGAAGATATTTCCGAAATTTTAAAGGCACTGGGGTTTTATCGCCGCTACGACGATGCCGTGCGGTTGGTGATTCCGGAATATACCGAAAACTGGAAATCGAAAATCGTGACGCCCAACGTGGTCGACAATACCGGTTTTAGCCTGTTCTCAATCGTTGCGCAGGACCCCGAGGGCAATGAGGTAAAAAAACGATTGCCGCTCAAGGCCTACCTGGAGATCGTGGCCGCCACCAACTTCAAACAACGCGTGCGCAAAACATTGGAGTACTACCATGCCGACCGGCTCAATTTTGCCGTGGCCGGCACCCCCAACCGGCTTGAGTATGATCAGGGCTTTTTCGTGAAACTGGGCGACGGCGCCGCCGATGTAAAGCCGATCGCCCACCTTTATAAATCCCAGGTGTATCAACTGGCGGCCCATCTGGGCGTTCCCGAAGAAATCCGCAAACGCCCGCCGACCACCGATACCTACTCACTGGCGCAAGGCCAGGACGAGTTTTATTTTTCGTTGCCCTACGACAAACTGGATCTGTGCCTGTACGCCAAGAATAACGGCATCGACACCCACGTTGTCGCCGAGGCGCTGGGCCTGACCGCCGAACAGATTCAGCGGGTTTTCGACGATATCGATACCAAACGCGCCACCACGCGGTATCTGCATCTGCCCCCGTTGCTGGTAAGCCCGGTTACCGAAATTAAAATCTAGTGTTTTTTGAATATTCATGGATTAGAGGAAGGAAAGCAATGAGTGATAACAAAACCCTGATTAAAGACTTTATTGTAGAAAATTTTCTGTTCGGCAATGCCGACGGTTTGGAGGACGGAACCTCATTCTTGGAAGAAGGGATCATTGATTCGACCGGTGTGCTCGAACTGGTCGGTTTTTTGGAAGAAGAATTCGGGATAAGCGTGGAGGATGAAGAACTTGTGCCTGAAAACCTGGATTCCCTGAATAACCTGGAAGCTTATATCAAACGAAAAATGTAACTCATGCAAGCAACCGCTTTGGTCCATCAATATCTCGAACAGAGCGCCGCACGCTACCCCGCCAAAACGGCCGTCGTGCATGACGACGTGCGCGCCACCTATGCGCAAATCGAACACCAGGCCAATGAACTGGCCTGGTTCCTGACCGACAACCGGGTAAGCGTCGGCGACCGGGTGATCCTGCTGTCCGGCAATTGCATAGAGTATGTGATCGGGTACTATGCCGCCCTGAAAGCCGGCGCCGTGGTGGTGCCCTTCAGCACGGATATCAAGCCGGACAGTTTTACCGCCCTTTATGAAGAATTGGCGCCCAAGGCGATTATCACGTCGTTTCGGTTTGAGCGGCTGCTCAAGGCCGCCCGGATTGACGCCTTGCAGCCGGAACTGCTCATCGTCAAAGCGCCCAAGGCGAACTTCGGCAATCAGCACGCCTGGGATGATGTTGTCACCGAAGGCCGGCCCCAGGGGCCTTCACCGGCATTGTCCCCCGACGCCCTGGCCAGCATCATTTACACCTCCGGTTCCACCGGCAACCCCAAGGGGGTCATGCTGACCCACGGCAACATCACGGCCAATACAGCGTCGATCTGTCAATACCTCGCATTGACCGCTGACGATATCCAGATGGTCGTGCTTCCCTTTTTTTATGTCATGGGTAAATCGTTGCTCAATACCCACATGGCCGTCGGCGGGACCGTGGTGTTGAACAACAAGTTCGCTTTCCCCGCCGGTGTCCTGAACCAGATGGTGGCGGAGCAAGTGACCGGGTTTTCCGGGGTGCCGTCGACCTATGCGCATTTGTTGCACCGGTCGCCCCTGCGCAAAATGCGCGATCAGTTTGAGACCCTGCGCTATTGTTCCCAGGCGGGCGGCCACATGTCCCGTCAACTCAAACAGGAGCTGGCCCGGACCCTTCCGGCCCATACCGATTTGATTATCATGTACGGCGCCACCGAGGCATCGGCCCGGTTGACCTACCTGCACCCGGATGATTTTGACGCCAAGATGACCTCCATCGGCAAACCGATCCCCGGCGTCACCCTGCGGGTTTTAGATTCCCGGGGCAATGTCGTGGCCCAGGGTGAAAAGGGCGAGTTGGTCGCTTCGGGCGCAAACATCATGCAGGGCTATTGGCAAGCGCCGGGGGCCACCCGGACGGTTCTTGACGCCAACGGCTACCACACCGGCGACATGGGGTATCAGGATGCCGACGGTTTCTTCTTTGTCAACGGCCGCAAGGACAACCTGGTGAAAGTGGGCGGGCACCGGATCAATCCGCAGGAGGTTGAGGACGCCATCGACGGCACCGGTCTGTCGGTGGAGGCGGCGGTGATCGGTGTGCCGGACCCGCTGCTGGGCAACAAACTCGTCGGGCTGGTGGTGGCTAAGGAGACCCAGGCATCGCCCACCCTGCTCATGCAGCGGCTGGCCGACAAACTGCCCAAGTATAAGTTGCCGGCGGAAATCAGATTTGCGCGGACCCTGCCCAAGAAAGCGAACAGTAAAGTCGACCGCTTCAAGTGTGCCGCGATTATTGCCGAAAAAAAATAATGGTGAGTCATAAGACCCAAATGAGTTCGACAATCATAAAAATTTCTTCTCAGGGATTCCCCCCTTGAGGGCATAGCTGTTGCTGAACGGAAACCGCAAAACAAAATAGTGCCTTGATAAAGGATGGTAGCGATGAATAAAATAAATTATTTCAAACTGTTGCTTGTACCCGTGATCATTTTCAGCATAACTTCTTGCAGTGGAGAAAACATGGCGGAGAACAGAACCCTTTACGACAAATTCGACAAGGTGCCGGCCCAGAATTGGCAGGCCGTGAACAAGGGACGCATCTATTTTGGCCACCACTCGGTGGGCAACAACATCCTGGACGGCATGCGGGCGGTGATCGGCGATCACCCGGCCATCGATTTCACGATCGCCGTGGGTACGGACAAGGATGCCTTCAAACGCAACGCCCTGGTGCATTCGCCCGTCGGCGCAAACAAAAACCCCACCTCCAAGATCGATGCGTTTGCCAAGTATATCGAAAACGGTTTGGGCAACCAGTGCGATGTCGCGTTTTTTAAATTCTGTTACATCGATTTTGATGCCACCACCGATGTCGACGCCCTGTTCGCACAGTACCGGCAGACCATGGACCGGTTGAAGCAAAAGTACCCCCGCACCACCTTTGTCCATGTCACTGTGCCCCTGACGGTGATTCAGACCGGCCCCAAAGCCTGGGTCAAGCGGATCATCGGACGCCCTATCAGAGGGTATGCCGAGAACGCCGCGCGTAACAGGTTCAACCAACTGTTGATCAACACGTATCAAAACAAAATGCCGATTTTTGACCTGGCGGCGGCCGAGTCGACCTATCCGGACGGCAGGCGATACAGCTATGAACACGAGGGCCAGGTCTATAATGCTCTGGTGCCCGCGTATGCGTCGGACGGCAAACATCTCAATGCCGATGGCGGCCGGCATGTGGCCAAAGAGCTCTTGTTGGTGCTCGCCAACGTGCTCTAAAAAAACGTAGCACCCAACCCTGACACGGAGCCAACCCCATGCAAATCGATCATATCGGACTGGTTGTGAAATCGATCGAAGCGGGCATCGAACACTGGCGCACGGTCTTCGGCTACCACCAGGCCACCGGGATTGTCGTCAATACGCGTCAGCAGGTGAAAGTCGTCTTTCTGGAAAAAGATGGCTCGTTGACCGTCAAATTGACCCAGCCGTTGAATGAAACCTCGCCGATCTACCGGTTCGCCCGCAAAGGAGGCGGCTTGCATCATTTGTGTTTCAAGTGCGATCAAATCGATGCCGAAATCGACCGCCTCAAAGGGGCCGGGCTGCGCGTCATCACCGCACCCGAACCGGGGGAAGCCTTTGACAACGAAAACATCGCCTTCCTGTTTGCCAAACACGGTTTGAACATCGAGCTGATCGATACCGATAAAAAGGCGCAGCGCCTTGACCACAAAAAATGATACGCATATGCGATTCGTGCACGAGTTTCTATCGCGCAGCGCCGGGCGGACACCGGATAAAACCGCCCTTGTGTGCGCCGACCGGCGCTACACCTACGGCCAACTGAATGAGTCGGCCCGGCGCGTTGCCACGGCATTGGTGATGTTCGGCCTGAAGCCCCATGACCGGGTGGTTCTTTATCTGGAGAACTCGGTTGAAAGCGTGGTGGCGATTTTCGGTATCCTGAAAGCCGGCGGGACCTTCGTGGTTGTCAATCCGAACACCAAGGCCAAAAAACTCGGTCATATCCTGAACGACTCGGGCGCCATGGCGCTCATTGCTTCCGGCAACAAGTGCGCGGTGGTCGCCGATAGCCTGGACACGCCCCCCCCGTTGCGCTGCATTGTGTGGGTCAAGGGCGATGACGGCATGGCGGCCTGCCGCGCGATTGCGACCCATCCGGACTTGCGGACGTGTCCCTGGGAAGATTTGCTTGTCGATGCAGGCGGTGAAGATGTGTTGCATGCTATCGATCTGATCGATGTCGATCTGGCCACCATCATTTATACCTCGGGGAGCACCGGCGTGCCCAAGGGGGTCATGTCGGCCCATCACAGCATGGTTTCCGTGACCCGCAGCATCGCGTCCTATTTGCGCCTGCAGCCGGATGACATTATCCTGAACATGCTGCCGCTGGCCTTTGACTACGGTTTGTATCAAATCATCATGGCCTTTTATGCCGGCGCCACCGTAGTATTGGAGAAGAGTTTCGCCTATCCGTATCGCATTGTCGAACTGCTGGAGACCGAAAAAATCACCGGCCTGCCGCTGGTTCCGACCATTGCGGTCATTTTGATGAAACTGGAAAACAGTCTGAAGAACGGCCTGCCCCACCTCAGATACATTACCAACACCGGCGACACCTTGCCGATCCACCTGACCGGCAAACTGCGGCGGATTTTTCCCGCCACGGCCATCTATTCCATGTTTGGGTTGACCGAGTGCAAACGGGTGTCCTATCTCGATCCGGCCGAGATCGACAACCGGCCGGCTTCCGTCGGCAAAGCGATTCCCAACGCCCGGGTATCGATCGTGGATGACCACGGCAACCGGGTCGGCCCTCATGAAGTGGGCGAACTGGTGGTCCGGGGCGACAATGTCATGCAAGGCTATTGGCGGTCCCCGGAAGAAACCGCCCGGGTATTCAAACCGGACGCGGCCACCGGCGGCACCGTGCTGCACACGCGCGACCTGTTCAAAATGGATGAAGACGGCTTTTTGTACTTCATGGGGCGCAAGGACGATATCATCAAAACCAAGGGAGAACGGGTCAGCCCCCTGGAAATCGAATCCTTCTTAAGACAAATCGACGGTGTGGTGCAAGCGGCGGTGATCGGGGTGCCCGATGAAATCGCCGGCCACATCGTCAAAGCCTTTGTTGTCCTGGACCGCGCCTCCCAATTGACCGAAGAAAAGATTCTCAAAACCTGTCAGCAACATCTCGAAGTCCTGCTGGTGCCCCAAATCATCGAGTTCCGTGATACCCTCCCAACCTCCGATCGGGGCAAGATCGATAAAACCAAATTAATCTGAATGAAAGTCTCTTTGCTAAACAGCCCCGGCCGATCGAAGCCGTCGCTTGTCGCCCTGGCGCTACTCAGCCTGTCATTCGCTGTGGTGTACCACGAAATCATCTGGCGCACAGTGAAAGGGTGGGGCACCTTTGCCGGCTCCTACGGCGTGCTGATCGCCGGCATCAGTGGTTACATGTTGTGGTGCAAGCGTAAAAAAATCGCGGCCACCGAGATCGCCCCCTCCTTCGGGATGGGCGGGCTGTTGACCTTTGGCGGCTTAGGTGTCTTTCTGATCAGCAAGCTGAGTCATACCCTTATCCTGCAGGGTGTGGCGCTGATCATTACGGTTTTGGGGCTGGTGCTGCTGGTGCTCGGGTTCAGGCAGTTCCGGATTCTGTTTATTCCGGTGGGCTACCTGGTGTTCCTGTTCTCTTTCTTCGAAGAGGTGCTCGGCAGCTTCAGTATCCATCTGCAAACCATGGCGGCCTGGATCGCGGCCCGCATGCTGGCCCTGACCGGCATGCCGGTCTTCCTGCAAGGGGAGTACATCGAACTGCCGCACATCACCCTGGAGGTTGCCAAGGTCTGCAACGGCGTCAACCACATCGTGGCCCTGGTCGCCCTGGCGATACCGCTGGCCTTTTTGTCGCGCGTCTCTTTTGTGCAGAAAATCGGCATCATCGTTTTTGCCCTTGCAACCGGTATTTTCGCCAACGGCCTGCGGGTTGCTTTGATCGGGTTGTGGACCATCAACCATCATGGCGATTCGATCCACGGCCCCTTTGAATTACTGTATGTGACGTTTATTTTTATCTTCGGCGGCCTTTTGTTCGGCATTGTCGGCCTGATAACCCGCGGCAAGGGCGCAGTGCAAACCGAGGGCGTGACACAAAGCGCCACCGACGGGATGACCTTCATCCAACGCCTGAAAACCGGGCCGATGGTGCTGGCCCTGACGCTGCTACTGGCCGTCAGCCTGTACCTGAATTTTTACACGGTTCGGCCGGTGCCGCTTACAAAACCGCTGCAAACGTTCCCGCAGACCGTGCACCAGTGGCAGGGGCGCATGGTCGCCGATCCCGACTGGCCCTTTAAGTTTGTCACCGGAGACAGCACGCTCAAACGGATCTACCGCCGGGCCGGCGCCGCTCCGCAAATCGGCCTGCTCGTCAGTTACTACGCCGATCAAACCCAGGACAAGGAACTGATCAATCACCGGCTGATGTGGCTGCACCTGAAAGCCAGACCGGTCGCAATCGATCTGAACGGCCGGACCGTCACCATCAATCGCGGCCTGCCCCGGGGACTGGCGTCGCAAACCTTCGCCGGTGACAAACGGATTTTTTACTTCTGGTATTACATGGATGGGCGGATTTATACCGATCCGTTGAAGGTGAAATTACATGGCCTGCTGTCTGCCCTGTTCAAACGCCGCAACAACGCCGCTATGATCGCCATCTCGTCGGAAAAGCCGTTGCCCGATGAGGCCGCAGCGGATCAGGAAATAATTCCATTCATTCAGGCAATCTGGTCCGATCTTGATGATGTGCTTACTTCTCGTTAGTGCCCCATCTATGGAAAATCAGATCCTAACATCAAAGAACCGGAAAGTTTCGCGCAGAGGGGGTAAAAAAATAATGCGGATCCCCATAAAACCCAAGTGAGTTCGACAACCGTAAAAAATTCTTCCCAGGGATTCCCCCCCCCCTTGAGGGCATAGCCGTCAGGCTAAGGGCTTGCGCGAAAAGTAAGTAAAAAAGGTATTTTGTCGTTTAGATTCTGGCCCCCGGCTTTCGCCGGGGTGACGAAGTAGGTCTTGCCTCGCCTAAACACGACGGAGCAGAACCTACTTCGTCATCCTCGCGCAGGCGGGAATCCAGGAAATTTTCCAAAACGCGCAAATTGCTTTTTTCAGCGGCTCGCCGCAACGTAAGTGCGTGTTACAAATTTTTTTAGTCTGAAGGCGATGCCCTCAAGAGGGGAATTCCTGGTGGGCAGCTTTTATCTTTGCCGAATTCACTTGGGCCTTATGGACAACCGCAAAAAAATAAAATCCCTCTGCGTGCTCTGCGCCTCTGCGCGAAACAAAAAATAGTTTTTAACTCTATGTGGTTATTGAACCGGCGACTAAATATGTAAGCCTTCGTCATGCCGGACTTGATCCGGCATCCAGAATTGACGCTTGATTCCGGCGCTCGCCGGAATCACGATTTTAAAGGTATTTTATTTCTGGATGGACACAAACTTGAATTTCATCCGCCCATGGTTA
>JANQIE010000299.1 GCA_028282295.1 Desulfobacterales bacterium | reverse complement strand
TGTGCAAGCAATAGATTCCTTTTTCAAAGATCAAGAGCCTGATTTAAATTGGCTCAGCTAATCAGATTGGTTTATACCCTCTGAACATGTACAAATTTTTTACCTTTGCCAAACTCACTTGGGTTTTATGAATAACCACAAATTGTAAAAAACATAAGAACGCCGTAAGGGGTCAAAAACGCTATGTCCTGCTTGGTGCGAGCCGGTATTGCCTTAAAAACCACTCCAGACTCAACAACGACCAGATAAACAGGCGCCGGTTGCTTTTACCTTCCAAATGCCCGTTGACAATGGCGTGCACACTGGGCGCGTCCAGCAGCGTGTAAATCCCGGCCTTGGGATCGAGCAGAATTTTGCGGACATAGTCGATACTGTCACCCTTGAACCAACCGGCGTCCGGTGCGGAAAAGCCCTGCTTGACATTGTCGGTGATGGCCGCCGGGATGATGGGCCGCATGGCCTTGCGCAGGATGAGCTTGCCGTCGCGGGTCTTCAGAAAGTACTTGTTCGTTTTGAGTCCGGGTTCGTTTTCGTTGATCCGGGCGACCTGGGCCAGGTTAGCCAGTTTCAAATTCACCGGCACCTGCATGGCAAAGTCGACCAGATCGTTGTCCAGAAAAGGAACCCGGGTTTCCAGGCCGTGGGCCATGCTCAGCTTGTCCTCGATGATCAGCAGGCCATGCAGAAACGTTTTGGCCTCAAAGTAGAGCGATTGATTGATATACGCCGCAGGGCTCGACGGCGCGTGGCAGGCCGAACGATCACGGCAGCCGTTGAAGACATCGCGGAAAATGTCGCGGGTCCAGACATGCTTGACCTGCGGCCAGACCGGCTGGAACAGGGTCTTGATTTCCCGGTTGGGAATCAGGCGCTGCCAATACAGGTAGTATTTGTCGATGTAGTCTTCAAAACTGCCGTTGTTGACGGCGCGGTAGTACCGCCATGGATAGCCCCCGAAGATTTCATCCGAACCGGTGCCGGCCAGAACGACTTTGACGAATTTGCTTGCCAGTTGCGCAACGTAGTAATTGGGATAGCTTTGCCCCACGCGCGGCTCTTCGACATGGTAGGCCAGGCGCGGCAGAATTCTTTCCATGTCACCAGCTTTGAGAACCATCTCGTAATGTTCGGTTTTGAAGCGGTAGGACATGTATTCGGCCTTGTCGCGCTCGTCAAACCCCAATTCGAGGCCGGAGGCCGAATGCAGATCAAACCCGCAGGTGAAGGACTTGATGTACGGCATCCGGGTTGCGGCCACAGCCGTGATCGACCCCGAATCCATGCCGCCGCTCAAATACGCGCCCAGCTCGACGTCACTGACCATCTGCCGCTTGACCGCCTGGCGAAAGAGAAACAAAAGCTGCTCCGCATAGGCTTGCGGCGGCATCGGGTCAGCCGGTTCGTGGAAATTGAAATCCCAGTAGCGGTGAAAGGTCAATTCCGCGGGAGGCGCGTGCATTGTAACCGAGCACCAGCTCCCGGCCGGAAAGAGTTTGATCTGCTCGAAAAACGTTTTATCCGTGAACAGGTTTTGAAAGGTGAAGTATTCAAGCAGCGCCTCAACATCGAGTCGGCGTGCAAAACCGGGATAGTTTAAAATCGCCTTGTGTTCCGACGCAAACAGAAGTTGCCGGCCGTCCAACGCGTAGTACAGGGGCTTGATGCCGTACCGGTCACGGGCCAGAAAAAGGGAGCGCTCAATACCATCCCAGATCGCCAGGGCGAACATCCCGTTGAAGCGGGTGACGCAATCGGCCCCCCATTGGGCATAGGCCGCCAGAAGGACTTCGGTGTCCGACCGCGACCGAAAACGGTGTCCCGCCCCTTCCAATTCGCATCGCAGTTCCTTGAAGTTGTATACCTCGCCGTTGTAGGCGATTGTATACCGGCCGTCCGCGGTGGTCATCGGCTGCCGCCCGCTGTCGCTCAGATCGATGATCGCCAGGCGCCGGTGCCCCAATCCAAGCGCGGACGCAATAAAATAACCGTCGCCGTCCGGCCCCCGATGCGCGAGGGTGGTGGTCATCTTTTTAAGCGCGTCCCCATCGATCGGCGCGCCATTGAAATTTAGTATTCCGGTGATGCCGCACATACTGATTTGTTCTAATCGAATAGCAACTGTCGAACATCCAGGAAGCCAGATGTCTCTTTGCTTCGATTCTTTTTTGGGGGTTTAAAGGTATTTTGTCGTTTAGATCCTGGGCCCCGGCGCCTGCCCCGGACCTGACCCGGGGTTCGCCGGGGTGACGGGGTATTTTTCTGCGTTTTGTTGGGAGCTCTGAGGTGGTAGACGGTCGAAAAGCTGCTCTATGTTCTGCGCGTTCTCATTATTGATGCTTGCAAATTCCTTTTGCTTTTGCCATTTTATAATTTCGACAATCACCTAATTCACATGCACGTTTCCAGTCAGAACAGGCTTTTTCAGTCTGTTTAAAATGGATCATGTAAACAGCACCGCGGCTGATAAAAGCGTTCAAATCCCGTGGCGCAAGCCGGATAGCCGTATTGAAATCTTCAAGCGCATTTTGAAATTTCATCAATCTCGCGTTAGCGTTGCCACGATTGACATAAGCCTGATAGTATTTTGGATTCAGCTTAATAGCTGAGGTGAATTCGTCAAGAGCATGATCAAATTGTTTCAATTCGAATCGAACCATCCCCTTTTCATAAAACGCTTCATAGTAATCGGGAACCGATGCTAATGTGTAATATAGATCTTCCAAGGCCTTTTCAAATGATCCCGTTTTTCGGTAGCAAATTGCGCGATGGTAATAGCTGTTCGGATCATCTGGAAAAATCGAAATTGCAGCAGAATAGTCCGCAATAGCCTCAAAATATTGCCCAGCCGTTAAATACAGATATCCCCGAGTTTTATAGGCATTAACAAAGCCAGTATCGATTTGGATGGCCATGCTTAGATCTTTTATAGCTTCATTATAATTTCCCATCCTTTGATAAACTCGGCCTCGATGAAAAAACCCCGTAGCGAACCGGGGACTGAGTTGTACTGCCATACTAAAATCAGATAGAGCGTTATTGTACTGTCCCATTGCCAGGTAGATTTTTCCACGATGATTATATGCTTTATAATATCGAGGGATATTTTGTATAGCAAACGCTAAATCCGCTATCGCTCGTTCCTTCTTCTGGTAGACCTCGCTGTAAATTCGGCCTCTTCTGACATAAGCCTCGGTAAAACTGGGAGCAATTTTTATTGCCTCACTGAATAATTTAAGTGCATTTTCATAATCCTTTTTGTTTCCGAACACGATGGCTTTATCATAAGCAGTCTTTGCGTCAACCGGTACCCTGCTTCTTTGCAGAGTCCGGTGGCTGACAATGGAACCATATGCCGCTATCACGATGGTCGCAAGAAAGATCAAATTACCGACAGGTGCTGCCGATCGATAGATCCTCAAGGCTGAACTGCGAATCAATAACCATAGACTTTCCATGTCTTGACCTACAACAGCGACAGCGGAAATGAAACATCGGATGGCCGCTTGTTGTAACACACTAGGAGAGCCCAAAGACACGAGAGCAATAAAAGATCATTTGAAAAAATCGTATAACATGAACTTATGCCAAACCCCATTCCGCCGGGGCTATATTCAAGAATCTCTAACATGTTGATGCCTTGTTGCATTGAGCGATGATATGATCGATAGAGCTGTTCGTAAACGATGCAAATCACATATGCGCACTGGCAGCCAAAAAGGATACATAGTGTCTGAACGAAAACCCCTGTTTTGAAATCATGGTTTAATAATTTCAGGTAGTTAGAATCCCAAAAAGTTGATTTTTTGCATTTTTGCGAAATGA
>JANQIE010000272.1 GCA_028282295.1 Desulfobacterales bacterium | reverse complement strand
GTGGTGACGAGTGTTTTTTGTCATTTGTGTTTCGGTTTGTTGGACGAGCGTTGGCGCGATCATTGGTAGCCGTATTTATTTTCGTCATGCCGGCGAAGGTCGGCATTCAGGAAAGTCGCAAACGTAAGGTCCGGATTCCGTTGTCTGCCCCGGCTTTGCGGGTATAGGCATGATAAAAAGGTATTTGTCGATTTGATTCTGGACCCCGGCGTTCGCCGGGGTGACGTGTGGTGGCTTCTTGTGCCGTGCCGTGGTTCGCCGGGGTGACTTCTTGTCTTTTCTCTTGCCGTTTCGCCGTTCGCCAGCATGACAGTTGTTGAGGTAATTTGTTGCCGGGTTAATATAAATGGTCTCCATCCGCAATTCTTAATTTTGAATTCATAATTCATAATTTACACGTCTATCGGCCCAAGTAGTTTTCTCAACGGCTCAAAACACTTTGCGGACGGGGCATCGAAATTATCAATGCGCCCGATGACCCCGCCCACTGCAAGTCCGCCAAACCGCTCGATCGCCGCGATATTCTCCTCGACTAGATCCCGTGGTGAATTTTCTTTGTCGACCAGGACCGCTCCCAGGGGCTTGATTCCCCGCCGGCGCAGGGCCTCGATGGAAAGCAGGGTGTGATTGATGGTACCCAGTCCGGCGCGGGCCACCAGTAACGCGCGGCAGTCCACCTGGGCCAGCACATCGATCATCAGCCGGTCGGCCGTCACCGGTACCAGCAGGCCGCCGGCCGCCTCCAGAATCAGGGGGGGGGCGCAGCGTTGTCGCGCCCGGATCTGCTGCACGACGTGGTCGATGTCAATGTCTTCGCCGGCTTGGCGCGCGGCAAAGTAGGGCGCTTTGGGTTCCCGGTGGCAGTAGAGGACTGCCTGGGCCGGGTCCTGCCCCGCCAGGGCCGGGGTGTGGGCGTAAACAAAACCGGCATCGCTGTTTGCATCGCGCGGTGTGCGGCATCCGGTTTGAAACGGCTTGAGGTAAATCGAGGCACGTCCCACGGCGTAAAAATGTTGCATCAAAAGCAGGGAAACCACGGTTTTACCAACATCGGTGTCGGTGCCGATTACGAAAATGGAATCGTTGCATGGCTGCGGTTCATTCATTTTATGCCTTCTGTTGAGCAGATACCTGCTTGAGCCGGTCGACAAAGTAATCGGCGTCCGCCGGGGTGTGCAGGGCGGTTAAGCTGATGCGCAGAATTGCCTGTTTCAGGGGCACCGTGGGATAGCGGGCCGGTAAAACGAAAATACCTTCGGCCCGCAATTTGCGGGCCACCGCGACCGCCAGTTTTTCTTCCCCCAGGGTGACCGCCAGAATATGCGCATCGCCGCCAACCTTGAACCCGGCGTGGATCAACGCCGTCTTCAGCCGTTGGCTGACCGCCTGCAAATTCCGGCGACGTTCATCGCTGGCAGCAATTGCTTCCAAAACATCCAAAGACGCCGCTGCGTGGGCTTCAGGCAGGGTGGTGGTGTAAATCTGGGGTGACGCAAAATTGCAAAGATAACGTTTGACAGTCCGTGGCAGCAGAGCGAACGCACCGAACAGGCCCAACGCCTTGCCAAAGGTGCCCACGGCCACATCGGCCACCGGCCGTGCCAACCCGCGCCCGCCCGGCCCCAGAACCCCAAAGGCATGGGCTTCGTCGATCACGCTGAAGAACTTGTGGTGTGCCTTTAATTCGGCCAGGGCGTCGACCGGAAGACAATCACCATCCATGCTGAACAGCGACTCGGTCACCACGGCAGCTTGTTCCGCATCGGTTCGCACCAGCCGCCGGGCCAGATGGTCCATGTGGTTGTGATTGTAGCCTCGGCAAATGGCCCCGGCCAAGGCGACCCCCTTGACACTGCTGGCATGGATGTGCTTGTCGAAGAGCACCGTGTCGCCCGGCTCGAACAGGGTCGACAGCACACCCAGATTGGCCTGGTAACCGCTGGGGAAGAACAGGGCGTCCTCGTAGCCGAAGTATTCGGCGTACGCTTTTTCTGCGGTGTTGATCCGTTCATAGTTGCCCGACACCAGCCGTGACGACGACGACGATGCGCCATAACGGGCAAAATGGGCCGCTATTTTGGCGCCCAGGCGTTCACATCCCCCGAGGCCCAGGTAGTCGTTGGAAGCAAAGTTGATCAGTCTGGTGTTGCCGGAATAGATGTACTTGCCCCGGCGCCGGTCAATCACCGGCGGATCACGGAACAGGCCGCTTTGGCGTTGCAGGGCTAGTTTTTGGCGGTAGCGTTTTGTAAACATGTGAATAACGTTTCGTAATGATTTTGCAACGCGGTCTCTTGAAAGGCGTTGTCGTAGTCGACGCAGGCAAATAAAAAATCACCGTCAATGACGATCCCACGCGGCCCCCGTGCACGAATGACATAGGTGTAAGCCCGGCGGCTGTGGCTTGATCTTGCAGCCTGCAGTAAATAACGGCCGTCCAGCCGCGCAACGCCGGGCAGGCGACACTGGATCACTTTTAATAAAAAGGCATGGGCCTTGAAATCAATTTGGCGGCGCACATGCAGGGCGCCCAGTTGGGCCATGGCTTCCAGGCCGGTGTAGACCGGTGTGCGGTTAAAAACCGCCCGGCCTTTGATGGTGTCGGCGGTCACCGTATCGATACCGTCCAGTAGCATAAACCCGTCCAGTTTGCTGGAGATGGTCAACTGTTCCATGGTTTGATCACCAGCGCCGCATTCTGACCGCCAAAGCCGAAGTTTTCCAATAGGAGCGTTTGCGGCTGCGGACCGGAAGCGGTCTCGCGCAGGAAATTGAGGTTGGGGTTGCAGGGGGTTACCAGGTTTCGAATGCCCGGCAGAATGCCGTGGCGCCAACCGCTTAACACCAGCGCCAGCTCCACAGCGCCGCAGGCCGATGCCAAATGGCCGATCCAGGACTTGAGCGCCAGGACCGGGGGGCGATGCCGGAACAGGCGGCCGATCAAAGCCGCTTCCATGGCATCGTTCAACGGGGTACCGGTGCCGTGGGCCGCGATCGCCTCGATCTGTTCACAAGGTAATCCGGCTTCATCAAGGGCGCTTCGCACCGCTTGTTCCGCCCAGACCCCGTCGGGGTGCGGGGCCGTCATGGTGCCGCCGTCCATGGCGGCGCCGTAACCGACGACTTCCGCCCAAATTCTCGTGCCGCGTTGTTGAGCTTTGGGTAAGCTTTCCAGGAGAAAAAAGGCCCCGCCTTCACCCGGTACGAAACCGCTGCGCCGGGTATCGAACGGACGGCTTGCGGCAGCCGGTTCTTCCGGCCCGTCGTAAAGGGCCCGGGCCTTTTGGTAGGCCAGCAGACCACCGGCGCCAAGCCGCGAGTCGCCGCCACCGGCCAGGGCCGTGTCCAGGTAGCCGTCCTTGATTTTACGAAATGCTTCCCCGATGGCCTGCAGCGAGGCGCTGCAGGCCGTGCCCACGGAAAGGTTGTCGCCGTGCACGCCGGTAAGTTGGGCAATGGCCGACGCGGCGGTGTTCGGTAAAAAACGCAGCAGCCACAGGGCCGGCAGTTTGTCGGCCGCCATGCGCCCGTTCTCGATGTCAGGGCACTCGTCACCCAGGTCCAGATTGGGGCCGTTGCCGACAAACAGACCGGTGGCGCTCAGTTGCTCCGGTGTCAGAGCGGCTTTTTTAACGGTCCGGCAGGCTGCTGCCGTCGCCAGAGCCGCTCCCCGGTTCAAATAGCGCAAGTTTTTAAAACGGCCGGTGACGGCCTTGATATCGAAATCCGGCACCGGGCTGACGGCAATCCCGTCGGCCATTGTTGATTGACCAAAATGGGTGCGGTCATGGCGAAAGCTGTCGGCAACCTGTTCAGAACGCAACCCCAGATTTGAAACCAGCCCCATCGACGTAATCACCACCCGCCTTGCCATTTAAACCTCCGCGTAAATGTCGGCCGCGGTCAGGCGTGACGGGGCCGGCGGCTGCTGCGCGGCAAAGCCGAGCGTGAGCAGGCACTTGACCTGCATGCCGGAAAGGTTGAGGACATCGTCGATGTTGTCAATGAAAACCAGCGGGGCGGTCAGGATGCAGCTTCCCAGGCCGAGCGACGCGGCCTTGAGCATCAGGTTCTGCAGCGCCAGTCCCACGGTGATGGTGTTGTCGGCGTCTTTGCGCGGGTCGGTTGCGATCAGACCGGCGGTTTTCAATTGATGGGCAAAACCGGCGGACTGCGTGACCGTGCCCACGGCCAGCAGGACCGGCGCATCGAACATGAAGGCGCTGTAGCGGTAGTAAACCTTGATCCAGTTGCGAACCCGTTTGACGTCCTGGCGGGAAGCGAGCCGGGTCATGAAACGCTCGCGTCCCCCGGCCAGGGCCTGTTGCAACCGGGTCCGCGTTTCATCGGACACTAGGCGTACAAAACGCACCGGCTGGCTGTTGGAAGGGGAGGGGGCCTGAACCGCGCTGTGGATCAGTGCTGCCAGCATTTCGGGCGGGACCGGCTCGGAAGTATACTTGCGGATACTGCGCCGGTCGCGCAGCAGTTTGTCTAATTCGTTGACAAAGCAGGTGTCCATCACTTTCAGGCCGCCTTGTTCGCATGGGTCTGGAACCGGACATAGGCCACCAGGTCGCGTACCTGGAGCACCGGCCCGGCGGCAAGATCATTGGCCATTTGCGCGATGCGCCTACCGGACAGGAACGGGTAGTGCGTTTGCAGACAGGCGGCGATATCTTCGCCTGCTTCTTCAGCCTGGACGATGAACAGGCGCAGGTTGCGCAGAAAGACAACATCGTCTGCCACCGGCACCTGAAAGGCACTGTTCAGCGAAACCGCCAATTCCAGAAAGTCGATCGACTCCATGCCCAGGTCTCGCACCAGGTAACTTTGCGGTCCGATCCGGTCGTTTTCCAGGTCGAGCAGGTCGACTAGAAGGGTTGTGATGGTTTTAAGTTCGTTCATGGTAAACTCCGGTTGGTTGGGAATTCGAAACTTGAAACTTGAAACTTGAAACTTGAAATTCGGTTTTCTACGGAATGTTTGATTTTATTTCCCCGCTGACATCCCGCCGTCCAGGGTCAGGGCGGTGGCGTTGAAGCCTTGGGCGCAATCCGACAGGAGAAAGAGAAGCGTGTCGGCGACCTCACGGGCGGTGAGGGCCCGCTGGATGGGAATTTTGTCTTTTATCAGTTCCTGATGGTTGTCGATAAATTGTTGTCCTCTTCCAGCCGCGATATAGCCGGGCCGCAGGGTGACGGTGGTGATGCCGCGCTCGCCCAGTTCCAGACCCAGGTTTCGATAAAGTGCTTCCGAGGCCGACTTGGCGGCGGCGTAAAAGCCCTGGCCGGGATTGGGCCGGGCCGCTGCCGCCGAGGAGACAAAGACCATGCGCCCTTTGCGCTTTTGCAGCATCAGGCGCGCAATGGCTTTGACAACCATGAAACGGCCGCTGATGTTGATTTTAAAATAACTCGCGGCGGTGTTGTCATCGGCCGCGGCGACCAGGTTTTCCAGATCCCCCTGGGCAAAATCGACCAGATAGTCCGGGGAGTGTCTCAGGGGCGCCAATGCCTGTGCCGGTTGCGGCCGGGCCAGATCCAGATCCAGTGTTCGATAGCGGTGTTGACGCTCCGCCAAGCGCGCGGTGATCTTTTGTTCTCCCTGGGCGTTGCGGTAGGTCAACACCGGGGTCAGGCCGGCCGCCATCGCACGCGCGGCAAATTCAAGCGCCAGGGCGCCGGTGCCGCCCAGAATAAAAACTACCTGCCCGCCAAAGGTCAGCTGCATTGGCGCAACCTTCCGGTGACCACCACCTCTTCAGCGGCCAGGAGCCGGCAATTTAATGTCATGATCTCGTCCCTGGAAGAAATCTTCTGTAGTTGAAAATCGTATTTGCCCGGACGCAGAAACTTTTTGAAGCGGAAGTTTTCAACCGTCACCGGCGATGTCGCGGTCAACATGCGTGCCGCGGCTTTCAGAAACGCATGAATCACCAAACTGCCCGGCACCACCGGATTGCCGGGAAAATGATCAGAATAGATCGGATCGTCGGGATCGAAATAGAATTTACCGTTAACTTTCATCGGCCCACATCATACACTACCGGGTAAAATTGTAGGGTGGGCCACGCCCACCAAGCCATTCTGATAACTATTAACTGACAACTATCCGAAAGTTAATGACATTGAATTTCAAGTTTCAAGTTTCCAATCAATGTCATTAACTTAGGGCTCGCGCAAAAATAATTTCACATTTTAGGCGCCCGGCTTCAGGTCAGGTTGATTCGATCTGAGGGGCCAAAACCGCAGCCATAGCAGGCTATGGCGAGGATTTTGGGACCGAAGATCGGACCAGGATGACCTGAAGCCAAGT
>JANQIE010000262.1 GCA_028282295.1 Desulfobacterales bacterium | reverse complement strand
TAACCCGGCAATAAAATACCTTTAAAATCGTGATTCCGGCGAGCGCCGGAATCAAGCGTCAATTCTGGATGCCGGATCAAGTCCGGCATGACGAAGGCTCAGGTATTTAGTCGCCGGTTTAATATGCCTGCGGTTTTAAAAATGCTCGGGCCTTGCCAGGAACCAAAATTTACTATTTCCGGGTGGGTACTATTTAAAAGTTCGGATCCGCTCGATGCGGTTTGCCGCTGTCCAGCCGCGTTTGTCCGGTGACAGGTGGATCAGGGCCCATGCGTCTTCTTCACGTTCGTGGCGCACGATGGTGCCGGCGTGAAGTTTAAACAGGACGGTGTCGGTGGCGTCGGGGCCGGCGTGCACGTCGAGTTCCCCGGACAGAACCACGGCCCGGTTGTCGGTGCGCCAGCCATACCATTTCAGGGCCAGGGCGCAGGCGCCGATGCCGATCAGAAGCGTCAGGAAGATCACGGCGTAGTACGACCATTCTGTTTTGCGAAACAGGCGGGTGCCGAGCACCAGGAAAAAGCCGAGATTCAACAGGGCAAAGACGAAAAACGCTTCAAACAGGTTGACGCTGTCGAGTCCCGGAAAGTCGCCTGCCGGGCGACCCCGGTCATCACCGGGCGCATCCAGGGTTTGTCCGGCGGCATGCGCGAGGTTGAATTTAAGATCTTCGTCCCTCGGGATCAGCAGCCGGGCACGTTCATAAAACAGGATCGCCCGGCCGAGATCGCCGCTACGATAGTAGGCGTTGCCGAGGTTGTAGAAAATGTGGCCGTTGGCAAAGCCGTCGGCGATCAGTGTCTGGTAGGTGTCGATCGCTTTGCGGAACTGCTGGTTTTTATAGGCGCGGTTGGCTTCAAAAAAGATCTCCTGGGCCGCCTTGATGTCGGCGGCAGCGGCTGCGGGAAGTAAACCCGGCAGCAGGGCGATCAACAGCAGACAGGCAATCCGGGTCATCGCAGCTCCTTTTCAAGAATTCCGGCCAGCGCCAGAAGATCTTCGGCGGTTTCGGCCGGGGCCGTGGCCTGCCCGGCATAGGCGGCGGTTTCAAGCTGTTGGATGATTGCGCCGGCTTTTTGGGCCGTGGCGGCCGTGACGCCATGGGCCAGGAGGATGGTTTGGGCCTCGTCCGGGGTCAGGGTGCCGATGGACAGGTTGAGCCGGTCGTTGAGATACACCCGGAAAGTCTCCAGAAGGGCCGTGCATTCGGTGGTGTTGCCCCGGCACGCCCGGACCAGAGACTTGTACGCGCGTTTGGATCTGGCCTGGGCCCGCCGTTCGGGCGTTTGCCGGCGCAAGCGGATGCCGCCCAGCAGAATGACGTAAATCGCCGGCGGGCCGAGCAGCGCCGGCCAGAAAAACCAGCCGGTGCTCAGGGACCGGAAGGGGACGGTCAGGTTGTCGGCGCTCATGTGGATCGGGAGGATATCCCGGCCGAGTTGCTCGATTTGTTGTTTGCCCCCCTGCGGGGCTTTGGCCGCTGCCCCCGGCGGGGCCGGCGCGGCTGCGGCTGATTGAGAGGTGCCGGGCAGGACCGTCAGCGTGTGCAAGGCGGTCTGCAATGTCTGGTAGCGTTCGGTGGTTGGATCGAAGTAGCTCAGGCGCAGTTGCGGCAGGGTGAACCGGCCGGCCTTGTTTGGCACCAGGGCCCACTTCATGGTTTTCGAGCCGCCGCTGCCGTTGGCGTCGTCCTGCGTTTCCAGCACCGGCTGGTCACCGTAAACCCTGGCAAACGGGGTGTCGGGCAGTTCGATATCGGGCAGGCGGTTCACGTTGCCCCTGCCGGATACCCGGACCGTCAAGGTGGCCGACTCACCGGCGGGCAGCCGGTTGGGGGTCAGGGTCGATTGCATCTCGAACCGGCCCACCACGCCGCTGAAATCGGCGGGTTGGTCTTTGATGGGCAGCGGGCGCACGGTCAGTGCCGGTGGTTGGGTGACCACGGTGAGGTGGCGGTCGTCGCGTGAGGAAAACGGGTTGCCGAAAAGCGGGCTGTCGAAGAGGCCATCGAGCGATGAGCGGCGTTTGCGCCGTCGCACGGTCATGCTCATCCTGGCAGGGCCGACGGAATAAACACCGGCCCGGGCGGCTGTCAGCACGTACCGGATTTCCACCACCCCGTAATCGACACCGCCGATTTTTGTCTGGTAATCGCGGGGCTGGCCAAGCTGTTTGAAGGTGATGTGGTCGATTGTGGGCAGGCCTAACCGCAGATCGCCGATGTGCACCCGATGGTGCAGCTTGAGGGTGAAAAAGACCTGTTCAGCCGTGAAGATGTTGTCGGCGGACAGTTCGGACTCGATGAACACCGGATCGCGCCGCTTGCCGGTGGTTGGGGACGGCGCCGTGACCGTGAGCGTGACGCGATTGCTTGACAGGCTGCGGCCGTCGATCTCAACTTGTGCCGGACCGATGGTAAAGGTGCCGGTTTGTTTGGGTTGCAGGAAAAAAGTGTGGGTGACGGTTGCATCCATTTGGCCGTTGACGATTTGCACCCGGCTGGCGGTGCCGCCCCGGGAAACCGTGAACGGTTCCAGACCGGTGATGATCGGCGCGGCGTCGCCCTGGCGGGTGCCGGCAATGCTGACTTCCAGCCGGACCGAGTCCACCAGGGTGGCTTTCTGGCGGTCGAGCCGCAGGGTCGGTGCGTCGACCGCCATCGCGGCACTTGCCGACAGCACCAGCAGGATGACCCGTGTCATGGTTTTGAAAACACGCATATTACCAGTCCCTTTCCGATCCGGCGCCCCGTTTTTTGTCCGGGAGCATGAACCGCATTATCTGAGCCGGGTTTTCCCGGATATTGTCGAGCAGGGCCTCGGCCTTTTTTTTGTCGGTGCCGGCGTTGGTTTGCCCCTGTTCCTCCGGCGCCCGGGGCATGGCCGTTGGCGGCTGCCGGGGGGTTAACTCGCCGCCGGTTTTTTCTTCGGTGCTGTCCGGCCGGCTTTTTTGCGGTTGCGATCGCTCCTGACCGGTTTGGCCCTTGTCTTGCGGGCGGTCGCCGGCCCCGGCGGTTTTCTGGTCCGGTGGGCCCTGCGGCTTGGCGGGTGGGGTGTCCCGGTTTTGGTCCGATTGCTTCCCGTCCTCATCCCGGGGGGCATCCTGACCCGGCTGTTGAGGCTGTTTTTGCGGTGGCGGTTGTTTCTGGTTTGCCCGGGCTCGCAGTGCCATTTCCAGGTTGTGCCGGGCGTCGGCGTCGGCCGGATCGTAGCCCAGGGCCTGTTTGTAATAGTTCACGGCCGCGGCAAAATCATTTTGTTTGAAGGCGGTGTTGCCCAGGTTGTAGGCGGCTTTGAACCGCAGGGTGTCGTCCCTGGTCCGGCGCAGCACGCTGGTGAAGGCGGCCGCGGCCTCCTGGTACTGTTCATTTTTAAAGGCGGCGCAGCCCCGGTTGTACCGGTGGCGAAGGGTTTTGGGGTGGTCCATGTCGGCCCGGGCGTAGGCTTTTTCCGCTTCGGCAAAGCGGCCCTGGCGGTAGAGTGCGTCCGGTGATTCGGCGGCCAATGATGACGACGGGGCCGTTGCATGAACAAGGCCGACTGCCAGGATCAGCCCCAAAAGGCCGAATCGTTTTTTCATTGCCGGCCGGCGCTTGCCGCCCAGCAGACCTTCGGCCAGCAACAGCAACAGCGCGGCCAGGACAAACAGATAGAAGCGCTCCTCGTGGATTATGATCTTGCCGCTTTTCAGGACCTGGGCGCGGGTCTTGTGTTTGACCCCCTCGAAGTACAACACATCCAGGTCCAGGTCGCCGGCCTCGGACCGGGTGTAATCACCGCCGGTGACGGCGGCCAGTTCCTGCAAGGTTTTTTCGTCGAGTTTGGACAGCACCAGGTTGCCGTCCTTGTCCTTTTTAAAGCCGCCTTGGCCGTCTGCTGCCGGTATCGGGCCGCCGGATGGATCGCCGATGCCGAAGACAAACAGCTTCACGTTGCGGGCCGCCGCTTCGCGGGCGGCTTCCACGCCCCGGCGCTCATTGTCCTCGCCGTCGGTGATCAGCAGCATCACTTTGTCGGTGGTGGTTTTAAAGTCAAAGGCCGCCAGAGCGGTTTCAACGGCCGCGCCCAGGTCGGTGCCCGGCACCGGAATGCTGCCCGGTTGCAGGCTGCCCAGAAACATCTCCAACGCCGCGTAGTCGAGGGTCAGGGGGCACTGGACAAAGGCGGCGCCCGCAAACACGGTCAATCCGACCCGGTCGCCGTCGACCACTTTGAGAAAATCGACAATCTCCCGGCGGGCCCGCTCCAGGCGGTTGGGTTTAATGTCTTCGACCATCATGCTGCGCGACACATCCACCAGGAGCATGATATCGACGCCCTTGCGGCTCACCTGTTGAAAACGGCTGCCCCACCGGGGGCCGGCCAGGGCCGCGACCAGCAGTCCCAACGCGGCCAGCAGCAGCAACCCCTTGATAAACCGTTGGCCCTTGTGATCCGCCGGGGTCAGCCGGGCGAGCAAGGGCGGCTCGGCAAATCGTCGCAAGGCACGCCGCCGCCGGCGTTGCCGCACGATCAGCATAAAACCGGCGAGCGGCAGGAGCCAGAGAAAGTGTAGTATCCAGGCCGATGCGAGTGTCATGGAATGGTCCTCAATACGGTTGCGCGCGCGGCGATTTCCAGCAACAGCAGCAGGATCGCCGGCGTTACGAACCAGGCAAAGAGTTCGGTGAAGTGAAAGAACTCCCGGACTTTGACTTCGGTTTTTTCCTGTTGGTCGATGACGGCGTAGATTTCTTGCAATTGACCGGTGTCGGCCGCCCGGAAGTATTGACCGTTGCCGATGGCGGCCACACGGGTCAGGGTGGCTTCGTCCAGATCGACCCGCTGGCGCACAATGCGGGTGCCGAACGGCGTTTGCACCGGGAACGGCGCCGGCCGGGTGCCGCCCACGCCGATGGTGTAGATTTTGATGCCCAGGGCCCGGACCGCCTCGGCGGCCTCGGCGGGTGTCAGCCCCCCGGCGGTCTGGCGGCCGTCGGTGAGCAGGATCAGGATTTTGGACGCGGCTTTTAAGTCTTTCAACCGCTTGCCGCCGATGGCCATGGCCGCGCCGATGGCGGTTTTCTCGCCGGCCATGCCGATTTGCATCCGTTTGACCAGATCGAGCAGCAGCCCTTTGTCCGGGGTCAGGGGCGACTGGGTAAAGGCCTGGGTGCCGAAGACCACGATGCCGATCCGGTCGAGTTCTCTTTTGGTGATGAATTCACCGACCACGTGTTTAACGGCGGCCAGACGCGAGACCGGCTCGCCGTCCAGCTCGAAGTCGAGGGCCTGCATGGAGCCGGAGGTGTCGAGACACAGCACGATATCGACCCCCGGCGATTCGATCTCCCGCGAGACGTTATATAGTTGGGGCCGGGCCGCGGCCAGCACCAGCAATATCAGGCAGCCGGTCCGCAGCAGCAGCGGCAGGCGGCCGGCCCAGCGGCCGGTGCTCCCGGTCAGGCGGGACAGTTCGTCGGCCACGGAACAGGTCAGGGCCGCCGGTCTTTGTTTGGCGCGCCAAAGCACCCAGGCCGCCACCGCCGGCAGCAGTAACAGCATCAACGGATATGCAAGACGGAACATCATGACGGCGCCTTTGTGGGTTCGGGCGCGGCCGGGGCGGTCTGCCGGATATAGGTGCGGGCCGCCGCAAGATCCTGCGCCTGGCGGTCGGCGGTGGGCACGGCATCGGCAAACTTGACCAGATCCGCCTGCCGGAGCAGGGCCACCAGCGCCTCGTCCTCAAGATTGCCCCGGACCTGCCGGCCGATCTCCTCGGTGGTCATTTCTGCGGCGGGAAACAGACGGACAGCCTCCATGTAGCGACGGACGATTTCCGAAAACAGGAAGTAAAAGGTTTTGACATCGCCGTTTTCAAACAGGCGTCGGGCCACCAGTTGTGCGAGTTCGTTTTCGGCCCACACGTGCGGCGGATCGACCGGCAACGCCTGCTGTTGCGCGGTGCGGCGCTGTTTGCGCCACCAGAAACCGGCCAGGATCAGGCCGATCAGACCGGCCGCGGCCAGGGTCCAGGCCGTGTACGTCAGCCAACGCGGTTGCGCCGGGATGATATCCCGGATCGGCTTGAGGGCGGCCTTGGCCGGTTCGGCGCCCAGGTTGGTGTTGACGGTGAGGGTGACCGGACCGGCTTGTAAGGGGTGCGTCATTCCCCCGGCGTCCCGGTAGTCGAGACCGAGGGGGCCGATGGTGAACGTTTCGAGGCGATCCACCAGCAACCGCACGGTAATGACGCCCGCGCGCGCCTTGGCGATGTTAACAGTAAATTCTTCCAGCCCGGAAACGGTCAACGGATCGGTTAACGCGGCACCTTCGGGCAGGGTATAATTCAGCGTCAGTGTCACCCACGCGCCGACATTGACGGCGGCGTCGCTTGGGGTGACGGTCAGGGCCGGGGCGGGGGCAGCGGCGGTCGCAGCCGCCGTGGCGAACAGCAACAGGCCCACGGCCGCGATCATCGCTGTCCGGATTGATGCACGTGGGATGGTCATCGTCGTTTGCTCCTGCGGTCGAACAGCCGCATTAGCGGGCCGGTGACCGATCCGTCGGTGGTGATATCGACCAGATCCACGCCGGCCCGGCGCACGGTGTCGGTGAGGCGGGCCTGTTGCGCCCTTTGCCGGGCGCGCCATTTGCTGCGCAGTGATTTACTGCGGGTGTTGACCAGCACTACCCGGCCGGTTTCCGGATCCCGCAAGAACGCGCGGCCCACATCGGGCAGGTCTTTTTCCAGCGGGTCGGACAGGCGAATCACGGTCAGTTCATGCTTGCGGGCCGCGATCCCCAGCGGACCGGCAAATCCGTCGTCCCGGCAGTCGGAGATCAAGAACACGATGGCATGCCGCTTCACCACCCGGTTCAAATAATCGAGGCCCTTTTTGATGTCGGTGCCCGGATCGTCCGGCGTGTAGGTGAAGATCTCCTTAATCAGGGTCCAGACGTGGGCCGCGCCCTTTTTGGGCGGGATGAATTTTTCCACCTTGGAGCTGAACAGCACCGCGCCCACCTTGTCGTTGGTCCGAATCGCCAGAAAGGCGAGCATCCCGGCCACCTCGGCCAGCAGTTCGCGTTTGAACTTGCGGCGGGTGCCGAACAGGTGCGACCCGGACAGATCCAGCAGCAGGATGACCGTCAGTTCCCGTTCCTCATGAAACACTTTGACGAACGGATGCCCGAAGCGGGCCGAAACGTTCCAGTCGATGGTCCGCACATCGTCGCCCGGCTGGTACTCGCGCACTTCGGTAAATTCGAGCCCCTGGCCCTTGAAGGCGCTCTCGTATTGACCGGCAAACAGGTCGTTGGCCAAGCGCTTGGTTTTAAAATGAAATTTCTGTATTTTTTTTAATTGTTCTTCGGAAAGCATAAACGACTTCAGGGCACTTCGACCCGCTCCAGCAACACATTGATGATGTCGTCCGTCGCTTTGCCCTCGGCCTCGGCTTCGTAGCTCAGCAGGATGCGGTGCCGCAGGACGTCCGGGGCCATCGATTTGACATCCTGGGGCGTCACAAAACCCCGGCCGTTCAAAAAGGCATGCGCCCGGCAGGCCGCTTCCAGCCAGATGGAGGCGCGCGGTGACGCGCCGAAGCTGATCAGCGGTCCGATGTCAAGACCTAATTCGTCCGGGCTGCGGGTGGCCCGGACAAGCCGGACAATGTAGTCCAGCAGCCGGTCTTCCATGTGAATCTGTTGCAGGGTTTGCCGGGCCGCTCGCAGGGCGTCGACCTCAACCACTGCCGCCGTGCTGCCGGTCTTGCCGTCGCGGGATCGTTTGATGATCTCTTTTTCTTCCTCGGCTGTGGGGTAGTCCACCTTGATTTTCAGCATGAAGCGGTCGACCTGGGCCTCGGGCAACGGATAGGTGCCTTCCTGTTCGATGGGATTTTGAGTGGCCAGCACCAAAAACGGATCGTCCAGCGCAAAGGTGGTGTCGCGGATGGTGACCTGCCGCTCCTGCATGGCTTCGAGCAGGGCGCTTTGCACCTTGGCCGGAGCCCGGTTGATCTCGTCGGCCAGGATAATGTTGTTGAACACCGGCCCCTTGTTGACCTCGAACGAGCCGTTGTCGGGCCGGTAAATCTGGGTGCCGACGATATCGGCCGGCAGCAGGTCGGGGGTGAACTGGATGCGCTTGAAGGAGGTGTTGACCGCCGCTGCCAGGGCCTTGACCGCCGTGGTTTTGGCCAGACCGGGCAAACCTTCGAGCAGCAGGTGGCCCTCGCACAGCAGCCCGATCATCATGCGGTTCAACAGCCGGGCCTGCCCGACGATAACCGTTTCGATGGCGGTGGTGATTTGCCGGAACAGCAGGCTTTGCGTTTCAACCTGATGGGTGATTTGCTCAATGTCCATGAAACCGAATTCCCTTATGATAATAGCCTGTTTTGTTGATGGCCGGTTCGTTTTTGACCGGTTTTCATGGTCTTAGGGCAAAATCGGGATGAAATCAAGGTTGGTGTTTTGGAATCGGCGATTAGATGTCAAAAGCGACTATTGCCGGCTGGACACCTGTTCGAAAAAAACATCATGTTTGCGCAGGCGAAACACAATCAAAACACATCCGGTCAACGCGGCAGCCCGGTCCCTCATTGTTTTAATTGAAAAAATCCATTGATTAAGATAAACGGGAACAATTGCGTTTGTAACGCATAAAAATAAAAAAACTAGAAAGGGAGATTTGTTATGCCGATTTGTCACGAAATGAAGGAAGGCGATGTGTTTTTTTGCGAATTGTGCGGGCTGGAATTGAAAGTTGAAAAAACCTGTAGTTGCGGCACTGGTGAGGATGCCTGTTCTGTGCCGCTTCAATGCTGTGGGCAGGATATGTCAAAGAAGTAGCCGAACTCATCGCTCTCAATTATTCTTTACAAAAACCAAATTGCCGTAAAAGCGGAAGATGACATTTCTTCCGCTTTTTCTTTGTGTGACCTTCACCCGGCAGGTCCATACGCATTGCAGTGCCTGTAAACATCAAATAGCATCTTTTTACTCCTGGCAGCGTTCTCGCATTTTCAATAACCTCTATTATAAACGGGTAAGGACAATCGATGCATTGCCGCCACCATAGGCGTGTGAGTTAATGAGTGCACAATTTACCTTTAAATCGCGTGGTTCTTCCGGAACGTAATCCAGATCACAATCCGTATCCGGTGTTTCTAAATTAAGTGTCGGTGGTACAGCTTGATTTTCTATCGATTTACTGGCCGCGATGACTTGTAATATATTGGTGGCTCCCAGCGGAGAACCGATCGCGCCTTTGATCGATGAAGTGGGTAATCGGAATGCATGATCTTTAAACGTTCGCTTTATTGCAATCGTTTCGGCCCTATCGGTATCCGGCATTGACGGGCCGTGTGCTGAGATGTAGTCGACATGGTCCGTATTTATTCGGGCATGCTTCAATGCCTTGACCATGGCCATACTGATTTGTCTGCCCTCCGGCTCGCATTTCAGCACTGAAAAACCGTCGACGGTCGACGCGCATCCGGCTAAAACAGCATGCGGTTTTTTCCCCCTTTTTTTTGCATCGGAAAGTTTTTCCAGGATTATTGCACCCGCTCCCTCGGCCACAACAAACCCATCACGTTCACGATCGAACGGCCTTGAGGCTTTTGAGGGGTGATGGTTATGTTTGGTCGACATCGCTCCGCTAAGGCACAACGCCTTGAATCCGTGGTGACTGATCACTTCAGCGCCGACGACCAATGCTGTTCGAACTTTCGATAGCATTAATTGATCCAATGCAATTTCAATTGCATTGGCGCTGGCATTGCACGCCGAAGTGAAGGTGATGGCGGGGCCCGTTATGTTGTGCTGGCAGGCAATGGTATAGGCGGCCGCATGATTGCAATCGCGGATTGGCGTGATAACCGGCAATCGATTGTAACCGGTTTCGATTCCCAGTTGTATCATCGCCTCAATTTCAACCAATCCGCACGTACTCGATCCGACGTAGACCCCAATTTCATGCCGCGATTGATCGGTTATTTCTAAACCCGCATTTTCGAATGCCTGTTTTGCCGCCGCCAGCCCGAACTGCGTAAAACGCGCCGTGCGTTTGACTGATTTTTTATCCATATAATCCAACGGGTCGAAATTGTTAATTTCGCCGCCTATCCGTGTGGGCAGATCACTGACGTCAAAGCGCCTGATTGCACCAATGCCGCTGTAGCCTCCAAGCAGCAGATCATGCCAAAATTTTTCCACATCATTGCCTAACGGTGAAATAACCCCCATACCGGTAATCGCGATTTGTTCCACAGCGCCCTCCTTGTCGACGTTCTCGTTCGTAAAAACAGTATATATCGTATGTTAGCTTCAGGTTAAGGCTTTTTCATCGATGGAAGGTTGGTTGATTATCGTAATACCGTGAAATTTCCTTCCTTTACGTAGCTACCGTTCAAATAGTATTGATTTATTGCACTTAGTGGGGATAAATATTGCTGGTGCTCATCTGGAAACGGCATCGTTTGGCCCCCGGCGGCGTTCCCGCATTTTTTTTATCCTCGCAATAGCCTGCCATACCTGCGGTTTTAAAAATGCGCGGGCCTTGCCGGGAACCTAAATTCGCTATTTGCGAATGGGCGCTAGCCGGTCTGCAAATTTAGCATCTGTGTTAATCTGCAAAAAAACATACTTTTGAAAGCTGCATATGTCCCTACAAGAGAATCAGATCGAACAAAGCCTGATTGAAAGGCTGGCGGATCTCAAATACACCTGGCGCCCGGATATCCGTGACAAGGAATCCCTCGAAGCCAACTTCAGAAAGCATTTCGAGGCCCTTAATCGGGTGAATCTGACGGATTCGGAATATAAGCGTATACGTGAGCAAATCGTCACTCCCGATGTTTTTACCGCTGCCAAAACCCTGCGTGAACGCAACCATTTCCAGCGGGAAGACGGCACCCCGTTGCACTACACCCTGGTCAACATCAAGGACTGGTGCAAAAACGAATTTGAAGTCATCAACCAGTTGCGCATCAACACCGACTACAGCCACCACCGCTATGACGTAATTCTTTTGATCAACGGCATCCCCGTCGTTCAAATTGAACTTAAAACCCTTGAAGTCAGCCCGCGCCGTGCCATGGAGCAAATCGTCGATTACAAAAACGATCCCGGTAACGGCTATACCAATACGTTGTTGTGTTTCATGCAACTGTTTATTGTCAGCAACCGCGCCAATACCTACTACTTTGCCAACAATCGCAACCAGCACTTCAGTTTTAACGCCGATGAACGTTTTCTGCCGGTTTATCAACTGGCCGACGAAGCCAATAAAAAGATTACCCATCTGGATGACTTTACCGATAAACTTCTCGCCAAGTGCACCCTGAGCGAATTGATCAGCCGCTATATGGTGCTGGTGGCCAGCGAGCAAAAGCTGATGATCATGCGCCCTTACCAAATCTATGCGGTAAAGGCCATAGTGGACTGCATCCACCAGAACCGGGGCAATGGGTACATCTGGCACACCACCGGCAGCGGCAAAACCCTTACCTCGTTCAAAGCAGCCACCCTGCTCAAAGACAACCCGGACATTGAAAAGTGTCTGTTCGTGGTCGACCGTAAGGACCTCGACCGGCAAACCCGGGAAGAGTTCAACCGATTCCAGGAAGGTTGCGTTGAAGAAAACACCAATACCGAAACCCTGGTGCAGCGCATGCTGTCGGACGATTACGCCGACAAGGTCATTGTCACCACCATTCAAAAGCTGGGTCTGGCACTGGATGAAAACAGCAAGCGCAACCAAAACAACAAAAGAAACGGCAGGCGCACCTACAAAGAACGCCTGAAACCGTTGCGCAACAAACGTATCGTATTCATCTTCGACGAATGCCACCGCTCACAGTTCGGCGAGAACCATAAAGCCATCAAGGCTTTTTTTCCCAACGCCCAGTTGTTTGGTTTTACCGGTACCCCCATCTTTGAACAGAACGCCACCTACAAACAGATCGACGGCACCGTGGGTACGTTCAGAACCACCGAGGACCTTTTTCAAAAAGAGCTGCACGCATACACCATCACCAACGCCATTGATGATCGCAACGTGCTGCGCTTTCATATCGACTATTTCGGAAAAGGCAATAAAAAAGAAGGCCAAAGCAACCCCCAAGCCGGTGTCATTCCTCCACCGGAAGCGGTAGTGAAGGAGATTTTGGACAAACACGGTGCCGCCACTAACTCACGCCGTTTCAACGCGATTCTGGCCACCGCTTCCATCAATAACGCCATTGCTTACTACGAACTGTTCAAACAGATCCAAGCCCAAAGAACTGAGGAAGACGATACCTTTCAACCTTTGAACATCGCCTGCGTCTTTTCGCCGCCGGCCGAAGGCAACAAGGATGTGCGGCAAATTCAGGAGGACCTGCCCCAGGAAAAGGCCGATAACCGGCAAGCCCCGGATGAAAAGAAAAAGGCGCTCAAAGCCATCATTGCCGACTACAACGCCCAATACGACACCAATCACACCGTCGGTGAGTTCGACCTCTACTATCAGGATGTCCAACAACGCATCAAAGACCAGAAATATCCCAACCAGGATTATGCGCCCAATAACAAAATCGACGTCGTGATTGTGGTGGATATGCTGCTCACCGGTTTTGACTCCCAATACCTCAACACCCTCTATGTGGACAAAAACCTCAAGCACCACGGCCTGATACAGGCACTCTCCCGCACCAACCGCGTGCTCAACGACACCAAACCCTACGGCAATATCCTGGATTTTCGAGGGCAGGAAGGCGCCGTCGACGAGGCCATTGCACTGTTTTCCGGTCGGGACACCGTTCGCGCCCGGGAAATCTGGCTGGTGGACCCGGCCCCGCAAGTCATTGAAAAGCTGGACAGCGCCGTCAACGCCCTGAAGCTTTTTATGGACTCCCAGGGGTTGGCCTGTGAGCCGCAAGAGGTGAACAATCTCAAAGGTGATGAAGCACGGGGGGAATTCATCAGTCACTTTAAAGAGATACAGCGCCTTAAAACCCAACTGGACCAATACACCGACTTAAAGGATGAACACACCCAAACCATCGAAACGCTGATTCCCACGGATCAATTGCGCGCCTTTAAGGGCATGTATCTGGAAACCGCCCAACAGCTTAAAGCCCGTCAAGACAAGGGTGGTGACGATCTCAGCCCCCAATTACAGCAACTGGATTTTGAGTTTGTGCTCTTCTCCTCCGCGCTGATCGATTACGACTACATCATGGGCCTTATCGCCAGGTACACCCAGAAAACCACCAAACAGAAAATGACCCGTGAACAGCTCATCAACCTGCTTAGCTCCAGCGCCAACCTCATGGAAGAGCGCGAAGATATCATCGCCTATATCAACAGCCTGAAAGCGGATGAAGGATTAAGCGAACAAGCCATTCGCCAAGGGTATGAAACATTTAAAGTAACTACTCACCCGCTTCAAACATTGGTCTCAGTAATTGAGCCAGCCAATGCCGTTTGAATGGCAACGAGCGGGTTTATACCTTGATTTGCCATTGTCTGCAGATAGCTTGATATTCTGCAGTAGGCATGAGCATATAATTTTTTCCGAAAACAGCCGGACACCTTTTGCTTTACCTTAGCCATGCGCAGGTCTCTTTCTGCT
>JANQIE010000213.1 GCA_028282295.1 Desulfobacterales bacterium | reverse complement strand
TAAAATTATTAGATACTTCTAATCGTTTATAAAAATATCGTCCAAATTGGAAATTGAGACTTGACGGTTCGCCCCATAGAAGGGTGGGCCATGCCCACCAATTAAATGATTACCAAATCCGGTTACCCTGTCCTGCGGAACGTTTCCCCGCGTCCGCCAAACACCTCAATCACAGTTGCAGAACCGAATCCCGGACTTTGCAATATTGCAACCGCGCAAACCAAACATCGTTGCACAAATGCGACGCCCCCCACCCCCAACCGACAGTCATATCACCCCTCAACACACCAATATCATTGAAAAATATACCAAATACGGCCCTCAAACCGCAGATGGCACATCCCATGCAGAAATAGTTGCACTTTGGCGTACTGAAACCCAAAATCGAGAGAGGCAATGGATCTAACTCAATACCGAACACGACTCGATCAGGACCACAATGGGCACAAAATCGCAACCTGCATCCAGTGCGGCACCTGCAGCGGATCATGCCCGCTCAGCAACCGGATGGATCACGCCCCCCGCGAACTATTTGCCCTGCTGCGCGACGGCGATCTGGAAACCGTCCTGCAATCGAACACCCCCTGGTTCTGCGTCTCCTGCTTTCAGTGCACCGTACGCTGCCCCAAACAGATTCCGGTGACCGATATCATGTACGGCCTGAAGCAAATAGCCCTGGAAGCCGGATCAGCCCCGGCCGCCCACAAAATACCCGACCTGTACCGTGCCTTTGAGCAGGTGGTGGATCGCAACGGCCGCATCAGCGAAGCGGCGATCATGGCCCGCTATGGCCGGCGGCATCCCGGTGATGCGGTCCGGCAACTACCACTGGCCCTGCGCCTGCTGCAAAAAGGCCGTCTTGAAATGCGGCCCGCCCGCATTGCCGCCACCCCCAAACTGGCCCGTCTGCTGCAACCGTTTCAACCGAATCAATCCGGGGAGGCACCCCGATGAAATACGGCTTCTATCCGGGTTGCGCCTACGCAACCGCCGCCGGCTACCGCCCGTCGGTGGAGGCGGTGTGCCGGCGTCTGGAAATTGAACTGACGCCGATCCCCGACTGGAATTGCTGCGGCGCCACGGTTCTTTTCAGCGTGGACGAATTCAAAGCCACGGCCCTGGCCGGGCGAACGTTCGCCCTGGCCCGCCAACACGGCTTCACACAGATCGTCACCGGCTGCAACGCCTGCTACACCACCCTGCGCAAAGCCGGTGATCTGCTGCTTCAAAACACCGACTATCGCCAGGAAGTCGAACAACGCCTGGCCGCAGAAAGCCTGACCGATCCGCAACCACTGCCGGTGCGCCACCTGCTGCAAGTGCTGCTCGATGACATCCCCGCCGGCACCTGGCAACAGGTCACCGCGTCGCATCCCTGCCAGGACCTGCCGGTGGGCGGCTACTACGGTTGCCAGATGACGCGTCCCTGGGAACCGATGGCCCAGGCGGAGCAGCCCGACTTGCTGGAGCGCTTCTTAACCCGCATCGGTTTCAAACCGATGGATCACGCCGCCAAGACCCTGTGCTGCGGGGCATCCCACTGTGTCCCCTACGGCAACGCTTGTAACCCGCTGGTTACCCGCATTGTGCGCGGAATTCACCGCCAAGGCGCCAACCTGATCGCCACCATCTGCCCATTATGCCAGTTCAACCTGGATCAGGGACAGCATCGCACCAGGGACCTGCCCCGCCTGCCGGTACTGTTTTTCACCCAACTGGCCGGGCTGGCCATGGGCCTGCCCCCTGACACACTGGGCCTGGATCGATTGCTGACGCCCGCCCAAGGAGCATTAAACAACCAATGACGCCATTCAAGCCACCTAAAATCGGTGTCTACATCTGTCACTGCGGCATGAACATCGCCCCCAAGGTCGACGTGGCCGGCGTGGCGGCCTACGCAAGCGGTCTGCCCCATGTGAGCACCGCGAGCGAGTACAAGTTCATGTGTTCCAACCCCGGCCAGGAATTGATCGTCGAAGATATCAAAAAAGGCCGCGTCAACCGGGTAGTGGTCGCCTCCTGTTCGCCCCGCATGCACGAGCCGACCTTTCGCAAGGCCTGCGCCGACGCCGGTCTGAATCCGTACTATTTCCAGATGACCAATATCCGCGAGCACACCTCGTGGGTCACCCCGGATTCAGCCGAGGCCACGGCCAAAGCCAAAGATCTGGTGACCGCCGCCGTGGCGCGGGTGGTTTTTCACGCCCCGCTGCAAACCCGCGAAGTGACGGTCACCAAATCGGTCCTGATCGTCGGCGCCGGAATTGCCGGCATGCAGGCCGCCCTGACCGCCGCCGAAGCCGGCTTCAAAGTGTACCTGGTGGACCGTGAACCGTCCATCGGCGGTCACATGGCCAAATTCGACAAGACCTTTCCGACCCTCGACTGCGCCGCCTGTATTTCCACCCCCAAAACCGTGGCCATCGGCCAACACCCCGGCATCACCCTGCTGACCGGTTCGCAAGTGACCCGGGTAGAGGGATTTGTGGGCAACTACACCGTCACCGTCCGGCGCCACCCGCGTTATGTCCGGCAAGACAAATGCACCGGCTGCGGTCAGTGCGCCGAAGCCTGCCCGGTGGTACTGCCCAACCACTTCGACCAAGACCTGAGCACACGCAAAGCCGCCTTTCGCACGTTTCCCCAGGCCGTGCCGCCGGCCTTCAGCATCGACAAAAAAGACACCGCCCCGTGCACCCAAACCTGCCCGGCCGGCGTGAATATCCAAGGATATGTCCAACTGGTGGGCCAAAAAAAGTACCACGACGCCGTGCGCCTGATCATGGAGCGGATTCCCCTGCCCGGCACTCTGGGCCGGGTGTGCCCGCATCCGTGTGAAACCGCCTGCCGCCGCGCCGAAGTCGACGCCCCCCTGGCCATCCGGGAGCTCAAACGCGTGGCCGCCGATCATATCGACTGGGAGACCTTATCGGTGCCGGACATCGCAGACAAAACCGAAAAAATCGCCGTCATCGGGTCCGGCCCGGCCGGCCTGACCGTGGCTTACGATCTGCGCCGCCGGGGCTACCAGGTCACCATTTTCGAAAAAGAGGCTGTTTTAGGCGGTATGCTGCGGCTCGGCATCCCGGATTACCGCCTGCCGCCGCATATCCTGGACCGTGAAATCGCCTACCTGAAGCGTATGGGCATCGAAATGCGCACCCAAACCGCCTTCGGCACCGATCTTACCCTGGACCAATTGGCCGATGCCAAATTTGCCGCCGTGTTCATCGGAATCGGCGCCCATGCCGGTTTCAACCTGGGGCTACCCGGTGACACCGACACCGCCGGGGTGATCGATGCCGTCCGTTTTCTGCGCGCCGCCAACCTGGGCGATCGCACCCGACCCGGCCGGAAAGTCGTCGTCATCGGCGGCGGCAACGTGGCCGTGGACGCGGCCGGCGTGGCCCGCCGGCTCGGCAGCGACACGGTCACACTACTCTACCGGCGCACCCGCCGGGAGATGCCGGCCTACGAAGAAGAAATCAACGCCGTGCTGGCCGAAGGCGTACAACTGACATGTCTGGCCGCACCGCAACGGATTCTGGTCACCGCTGGTCGCGTCAGCGGTCTGGAATGCATCCGCACCGAACCCGGCCCGCCGGATAACAGCGGCCGGCGCCGTCCCGTGCCGGTAGCGGGGTCTGAATTTATCATCGCCTGCGACGCAGTCATACCGGCCATCGGCCAGCAGACCGACGCGCCCTGGGCAAAGCAGATTCAACAACTCACATTCGACCGTCGCGGACGCCTGCAAGTATCGGCCGAGACCCTGCAAACCGGCCTGCCCCAGGTGTTTGCGGGCGGCGACGCGGTCAGCGGACCGGCCACGGTCATCGAGGCGATTGCCGCCGGTCACAAAGCAGCCGACGCCATGCATCGATTTATCCAGGGCGAGACGCGCAGACAGGATCCCCCCGAAGCAAACCAATCACCTGCCAAAAACAACTGGCAGGCGATTCCGGCCGGTACCGCGCCCAAACCGCGGGCCGTGCCAACCGTGCTCGCGCCCACCGCCCGGTCGTCCGGTTTCGCGGAGATAAATCAAGGCCTGGCCCCCAACCGGGCACAGGACGAAGCCGCCCGGTGCCTCAATTGCGGCGGTTGTTGCGAATGTTACCAGTGCGTCGACGCCTGTGAAGTGGCCGCCATCGACCACGACATGTCGGCAGAAACCACCCAGGTGGCCGCCGGCGCCTTGATCCTGGCCACCGGCTTTAGCGCCTTCGATCCCACGCCACTGGTCAACTACGGCTACGGCCGCTACGAAGAAGTCTACACCAGCCTGGAGTTCGAACGGCTCAACAACGCCACCGGCCCCACCGGCGGCAAAATACAAATGAAAAACGGCCGGCCCCCGCAACGGGTAGCCATCGTCCATTGCGTCGGCTCCCGTGATGATCGCTTCCACAAATACTGCTCGCGGGTCTGCTGCATGTATTCCATGAAATTCGCCCACCTGGTGCGGGAGAAAACCGGCGCCGAGGTCTGGGAATACTACATCGATGTACGCGCCCCCGGCAAAGCGTACGAAGAATTCTACAACCGGGTCCAGGAAGAAGGGGTTCATTTCATCCGCGGCAAAGTCGCCGAAATCACCGACATCCCGGACCACCCCGAGGATGACGGCCGCCTCACCGTGGTGGCCGAAAACACCCTCACCCGCCGCACCAGCCGTATCCCGGTGGACATGGTGATTTTGAGTGTCGGGCTGCAGCCGGCACCGGGCAGCGCCGCCATCGGCAAAATGGCCGGCGTCAGCCGCGACGGTGACGGCTGGTTCACCGAGTTGCACGCCAAACTGGCACCGGTGAGCACACCGGTCAACGGGGTCTTTCTGGCCGGTTGCTGTCAGGGCCCCAAGGATATCCCCGACACCGTGGCCCACGCCACCGCTGCCGCCGGCGAAGCCATCGCCCTGCTGTCCAAAGGCACGGTCAAAACCCGGGCGGAGATCTCCCGCATCGACCCGGATGTGTGCACCGGCTGCCAAACCTGCCGGGAAGTATGCGCCTATGCGGCCATCAGTTTTAACGAAGCGGCCCATACCGCCGAAGTCAACGCCGCCCTGTGCCAGGGCTGCGGCAGTTGCGCCGCCGCCTGCCCCAGCAGCGCCGCCGGCGTCCAACACTTCACCGACCGACAGATCATGGAAGAGATTGGAGCGATGTTGTAGCGGGGGGGCGAGGGAGGGGCGACAGGCGAGATATTGGAGCGACACGAACGCCGGAGCATTTGGAGGGGAAGAAATTTGAAACTGGAAACTTGGGTGCAGGATAATAGAGACTGAGCAATGTTATAGCGGGAGCGACAGGCGAGATAGAGGAAACTTGAAATTCAATATCATTAGCTTGTGTCCATCCGGAAATAGTAGTTTTTGGTTCAGGCCAAGGCCGCAGCGAATTTGAAACCGCAGGCGTAGCCTTGCTACGTCGAGGATTTCAAATTCGTGAGAACGCCGGCCCGGGCCAAAAGATGCTATTTCCGGATGGACACGAGCTGATTTGCGCCGAGGAAGGAAAGCGCCTGTGAACGTCGATTCGAGTCCTCAGGACTCCATCTTCCAAGACCCAACCAAAGTCGGCGCTTGCAAGGCTTCATCCAGATAACTGAGAAACTTACGACGGGAAATTTCACGCGCCCCCAAACTTTGCATGTGGTTGGTGGTGACCTGGCAATCGATCAACTGAAATTCCCGTTTTGCAAGATAACGCGTCAAACCGACCAACGCCACCTTGGACGCATTGCTTTTACGCATAAACATCGACTCGCCAAAAAAGCAGCGCCCCAGAGAAACCCCGTACAATCCGCCGGCCAGCGAACCGTCCTCGCACCAAGCCTCCACTGAATGGGCGTAACCGGCCCGATGCAATTCGCAGTAAGCCTGAATCATCTCGTCGACCAACCACGTCCCTTCGTTGTTCATTTTACGCACGTGCGCACAGGCGGTGATGACCTGTTCAAAGGCCGTGTCCATGGTGACGTGGAAAATCTGTCTTCGCAAAATCTTATTCAGTGATCGGGAAATCTTGATTTCGCTGGGAAAAAGGACCAAGCGCGGGTCGGGCGACCACCACAAGATCGGTTCGCCCTGCGCGTACCATGGGAAGATGCCCTGACTGTAGGCGTGTAAAAGCCGTTTTCGACTCAGATCCCCGCCAATGGCGAGCAAGCCCTCCTCCTCGGCCAAGTGCACCGGAGGAAAGGTGATATTGTCGGATAAAATATAAACCGGCATTCTAGGCGTAAGAAAATGTCAGTTTATCTTTTTTCAGTGCGACAATTACCTTGCCGCCTTTTTCAAGTTTACCGAACAGAATCTGGTCGGACAGCTCATCTTTTAATTCACTTTGAATCAGCCGGGACAAAGGACGGGCGCCAAAGCGCGGGTCATAGCCCTTTTCGGCAAGCCACGTGCGCGCTTCGGAAGCCAGTTCAAGATTGACTTTGCGCGATTTCAACTGCTCGTTCAACTCGGCCATGAACTTGTCCACGATACGCTCCATGATTTCCAGATTGAGCGAATGGAAAGTTACGATGCCGTCCAGGCGGTTGCGAAATTCCGGACTGAAGAATTTCTCGATGGCCTTTTTACCTTTGCCGGCCGGATCGTCCTTGGTGCTGCCGAAACCGATGGATTGCTGGCTCATCTCACGGGCGCCGGCATTGGAGGTCATCATGACGATCACGTTTCTAAAATCGGCCTTCTTGCCGTTGTTGTCCGTCAACGTGGCATGGTCAAGAACCTGCAATAGAATATTGAACAGATCAGGGTGAGCCTTTTCAATCTCATCCAACAGCAGCACGCTGTAAGGATGTTTGCGAACCCCGTCCGTCAACAGGCCACCCTGATCAAACCCGATATAGCCCGGTGGGGCGCCGATCAGTCTGGCCACGGCGTGTTTTTCCATGTATTCGCTCATGTCAAAGCGCATGAAATTGATTCCCAGGATGCGCGCCATCTGGCGCGCCACTTCGGTTTTGCCCACGCCGGTGGGGCCGGTAAACAAAAACGATCCGATCGGCTTGCCGACCGTGCGCAACCCCGCACGCGATCGTTTGATGGCGGTTACCAGGGAGCCAAGGGCTTCGTCCTGACCAAAAACCACTTTTTTCAGTTCGTCTTCAAGGGATTCGAGTTTGGAGCGATCCGAGGTGGAAACGCTACGGGTGGGAATCCGAGCCATCTTGGCGACAATTTTTTCGATATCCGCCGGATTGATCTGTTTGCGCCGCGGCGACCCCGACAGCTTCACAAAGGCGCCAGCTTCATCGATAACGTCGATGGCCTTGTCCGGCAAGTAGCGATCATTGATATGTTTGGCCGAAAGCTCAACCGCCGACTTCAGGGCGGTGTCGGTATAGCGGTACCCGTGATGCTCCTCGTAAGCGGTGCGCAAACCCTTAAGTATTTCATACGCCTGCTGGGTAGAAGGCTCCGATATTTCTATCTTTTCAAACCGTCTGGAAAGCGCGCGATCCTTCTCAAAATGATTCTTGTATTCCTCATAGGTCGTGGAGCCGATGCATCTTAGTTCGCCGGTTGCCAAAGCGGGCTTTAAAATATTGGAAGCATCCATCGAGCCGCTACTCGTGGCGCCGGCACCGACAATGGTATGAATCTCATCGATAAACAAAATGGCGTCTTCTTCTTCCTGCAACGCCGAAAGAACACCTTTCAGCCGTTGTTCGAAGTCACCCCTGAATTTTGTCCCGGCCAGTAGCGAGCCCAAATCGAGGGAATATATTTTCATGTCCTGCAACAGATCCGGCACCTCCCCTTCAGCTAAACGGATGGCCAACCCTTCGGCCATGGCGGTCTTACCGACACCGGGATCCCCCACGAAAACCGGATTGTTTTTACGCCGGCGGCACAACACCTGCACCGTTCGTTCCAGTTCGGCCTTGCGGCCGATAAGCGGATCGAGTTTGCCTATCCTGGCCCGCTCAACCAGATCAACCGTAAACGCTTCCAACGGGTCGGCCTTTTTCTTTTTCTCTTTCTGAACGACCGGCCCCTTGTCGTCCTGTGGTGTCGATTTGGACGGGATCTTCGCAATCTCATGCGAAATAAAATTCAACACGTCCAGACGCGTAATGCCTTCCTCACCCAAAAAATAGGCGGCATGCGAGTCTCTTTCCTGAAAAATGGAGGCAATTATATCGCCCACCTCAACCTCGGGCTTTTCCGCCGAGCGGGCATGATTCACCGCCCTCTGGATGACACGCTGAAAGCCGATGGTTTGTTGCAACACATAGTCGTTGTCTTCGGGTATGCGTTCTAAATGCTCTTCGAAAAATTTTTCAAGGGCTGCTTTAAGTTTGTCCACATCACCGCCGCAGCTAACGATAATATCGGCGCCGTCACTATCGTGTAAGATGGCGAACAGCACGTGCTCCAAACACACATACTCATGTCGTCTGCGTTTGGCCTCACGTACGGCGAATCCTAGAGTGGCGCTAAGTTCTTTACTGATCATCGTCTATTCCCTTTCCATGGTGCATTTCAATGGAAAGCCACGCTGTTTGGCTAATGTATGTACAGTATCAACTTTTGTTTCCGCAACTTCATAAGGAAATGAGCCGCAATACCCAATTCCGTTCTGATGAACGTTCAACATAATCTGCGTCGCTTGCTCAGTCGATTTATGAAACACATGTTTTAAAATTTCGACCACAAACTCCATAGTTGTATAATCGTCGTTATGGAGCAAGACTTTATAAAAAGATGGTTCATCGACCTTTTCATCGGGTTCGGATTTGACGGTTTCCTGCGTATCCGGTTCGAAGATACTCATGTCTGATTTTCAAGTCTTTCAGGTCCGTAAGCGTCTTGCCTAAAAAGGGCATTTTCAAATCGTTGCGATCGTTCGATTTGATACACGTAACCAAGACGCCGGCCGTTTCTCAATAAATTCTGGATTCAATATAAGCACTGCCGATTAAGATTGTAAAGTGTCCTCTTTTCGACCGAATTAATACGCTTATACAACTATTGCCCACAACATTTTTTGAATTTTTTACCGCTGCCGCACGGACACGGTGCATTCCGTCCAACCTTTTTTGACTCGCGTCGCACCGTTTTGGCGGCTGCGGCGGCCTCATCGCCATGGGAAAAGACCATTTCCTGCTCCTGCGCAAGCCGCATCTGCTCAAGGTGTTGCGGTTCGACAATTTGAATGCGAAACATAATTTCCAGCGTTTCCTGCTTGATCCGTTCGATCAGGTCTTGAAACATGTCAAAACCTTCCTTTTTATAAACGATCAACGGATTTTGCTGGGCATAACCGCGCAAGCCGATCCCCTCCTTGAGGTGATCCATGCTGAGCAAATGGTCCTTCCACAAATTGTCAACACTTTGCAACATGACCATGCGTTCCAGCGAGCGAAATTCTTCAGCGCCGATTTGCGCTTCCCTGGCGGCGTATTCAACCAATGCCTGTTCGGTAATCCATTGCGCCAAACCCTCCGAATCCAGCCCGTCCAGGGTGTCGTCGTCGATTTTATTCAACCGCAAATTGAACTGCTTGAATACCGCTTCACCAAGCCCCTTGAAATCGACATCTTCCGGGTGTGTTTTTTCCGGCATGAAATCATAGGCGATTTGATCCGAAAGGTCCTGAATCATTTCCTGCATGCTTTCCTTCATGTCGGTTCCGGTGAGTACCCGGCGGCGTTGCTTGTAAATCACTTCGCGTTGTTGGTTCATCACGTCATCGTACTCCAACAACTGCTTGCGAATATCGAAGTTGTGCCCTTCGACACGCGCCTGGGCATTTTCGATGGCACGCGAAATCAGGTTGTGTTCAATGGGCTCGCCTTCCTGCATCCCCAAACGATCCATAATTCCCGTGATCCGCTCCCCACCGAAAATCCGCAACAGATCGTCTTCCAGGGCCAAGTAAAAACGTGACGACCCCGGATCGCCCTGGCGGCCCGAGCGCCCCCTGAGCTGATTATCGATACGACGGCTCTCATGACGTTCGGTGCCGATAATATGCAACCCGCCGAGGTCTTTGACACCCTCGCCCAGCACGATATCAGTACCGCGTCCAGCCATGTTGGTGGCGATGGTGACCGCGCCGGCTTGACCGGCCATGGCAATGACCTCGGCTTCTTTCTCATGATTCTTGGCATTCAGGATGGCGTGCTTGATGCCCTTTTTCTTGAGCTTCTTGCTCAGGCTTTCGTTTATGTCGATGGAGATGGTCCCCACCAGCACCGGTTGTCCTTTTTTGTGGCAATCCGCAATTTCGCCAATCACGGCGTCAAATTTTTCGTTGCGTGTTTTATAGATGGCGTCCGGGAAATCCTCGCGGATCATCGATTTGTTGGTCGGCACAACCACGACGTCCAGGTCATAGATCTTCTTGAACTCCGCCGCTTCGGTATCGGCCGTACCGGTCATGCCGGCCAGCTTGTCGTACATTCGAAAATAATTCTGGAAAGTGATGGTCGCCAGGGTTTGGTTTTCATTTTCGATCTTGACGTTTTCTTTGGCTTCCAATGCCTGGTGCAATCCTTCGCTGTAACGGCGCCCGGGCATGAGTCGTCCCGTGAATTCATCGACGATAATCACTTCGCCGTCTTTGACAATGTAGTCCACATCCTTTTTGAACAACGTGTGCGCTTTGAGCGCCTGATTCACATGGTGCAGCAACTCGATATTGCGCGGATCGTAGAGGTTTTCCGTATTGAGTTTCTGTTCAGCGCGGGCAACGCCATCCTCGGTCAGCACGACGGACCGGGCTTTTTCATCGATGGTGAAATCTTTTTCTTTTTGAAGCGAAGGAATGATGCCGTTGACTTGATAGTACAGATGGGTCGATTTTTCAGCCGGCCCGGATATAATCAGCGGCGTTCGCGCTTCATCGACCAGAATACTGTCGACCTCGTCGACGATGGCAAAATGCAACTTTTTCTGAACGATCGCTTCCATTTCAAACTTCATGTTATCGCGCAGGTAATCGAAGCCGAATTCATTATTGGTGCCGTAAGTGATATCGGCACTATAAGCGGCATGACGTTCTTCATCGGTCATGCCGTGCACGATGGTGCCGACTTCAAGTCCCAAAAAGCGATGCAGTTGCCCCATCCACTCGGTGTCACGCCGCGCCAGATAGTCGTTCACGGTGATGATGTGAACCCCCTGTCCCGTTAATGCGTTCAAATAGGCCGGCAGGGTGGCCACCAATGTTTTTCCTTCACCGGTTTTCATTTCGGCGATTTTGCCCTGATGCAGCACGACGCCGCCGATGATCTGGACATCGAAGTGACGCATTTTCAGCGTCCGGACCGACGCTTCGCGAACCGTGGCAAACGCCTCGGGTATCATATCGTCCAGTGGCTCGCCGTTATCGATACGTTGCCGAAAAAGTCCGGTCTGGGCTTGCAGTTCACTGTCGCTCAAAGATTGAATTTCGGGCTCCAGCGCGTTTACCTGCTCGACCAGCGGTTGCATACGCTTTATTTCCCGCTCATTTTTGCTTCCAAATACTTTCGTCAGAAGTTTTAGAACCATCTAGTTTCTCAACCTCCACCTAAATTGTGAGTCTAAATCATCAGAGTATCCAATTGTCTCAATATCAGCGAACAATTAACCTCAAACCACAGCATTATTGTGTTTCCGGCAATCTGATCACGGGCGGTAAGCCACCTGAAAGATCGCTCTAACTATATAACATTTTTTAGAAAACGCAATGGGGCATTCAAATAAGGAATGGGTGCGATGCACACCGGAGATAATCGCGCAAGCATTTAAACGGTCTGCGGTTTTGCACTATTCGTGTTTGACCTAAATGTTTGCCGGGCTAGTCGAATGTATTATACGGATGGGCATTAATTTAAGAAATATTTCTCCGGATTGACGGGTACGCCATTAAGCAATACTTCATAATGCAAATGCGGCCCGGTACTGCGACCGGTGTTACCTACCAAGGCGATGGTATCACCCCGTTTTACACGATCACCGGGTTTCATTAACATCTCCCGAACATGCCCATAGCGTGTGATGATGCCATGACCATGATCGATAATCAGCATTTGGCCGAGCAATCCTTTGTTACCGGCAAAGGTAATGATGCCGTCGGCTGAAGCGAGAATGGGCGTACCTTCACGGGCAGCGATATCCAAACCTTTGTGAAACTCGCGCCGTCCGGTAAAAGGTGATGTCCGATAGCCGAAACGGGAGGTCACCCAACCTTTCATGGGGCGGATGGCCGGCGTCGCCGCGAGCAGATTGCGCTGTTCTTCAAGATATTGCAGCAACGACTCGAAATTCTCACTTTGATTATTGCTCGCCACCCCCAGTTGGCCCATCTGGGTATGCATCTCGCGCAGTAAGCTGCCATGTTTCTGTTTTAAATCGATGCCGGTGTCAAGATCTTCCGGCACCGAACCGCCGACACCGAACAAACTGTCATGTTCCTGTGATTTTTCGATATTGGCGATGATGCGAATCTTGTTCTCAAATCCGTTTAGCGATATCAGTTTTTTCTTTAATACATTGATATCTTTTGCAAAATTTTGTATTTGGCTGCGCTGGCCGGCTATTTCTTCGTGTTGGATTGTAATCTGTTTTTCTAATTGCAGGGTTCGGAAGGAGGTTTGCTTCAGCTTGTAGTAGTCAAATACAATATAACCGGAAAGAATCATTCCCCCGAGCAAAACCAGGCTTACCACGCCGATGAGCGCCTTGGAGACGGCGGTCTGCTTTATGAGGCCCCCTGTACCGTTGAGTATCAAGAGAGATATTTTCTTTCGCATATTGCCAAACCTTATCGGAATTTGTTTGCGTGCAGGGCTTTCGGTCCGTTCTCCCTATCCGCAATTATTCGAAATAATTTCAAAAGCTTATACAAAAAGACCCGCAATATACTGCAATAATTGAATAAAATCGTTTAGAAGTTTTTGCTATCATTAGCCGAACTTTACTGCGTTGTCAAGTCCCAAGGTTCTTACCGTATTGATATTACACGTTATATGTCTGGTAGACATTTGCCGGGAATCAACCCCGGTTGCCCTTGAATCCCATTTTCGAAATAGAACAAACACCAACGCATGCGGCTGGGCCCCGGTACTTGCCGTAAATATCGGCGGTTGCTGAAAAAGACTTAAGTATAAATATTAATTGGGAATCGCCCCGATTGAGTTGTCCCGCTCTACTCGATTCCCAACATTCGCTTTTAAAACCAGGACATCTGGTCGAAATAAAAATGGGGAAACAAACATTGCTTTGCTTCCCCATTGCGAATCATTGCGCTCAATCAAATCCCGATCAAGCAACTCCCAGTTTAAACTTCAATGATTTAAGTGTGTTGAGCATCAGCATGGTAATGGTCATCGGACCGACGCCGCCCGGCACCGGCGTAATGTAACCGGCAATTTCCTTGGCCGCCTCAAAATCGACATCCCCTTTGAGAATGGCGATCTTTTTGCCTGTTTTTTCACTGATCTTTTCTCCGACACGATTTACGCCGACATCGATAACACAAGCCCCTTCTTTAATCCATTCCGGTTTGACCAGATCCGGCACGCCGGCAGCGACAATCAGAATATCGGCCCGTTTGCAATGAGCGGCCAGATCCTTGGTTCCCGTATGCACGATGGTGACCGTGGAATTGGCGCCGACACCCTTTTGCAACATCATGTTGGCGATCGGTTTGCCGACGATGTTGGAGCGGCCGACCACCACCACTTCGGCCCCCTTGGTTTCAACGCCTGCCCTTACGATCATCTCCTGGATGCCGGCGGGTGTACAGGGCGGAAATTTCACTTCATCACCACCGATCATCAACCGGCCGACGTTGACCGGATGGAATCCATCCACATCTTTATCCGGATCAATGGCATTGAGCACTTTCTTCTCATCAATATGCTTGGGCAACGGCAATTGGACCAGGATGCCGTTAATCGCATCGTCGTTGTTGTATTTTTCAATCAGCGCCAAAAGGTCGGCTTCGGAAATATCGACCGGCTGGCTGTCCTGCACCTCATGAAATCCCACGCGATGAGCGGTTTTGATTTTCAACGTGACATAAGAAATCGAAGCGGGATTTTCGCCAATCAAAATCGTGACCAAACCCGGAACAACCCCGTGTTGTTCCTTAATCTGAGCAACTTCGGCTGTAATTTCCTCCAGGATTTGTTCCCGAATTTCGGTCCCCTTGATAAGCGTAGCAGTCATCTCGACACTCCTTTCATTATTTTATTGCGGTTGGCATTCTTATGATTTTTCAAATTGCGGGATTTCTTGTTGCGCCCGGCCGATAAAAATCGGTGTATCACGCCGGTTTCAGGAAACCCCGATTATTTAGTTCAATCGGAAAATGATGTCAAGACAACCATTGTTCAATGACGGACCGCTCACCCGCCAAAACAACATCCCGACGGGATTAAACCGGATACGGAACATGGTCCAGCCCCGCGATTTCATCGAATCCGGCCATGATATTCATGTTCTGAACCGCCTGTCCGGCGGCGCCCTTGACCAGGTTGTCGATGGCCGCCATGAGAATCAGTCGGTTACGTTTTTCATCCAGATGCCAGCCGATGTCGCAAAAATTGGTGCCGCGCACATTGCGGGTGTCTGGTACGCCGCCATCCGGGCAGATCCGCACACAAGGGGCGTCCTTGTAAAAGTCATGCAGACACGCACGAATATCCGCCGCCGAGACGCCCGGACGCACAACAGCGTAAATTGTCGAAAGCATGCCGCGACTCATCGGTACGAGGTGCGGTACAAACACCAATGGAACCGGCTTTTGCGCCTGCTCGGTCAGAATCTGCTCCATTTCCGGATTATGCCGGTGGGTGGCTACTTTATAAGCGCGGTAGGATTCATTCACTTCACAATAGTGGGTTCCCAGGGAAGGGGCGCGCCCGGCACCGCTGACTCCGGATTTGGAATCCGCAACCAGATGCTCGCCGTCAATCAAATCCGCTCGTAACAGCGGCGCCAGCGGCAGCAACACGCTGGTGGGATAACAGCCGGGATTGCCGATCAGCACCGCCGCCTTGATTTGCTCGCGATAAATCTCCGTCAAACCGTATACCGCTTGGGCCAGCAGGTCCTTGGCGGTATGGGGTTGATAATGGGCCTCGTATACAGCGGCATCCTTGATTCGAAAATCGGCGGATAGGTCGACAACACGTTTATCTCTCGCAAGCAGTTCCGGCACATAAGCCATCGGCAGCTTATGCGGCAGCGCGGTGAAGAAAAAGTCGGCTTTGTCGCAGATCACGTCCGGATTGTACGCTTCACACACCATATCCACAACGCCGCGTAAAGCCGGATAGATGGCGTCAAACCGTTCGGATACATATTGCCGGGAAGTTAGGGTCGTCAATTCAACGTGAGGATGGCCGGCGAGGATGCGAACAAGTTCCGCCCCGGCGTATCCGGTGGCTCCGATAATGCCCACGCGTAGCATGGTATCACTCCTTGGCTTATTGCCGTTCGATAGTAGAATACAAATTTCAAACCAAACGCGTTTAAATCTGTTTTACCCGCAACATGTTGGTCGTACCGCGCACCAAAACCGGATGCCCGGCCGTAATCACAACAATATCGTGCTTGGCTACAATGCCGGTTTTCACGGCGGCATTGGTGGTGTTCTCGATCATCTCGTCCGTGTCACGGATTTCCTCCACCAGGCTGGGAATACACCCCCAGCAAAGGGCCAGACGTTTGACGGTTCGATCATCCGGCGACAAGGCCAGAATTTTCTGGCGTGGCCGGAAACGGGCGATATTCATGGCGGTGGAACCGGATCTAGTGGTGGCGATAATGGCGGAAGCATTGAGTTGATCCGCCAGAACGCACGCGGCATGGGCCACAGACGCGGAGATATCGCTTTTGTTAGCCAGTTGCAGATATTCATCATGCGCAATCTGCTCCTCGGCATTCTCGGCAATGCTCGCCATATAGCGCACTGCCTCCACCGGGTGTTCACCGCTGGCGGTTTCCTCGGACAACATGATCGCATCGGCCCCGTCGAGGATGCCGTTGGCGACATCCGCGGCCTCGGCGCGGGTCGGCCGGGGTGAGTTGACCATGGAGCGTAACATCTGGGTGGCGATGATCACCGGTTTGCCCAACACATTGGCCTTGCGGACCAGCATCTTTTGGATTCCCGGGACCTGTTCCAGCGGAATTTCAACGCCCAGGTCACCCCGGGCCACCATGATCGCGTCGGACACCTCCAATATCTCATCAATATTGCCCAGCGCCTCGTGTTTCTCGATTTTGGCGATAACCGGGGTCTCTTTTATCTGGTGCTTGCTGATGAGCCGTTTAACCCGCAAGATATCTTCCGCGGTTTTTACAAACGACAACGCCACATAGTCCACGCAGTTTTTCAGACCGAACAACAAGTCTTCCCGGTCTTTCGGGGTCAAGGCGTTGGCCTTGATCGTGCCGGTGGTCAGATTCAACCCCTTGCGGGATGACAAATGCCCGCCGGTAACGACCTTGCAATAGATCTCTTTGCCCTTGGCGTGCCGGACTTGCAGTTCGAGCAAGCCGTCGGCCAGTAAAATGCGGTCCTTTGGTTTGACTTCCTTGGGCAGGGGTTTATAGGAAACCGACACCCGGTTTTCATCGCCTAACACCTCTTCACTGGTCAAAGTAAATTCCTGGCCCGGTTTCAATTCCACCCCCGGCTCACGGATCAGGCCGATGCGAATTTTCGGACCGCACAAATCCTGCAAAATCGCCACGGGTTTTTTCAACCTTTCAGCGGTCTTGCGAATCAGTTGCATTTTGTCCAGGTGTTCGGCATGCGTCCCGTGAGAAAAATTCAACCGGGCGATATTCAAATTGTTGCGGATCAGCAACTCAATCATTTTTGCCGATTCGCTGGCAGGGCCGATTGTTCCGATAATTTTGGTTTTAGGCATTAGTGTTTCCTTTCATCTGAGAGAATCGAACAGCGTTCAAATCAACATGCGCACAACAGGGAGATTTCCATGACAACATCAACACAGAAACACAACAAAATAAGGGGTAAACACGAATTTCATGCAGCACCGGACCCGGAACTGCAAATTTTCAGAACCGCCTCTTCCAGGACGAGCTTGGGCATGAGTGCGGATGTTTTTAACTGCAGATCGGCTTGGCTTAGTATTTCCATGGCCTGCACAAGATCGCCCATATCAAATCGTGAGGCGTTTTTCAAAAGCAAGTAGACCGGATACGGATTATTCGGATTTTTTGCGACCAACAGATCGCTGGATTTACTACTTTTAGATTTGGCCTTGGTGCCTTTTGCCTTGTGTTCCATTTGTTTTTCGAGCGCGGCTTGCCATTGGGTGAACACATCGGCAAGCCGCTGATCATAGGCTTGAATGGCCGGTATCATCCGGCTTTTAAATTCATTGTAACCGGCCCGGCTGTGCCAGATTTTACCTTCTTCACTGGTGATGAACAGCTTGGCGGTCAACAGCTTGCGGACTTGGTTGATCAACGCCGCAAGCACCTGCAGCGGATGGAACTCGTTTTCAATCAAGGACGACAAATAAAACAGGGCCTGATCCGTTTTCCGGGCCGCCACCGCGCCGGTCAATTCATACACCGGATCCAGCCGGGTGCGGGTCAGGGCCGCCTTGACATCAGCCGCCGTAATCACGTCACGCGCCCCGACATAGCTGGCCAGCTTGTCCAAATCCCCGGCAAACTTGCGCGGTGAAAAACCGGTATAATCGAACAAAACACCATAGGCGTCCGGGGCAAGCCGTTTGCCGAGCGGCTTCAGCACGCTTTCGATCTGCGCCCGCAGGACCGCCTCCTGTTCGGCCTTGTCCGCCTTGCGCTCGGTCAACGGCACCAAACAGTCGACGACCATCCCGGCTTCCTTCAGGGCTTTGAACAGGGCGCTTCGTTTCTCCGGCTTATCAGCGGTCAGGCAAAGGAAATGATTTCCGGGAAATCCCTTTTTGACCGCGCGCGTAAGGGCCGTCCGGCTGTCGTGCGCCTGTGGCACTTTTAACTTTCGCGCGACGCAGTGTTCGATCAGGGCCTCGATCCAGTCTGCATCGCCTGACGGATCAAGATCGGTTTTGGAGGCGATTTTTTTGGCGCTTGCGCCTTTCAACGTCAAGCCCAACCGGCTTAAACCACCGAGGAAAAAACGGGCCGCCTTACCCGACTCATTTTTTTGCCAGGCCTGCTTGGCTTTCATGAACTGCGTATCTTGCGCCGAGCCCCTGGATGACAATTCACAATCGCGGATGGCGAACACTCTGGCGCCGGGCGTAAGGGAAAAGGTGTTAACACGCTCAAGCGCCTCGAAAATACCACTGTCGCTCGCGTCAAACGTATCGTAGTTCAGCGCTTTGCGATCTTCCGGCACCAGCCGGGCAACGAGTTCGGCAAGCAGTGAGTTGCGCAAATACTCCTCACCGAAGAAAAAATATACCTGGACCCCCTGACCGGCTTCCTGTCGATCAAGCCCTTTCAGGTACCCCGCGAAGGCGCTGTGTTTGATCTCGGGCATTTGTTCGTTTCCGAGTTTTTCAATCTAAGCATCCGGCATGCGATCGAGCAACAGATGGTATGCGAAAATAACGATGCCGATGGTGACCGCCGAGTCGGCCACATTGAACGCCGGCCAACGCATGAAAACAAGATTGAAATCCAAAAAATCGACAACCTTGCCAAAGCGCAAGCGGTCGATCAGGTTGCCGATCGCCCCGCCGAATATCAAGGCATAGGCACTTGCCAGCCAACGATACCCCGCGGGGGTGTTTTTGTAAAAATAAAAAACGAGCCCGGCCGCGGCCACGATCAGGGTGACGAACATGACCTGAACCCATCCGGTTTGATGCTGGGCCAAAAATCCGAATGCGCCCCCCGGATTATATATGAAAGTAATGTTAAAAAAACCCGGAATAACCGGCACCACCTGATACAGCGCCATGGTGTTGAGGATCACGGCCTTGGTGATCTGATCCAGCACCACCACTGTTGTGGCGATTACCATCAACTTAACATATTTTGACCGTTCCGGCTGTACTTGGTTTGACAAACTATTCGGCTCCATCATTCGCGATTCACTACTCTCGCTCTAATTCGCACTATCGGCAAGCGATGTCACGCAACGGTTGCAGATGGTGGGATGTTCGGCATTATCCCCGATCGTTTCATCATGAACCCAGCACCGCTCACACTTTTCAGCCGACGCTTTTTCAACTTTCACTTGCAGTTTTTCAATATCGGCACTGATCCGCGCATTGTCCAGATTTTCTTCCTGAAGCAGCGTCACCTTGGAAACAATCAGAAAATAACGAAGATCTTCACGGTATTGATCTAGAATCGCATAATCCGCGGCTGATGTGGATATCGTCACGGCCGCATCCAGGGAATGGCCGATGACCTTGGCGGCCCGTGCCTCCTCCAGGGTTTTGGTAACCTCGCCGCGAATCGCCAACAGCTTTTCCCACCGCGTCGCCAGCGCATCATCGCGCATTGACGAATCGAGTTGCGGTAACGATGCCTGGTGCACACTCTTTTGCCTGATGTTGGCCGCCGGCATATAGGTCCAGATCTCCTCGGCCGTGAACGCCAGGATCGGCGCCATCAACCGCACCATCGTATCCAATATCGTATAAATTACGGTTTGGGCGCTTTGGCGCGCCCTGGACCGGGCGGCGGAGATGTAAAGGCGATCCTTCAGGATATCCAGATAAAACGCCGACAAATCGAGCGTGCAATAGTTGTACAGTGAGTGATAGATAACATGATACTCATAGGTGTCGTACGCCTTGAGGAGCCGCTCGGTCAACCGTTGCAATTTGTGCAGCGCAAACCTGTCGATATCCGGCAGCTCGTCGTAAGCCACCCCGTCTTTTGCCGGATCGAAATCGGTCAGGTTGCCCAGCATGAACCGGCAGGTGTTGCGAATCCTGCGGTAGGCATCGCTGAGTTGTTTTAAAATGTTTTCGGAGATCCGCACGTCGTCGCGATAATCGGAAGCCGCCACCCACATGCGCAGGATTTCGGCGCCGTAGCGATTGATCACTTCCTTGGGTGCCACCACATTGCCCAATGACTTGGACATTTTCTTCCCTTCGGCATCGACCACAAACCCGTGCGTCAGCACCGCCTGATACGGCGCCTGTCCGCGTGTACCCACGGCGGTCAGCAGCGAACTGTGGAACCAGCCGCGATGCTGATCACTGCCCTCCAGATACAAGTCCGCGGGCCATCGCAAGGAATCACGGGCTTCCAGCACCGCCGCATGACTCACGCCGGAATCGAACCAGACGTCCAGGATGTCGTTCTCCTTGGAAAACGACGACGCGCCGCACTTGGCGCAACGGCTTCCCTCGGGCAGCAATTGCGCGGCTGTTTTTTCAAACCAGACATCCGCGCCGTGCTGTTTGAACAATTCAAATATGTGATCAAGAAGCGCTTCGGTCATGTGCAAGTGCCCGCAGGCGTCACACACGAACACGGCGATCGGCACGCCCCAGGCCCGTTGGCGCGATACGCACCAGTCCGGCCGGTTTTCGATCATCCCGTAAATCCGTTCGCGGCCCCACTGGGGGATCCACGTCACCCGGTCGATTTCCGTCAACGCCTTCTGGCGCAGCCCGGTTTTATCCATGGAGATAAACCACTGGGGGGTGGCGCGGAAGATGACCGGTTTTTTGCACCGCCAGCAATGCGGATAAGCGTGGTCGATCTTCTCCTCGGCCAGCAAATGGCCGCTTTCGCTCAATTTGGCATTGATCTGAGGATTGGCTTTGAAGACAAACTGGCCGTTGAAGAACGCCACCTCGTCCGTGAAGACACCACGGTTGTTAACCGGCGAATAGGTCTCCAAACCGTATTGCAAGCCGATTTCATAGTCTTCGCGGCCATGTCCGGGCGCCGTGTGCACACAGCCCGTACCAGCTTCCAGGGTGACATGCGGTCCTAAAATGATCAATGATTCACGGTCGTACAAGGGGTGACGACAACGCTTGCGTTCGAGGGCGGCGGCATCGATTTCGGTTAATATGGTGAACGATTCGATATTGAAACGCTGCATACAGTTCTCGACGAGATCACGGGCGAGAATCAGCACCTCGTCGTTGCCGACATCGACGGCGGCATAAACAAAATCCGGATGAAGACAAACCGCCAGATTGGCCGGTAACGTCCAGGGGGTGGTGGTCCAGATGACCACGGCCGTTTTTTTACCCTTCAATTCGGCAAACTCATCGTCGAGCGAGTCGATCATCTCGAATTTGACAAACACCGAGGGAGATGTTTCGTCGTGGTATTCGATTTCCGCCTCCGCCAGAGCCGTCTGACACTGACAACACCAATGAATCGGTTTTTTGCTGCTGACAAGACTGCCGTCCAGGGCGAACTTGCCGCATTCCCGGGCAATGATCGCCTCGTATTCATAATTCATGGTCAGATAGGGATTTTCCCACTCCCCCATGACGCCGAGCCGCTTGAATTCGTCGCGTTGGATATTGATGAATTTCTCGGCGTATTTGCGGCAGCGTTTGCGGATCGCCGCCTGGCTCATTTCCTTTTTTTTGGAACCCAGTTCCTTATCGACGTTGTGTTCGATCGGCAACCCGTGGCAGTCCCAACCCGGCACATACACCGCGTCAAAACCCGCCATCTGTTTGGAGCGGACAATGATATCCTTTAATACTTTGTTCAGGGCGGTCCCCATGTGAATATGTCCATTGGCGTAAGGAGGGCCGTCGTGCAGAATAAACGGTTGACGGTTGACGGCGTCTTGGCGGATCTGATCGTAAAGCCGATCCTCATCCCACTTTTTAAGTTGGGCGGGTTCCCGGTTGGCCAGGTTGGCTTTCATGGGAAATCTGGTGCTCGGGAGGTTCAGTGTTTTTTTATAATCCATATTTTCCTCCGTATCGTCTCCGGATGTAATTTCGCGTGATTAAAGCTATTTACGTTAGCCCCAAAACCCAAATGTGTCAAGCAAATACATCGGATGCCAACGCCATGATTCATGGGCCTGCAAACGGTTTTGGATTGGTTAAATTTTAACCCGGCCGATCAAAACGATTGCCATTTTCAAACCGCAATGTTAATTTTTAATTTTCGATTTTTTTCGTACGCAGTTCTACTTATCGTTTCTTGATTCTCTAATCTTCCAACCGAAGACCGACAGCGATCGCCGATCTACCCCGGTGCGGCCGGTACGAACGCGTGTTATTGCGACCGAGGAAGTCTTATTAAAAATGAGCAGGTGAATCATGGTGAACAAAACCAAATGGATATCCAGTGAACGGTTGATGCTGCGCTGGGGCATGGACGAAAACGGACTTGTGCGAATGATCGAACGCGGCCTGCCGGCATACAAGGGAAATTTCAGCAATGTTAAAAGCCTTGACCTGTTGGCCATCAAGCTCTTTGTGGCCGGCACCAAACCCCTGGTGGACGAAATCCCGACCCTTGTTTTCATGATGTCGGATGTAAAACGGTTCGAGCGCCAGCATGTTGAAACCAAGTTCAAGAGCCCGGAAAGCATTCCGGATGACTGGGAAGAGCAGGAACCGGAGGAGGTCGAAGTAAATATCGAACAAGATCCGGATTTCGTTGAATTCTGGGAAGAACAGAAAATCTGGGAAGACTCGATTGTCGCCGCCTTTCACATCGGTATGTATGTAAGCGAAAAAGCCCGCACCAAGGAAATCGTCACCAAGGAAATGCTGGCCCGTCACATCACCAGCCTCGGCTTCACCAACCTGTCGGTGGCCTCCTTTGAAAAACTCTGGGATACCATTCCGGCCCCGCTGCGCGCTACCGATCCAACGAAAAAAACGTAAGGGCCGCGGAAAAAATAAAAGGATGTCACTGTAACGCCTTGAGGGCCGCGATGCGCGCCGGCACCGGTGGATGCGAGTAATTCAAAAAAACAAATAGTGGATGAGGGACCGGATGCGATAGATTATGCACGGGAAGCTTTTTCAAAGTGGCAATCATCGCCGCGGCATTCCCGGTTGTTTGCGCCGCAAACCGGTCCGCCGCAAATTCGTTGTGACGTGAGCGCATCCGGATCAGGATGCCCACAACAAACGCCATGGGGGAATACAGCAGGCCGAAAAATATCAATCCGGCATAAATGGACGGCTGCGGCATGTAAAACGCGTCAAACAGTCCCTGATATGAGATAAAAAAGGAGAGCAGGTAAAACATCACCCCGGATTGCATGGTACTGAGCACCAGTGCCTGCTGAATGTGCTTTTTTTTGTAATGCCCCATCTCATGGGCCAGCACGGCCACCAACTCGGCAACGGTGTGCTGGGCGATCAAGGTGTCGTACAAAACAATGCGCTTGTGCCTGCCGAAACCGGTGAAAAACGCATTTGACTTGCCACTGCGCCGGCTGCCGTCCATCACGAAAATATTCTGCAACGAAAACCCGATCGAGGTGGCGTAGTCCATGATGGCGGTTTTCAGTTCACCCTCTTCCAGGGGCGTGAAGGTATTGAACAGCGGCATGATCCACCGGGGGGCAACAAACTGCACCACGAGCATGTACACCGTAACGGCGAGCCAGCAGAGCCACCATGCGTGTGCGCCGGCATATTGAAAAAAAACCAGAATCCCCGCAAGCAAGGGGCCGCCCAACACCATGGTCACCGCCAGCCCCTTGAGTAAATCCGTGCAGAATATCGCCCAGGTTGTTTTGTTGAAACCGAAGCGCTCCTCGATGACAAAGGTGTGATACAAATTAAACGGCAGCGTCAGGGCCCCCTTGGCAAGCACCAGCCCGCCCATGAAGACAATACCGGTCACAATCGGCCCCCAGTCAAAACGCCGCAACCAGGCGTCCAGCCAGGGAAAGCCCCCGCCAAACCAGAATGCCAATGTCAACGCAAGCCCGAACAGCGCGCTGATCCAGTCAAAATGGGTATTGGCGCGTAAATACAACTGCGCCTTACGATAGCGGGCCGGGTCATACCAGTCGCGCAAGTCACGAGGCAGCGGCTTGCGTGATTGCTTCAGGTTCAACACGTCGGCGCCGAAATGGATGGCCGAATCCAATAAAATCGTCAGCAGGATTATCCAGGCGATAGCATTCATTTGATAATCTTTATATTCTGTTTACAAGCGCGCGTTTCTGGTTACAAGTATGTGTCACAGCCGGTATTCGTGGCTACTGGGAATATGCTATCGCGCATACCGTTGTCAATAGACGAAAAACGTACAGTCACCATCTCTTTGGACCGGATTGAAATACCATCGCAAGACGGTTGAACTTGGACTGGTTTTCCACTATAAACCGGGCATGTGCCGGTGAACGGAAGTTTTTTGACCGGCCAAGCCCGATCCTGGTTTCCCGGATATACGAACGCCCATGAATTGACCCAAGAATTGAGTCGACCCCATGTACGAAAGCTTCTTCGGATTTAAGGACAAACCGTTCCAACTGGTTCCCAATCCCGCCTACCTGTACCTGAGCGCCAAGCACAAGGATGCCCTGACTCACCTTGAATACGGCCTGATGGAAAGCATCGGCTTTATCCTGCTCACCGGCGGTATCGGCACCGGCAAAACCACGCTGATCAGACGGATTATCAATCAATTCGATGCCGATATTGATGTGGCCAACCTGTTCAACACCAATGTCACCCCGGATCAACTGATCGTTTCAATCGTCTATGCATTCGGCCTGCGTCCCAGCACGAACGGCAAAGCAGGCAACCTGGAACGCCTCTATCACTACCTGATCGACAAATATGCGGCGCAACGGCGGGTGCTGCTGATCATCGATGAAGCCCAGAATCTGTCCTGCGAGGCCCTTGAAGAGATTCGCATGCTTTCAAATCTGCAAAGCGACGATCAAATTCTGCTGCAGATCATGCTGGTGGGTCAACCGGAACTGATCGCCAAACTTAACCAGCCGCGCCTGGCCCAACTGCGCCAACGGATTGCGGTCGATTTTCATCTAAACGCCCTTTCGCCCAACGAGACCGTCGGCTACATCATCCACCGCCTGAAAACAGCCGGCGCCCCCCGCGGATATTTCACCCTTGCGGCTGCCAAACGGATTCATGAAGCGGCCCGGGGAATTCCGCGCCGGATAAACATCCTGTGCGACCGGGCGCTCGCACATGGGTTTGCCGACGATCTTTTAAAAATCGACACCAACGTGATCGCCGGTGTGTTGCGGGAAGAACGGCGGTAACGGTTCACAGGGTAAAGGCACGATCACGTCCTGTGTCTCCAGAACTCTCTACCTCTACCCTCTGTTCATGCTCCAAAACAAAAACGGCGGTTTGAGAAGTATTGCACTCTTCTCAACCCCCCGCCATTCGCTTCGCAAACAGGTGCATCACTTGTTGCAGGCAATCCAAACATGTCCTACCCGCTATCGCCACCGGGTGGGCTTGTAGATACTATGTGGGCTAGTACCAAGACGAAGTGAATGCCCAAAGGCTCGCGCCCACCCTGGAGAGCAATCATAAATTGCCGCGTTTTCGTAGATGGA
>JANQIE010000204.1 GCA_028282295.1 Desulfobacterales bacterium | reverse complement strand
CGCGAGCTTTGGTCTGATCGCCCTTTTGGGCTTGGCGATCCTGCTTAAAAACGGCCATGCCCTGTTTTTCAAATCCAATCCTGATCCGGCACGCCCCGGTGCTGCAACATCGGGCAAGAGGCTGTTGCCCTGGGCGCTGGCGGTCGGTGTCGTACCTTGCCCCGCGGTTGTAATGGTCATGCTGTTCTGTCTTTCCATGGATGTAATGGTTTTGGGCCTGCTTGCGGCAGCCTGCATCTCGCTGGGCATGGCCGCAACCATCTCGCTCGTCGTTATCACCGTCGTCATGGGCAAAGCCGGCGTTTTCAGCGCAATGCCCACAAAACGAGCGGCTCGAATCGAAGGGATGGTCGGTCTGCTGTCGGGTGTGGCGATCACCCTCTTCGGCACGCTTCTGTTGTTAACGACAGTAAGCGTGAATTTATATTAGTGTCCATCCGGAAATATTAGTATCCATCACTATCAAGTTCAAACATCCAAAAACACAATATTTAGTGTTGACAAAAATAGAACCACAACATAATGTGCGAAAAAATCTGGTGCGCCTCGCAGGGAGGTGCAGCAAAAGGGAATCCGGTGCGAATCCGGAGCTGTCCCGCAGCGGTGAGTGGAAACGACCGCCGTCATCAAGCACTGACCCGCGCCGGGTTGGGAAGCGACGGCCAGTAGGAAGCCCCGAACAATGTCCACAAGCCCGAAGACCTGCCAGATTGACAACTGCCTGCTTGCCGGGCATTCCTTCGAGGAAAGGAGCGCATTATGCACGAGCAACCCGCTGAAGTGGTCCCTATTGCCCCCGTTGTCGCGTTTCAACAGATCCGCAAACGCAACGGTATCCCGGCCGCCTTTGCAGCCGACAAAATAACCGCCGCCATCTCCAAAGCCGCCAAGGCAACCGGAGAATTCAACCGCACCGAGGCCCGCCGTTTGACTATCCGCGTGCTGAGTCTGGCCCAAACCCTGATCAGCCATACCGTCCCGGAAGTAGAAGAGATCCAGGATCTGGTGGAAGAGGTTCTGCTTGCCTCGCCTCATAAAAAGACGGCCAAAGCGTATATTCTCTACCGCGAGCAGCGCGCCCTGGTTCGGAAAATGACCACCGAAGCGGATGTTAAAATCATCGATCAGTACCTGCAACGGCTGGATTGGAAGATCGAAGAGAATTCCAACATGGCCTATTCGCTGCAAGGGCTCAACCACTATATCTCCAGTGAGATCAGCAAGACCTACTGGCTCAATGCCGTCTACCCGGCCGAGGTCCGTGCCGCCCACGAGGCCGGCGACTTACACCTGCACGATTTGAGCCTGCTGTCGACCTACTGCGTGGGGTGGGATTTGCAGGATCTGCTGCGCAAGGGCTTCTGCGGCGTGAAGGGCAAAGCTGTATCGCGACCGGCGAAGCACTTTCGGGCCGCCCTGGGCCAGGTTGTCAATTTTTTCTACACCTTGCAGGGCGAGGCTGCCGGGGCCCAGGCGTTTTCCAGCTTCGACACTTTGCTGGCCCCCTTTGTCCGGTACGACGGGTTAAACTACAGGGAAGTAAAGCAGGCGCTCCAGGAGTTTATCTTCAACCTGAACGTCCCCACCCGGGTCGGCTTCCAAACGCCCTTTACCAATCTGACCATGGACCTGCAGCCGCCCGGCACGCTGGCCGGCCAGCCGGTAATCATCGGTGGCGAACCGCAAAAGGAAACCTACGGTGAATTTCAGGCGGAGATGCTTCTGATCAACCGGGCCTTTCTGGAGGTGATGGCCGAGGGTGACGCCCAGGGCCGGGTTTTCACGTTTCCGATCCCGACCTACAACATCGACCGGGACTTCAACTGGGACAATCCCGAACTGAAGGTGCTCTGGGAAGCAACGGCCCGCTACGGCATCCCTTATTTCGCCAACTTCGTCAACTCCGATCTCTCGCCCGAAGACGCCCGCTCCATGTGCTGCCGCCTGCGCCTGGACACCCGCGAGTTGAATCAACGCGGTGGCGGGCTGTTCGGCGCGAATCCGCTGACCGGCAGCATCGGCGTGGTCACCATCAATCTGGCGGCGATCGGCGTTCAGGCTGCTTCCGAAGACGACTTTTTCAACCGGCTCGACCGTTTGATGGATATCGCCAAAACAAGTCTTGAAATTAAACGCAAAGTGCTTGAAAACCTCACGGAAAAGGGTCTCTATCCATACACCCGTTATTATCTGCGTCAGGTGTATCAACGGTTTGGACGTTATTGGAACAACCATTTCGCCACCATCGGCATCATCGGCGGCAATGAAGCCTGCCTGAATCTGCTCGGCAAGGATATCGGCACGCACGACGGTAGTGCTTTTGCGTTGCGGATTCTCGAACACATGCGCAAACGCCTGCAGGCATTTCAGCAAAAGACCGGCAATTACTACAACCTCGAAGCCACGCCGGCCGAAGGCACCGGGTACCGCCTGGCCCGGCTGGACCAACAGCGCTTTCCGAAAATGCGCTGCGCCCTGCGGGAGAAGTCCTCGTGCACGCCGCTCTACACCAACTCCACCCAATTGCCGGTCAACTACAGTGAGGACGTGCTGGAAGTCCTCGATCTTCAGGACCCGTTGCAAGTAAAATACACCGGCGGCACGGTGGTGCACGTCTTTCTGGGGGAAGCCGTTCCCGATCTCGCGGCGGTCAAGAACTTTGTGCGGATGGTCTGCGAACGCTATCACCTGCCGTACTTCACCCTTTCGCCCTCTTTTTCAATTTGCAAGACCCACGGCTACCTCACCGGGGAAGTCGAAACCTGCCCCCACTGCCAAGACAAAACCGAAGTGTACTCGCGGGTGGTGGGCTACATGCGTCCCGTGGAGCAGTGGAATCCGGGCAAGCGGGCCGAATTTCGCGTCCGCCGGCGCCAACATCTGAACGCCGTATGCTGATCGGCGGTTTCCAGCCGTTCAGCCTCAGCGACTATCCGGACAAAATCGCGGCGATTGTCTTCTCCCAGGGTTGCAATTTCCAATGCCCTTTTTGTCACAATCGCCGTTTGTGGCCGCGGTCACCGCAGGCGCCACCGAATTACAGTGCCGCGGACATCATCGCGTTTGCCGAACGGCGCCGGGACAAACTGGGCGGTTTGGTTATTACCGGCGGGGAACCGACCCTGCAAGCCGCCCTGCCGGCATTCATCACAACACTTAAAACCGTGGGCCTGTCGGTCAAACTCGATACCAACGGCAGCCGGCCTGACATCCTGGCCCGGCTGCTGGCCCAAAATCTGATTGACTACATCGCCATGGACATCAAGGCACCCCTGGCCAAATATGACTTGCTGTGCGGCCGGCCGGTCGATACCGGCGCGATTCGCCAATCCATAACGATTATCGCCGCAAGCGGTGTTGCGCACCATTTTCGCACGACCCATGTCAAACGCCTGCTTACGACAAACGACCTGGCGGCTGTCAAGCGCCTGGTGCCGCCGCAGTCCAAGCACCTGGTTCAACCCTGCCGCGAACTCAGCGCGTCAAAGTAACGGGATTCGACCGGCTGAAACGTCTCAATGCATAAATTTGTCCAAAAGAGATTAAAAAAAAATTTGCAATCAACCAGACCATGCAATATTTTTGCATAACCGACTTTAGGGCCGCAGAATTAATAAAATGTCCCAAATACGGACCGGAATTTGGGATATTTTATTTTTTCCGCGGCCCTTACGGAATTCGTGCCGGTCAAAGCAAATTGCACCGGTTTTAAATTGACGTCGTGTTAACAAAAATTTTCGGAATCAATTGCATCACGATCCGAATTACCACCATTGACCACGAAAGATACGGCTCCGAAGATGAGATCAAAATTGCACAAATTCATTTTTATTGCCCTGCTGACAGTCTGTTTCAGCCGGCTTGAGGCCGCCGCCGACACCATCCCGGTGTTTGTCAGCATTGTCCCCCAGAAATACTTCGTGCAACAAATTGGCAAGGGCCGGGTTGCGGTCCATGTAATGGTGCAACCCGGTGCCAGTCCGGCGACCTATGAACCCAAACCAAGGCAGATGGCCGCGTTGACCGGTGCCAGGCTCTATTTTGCCATCGGAGTTCCGTTTGAAAATACCTGGCTGAAAAAGATCGCGGCCGCCAATCCGCGCATGACGGTTGTTCGGACGGACAAGGGTATCGCCAAGATTCCCATGGCGGCGCACGATCACCATGAAGACGACGATCACCATAAGGACGACGATCACGACCAACATGCAGACCATCATGCGGACGGCATCCCCGACCCGCACATCTGGCTCGCGCCGCCCCTGGTCAAACAGCAGGCCCGTACAATTTTAACGGCCCTGCAGGCGATCGATCCCGGCCATAGCGATGAGTACGCCGCCAATTTTCGGGAATTCGTGGCCGTGATCGACACCCTGGACACCGAGTTGCGCGCCTTGTTCAAGGACAGGCAAGGCCGCCGCTTCATGGTATTTCATCCGTCCTGGGGCTATTTCGCCCAAACCTACGGCCTTGAACAGGTGGCGATTGAAATTGAAGGCAAAAATCCGAAGCCCGCGCAATTGCAGGAACTGATCGAACATGCCAGGGAGCAAGGCATCAAACTGATCTTCGCCCAACCGCAGTTTTCCACCAAAAGTGCCGCCCTGGTAGCCAGGGAGATCAACGGGCAGGTGATTTTTGCCGATCCGCTGGCAGCGGACTGGCCGGCCAACCTGCGCGAGGTGGCCCGAAAAATCGAAACCGCAGCGAAATAGGTGACAGAGGATGAAGGCGCCGATTGTCGAAATTGATCATGTCACATTTTCCTATAACGGTGAGCCGGTCCTGCACGACGTCAGCATGGTAATCCGGCATGGTGATTTTATCGCCATGATCGGGCCCAACGGGGGCGGTAAGACCACGTTGCTCAAGCTGACCCTGGGCCTGCTGACGCCGATGCAAGGTGAAATCCGCATCAACGGACTGCCCCCGCACAAAGCCTCGGCATGCATCGGCTACGTTCCCCAGAACGTGCACATCAACAGCAGTTTTCCGATCACGGCCATGGATGTGGTCCTGATGGGCAAGCTCGAACCGGGCAAGCGCTGGGCGCGCAAATCGGCCGACAATCGCAAACAGGCCCTGGCCGCCCTTGAGCGGATGGAGATGGCGGCCTTGGCCAACCGGAAGATCGGCGAGCTGTCCGGCGGTCAGCGCCAACGGGTGTTCATTGCCCGGGCGCTGGTGACCCGGCCCCAATTGCTGGTCCTGGACGAGCCCACCGCCGGCATCGACACCCGGGGACAAGCCGATTTTTTCAAAATGCTCAAGGAGCTTAACCGGGAAATCGCCGTGCTGGTAGTGAGCCACGACCTGCTGGTGGTCTCCCGCTATGTCAAATCGGTGGCCTGTGTGAACAAACGCCTGCATTACCACGACCAGGCCGAAATCACCGGGGACATGCTCGAAACCATGTATCCGTGCACCGTAGAAGAAGTCTGCCCTGTGGAACTCGTGGCCCATGGCCTGCCCCACCGGGTGTTGAAGGATCATTAAAGAAACAAAAAAGGTATCCTGTCGATTATATTCTGGACCCCGGCTTTCGCCGGGGTGACGGGGTATTAAAAACGGGATGTTAAAACGGCGGCTAAATATGTAAAGCTTCGTCATGCCGGACTCGATCCGGCATCTGGAATTGACGCTGGATTACCGCCGCAGTTTATCCCGTACTTGATTACGGGGCGACGATGACGCCTGATCACAACGGGCACAATACCTACATCGTCATTCCCGCGCAGGCGGGAATCCAGGAGATCTCCCAGGACGCGCACACTGCTTGTTCCGGCGACCCGTGGCAACGCAAAGGTGTTTTACATTTTTTCTTAGCCTGGCCGGCTGCGGGCTGAAGCGATAAAGAAACAAAAAAGGTATCCTGTCGATCAGATTCTGGACCCCGGCCTTCGCCGGGGTGACGGGGTATTAAAAACGGGATGTTAAAACGGCGGCTAAATATGTAAAGCTTCGTCATGCCGGACTCGATCCGGCTTCCGGAATTGACGCTGGATTCCAGAGCCTGCCCCGGACCTGATCCGGGGTTTGCCGGAATCACCAGTGTTAAAGGCGCGCGCAAATTTTTTTTCGCCGGGTTAAAATTTTTCTGCGTGACCCCCAAAATGCGCACATTGCTTGTTGAGGTAAATCAGCATGAATTCTATTCTAAAATCGTCAAAAGCCCTTCGCCAAATTTCAAGTTTCGAATTTCAAGTTTCAAATTTCAACCAAAAGGTGCGCTTGTGATCGAAGCCCTCGAATTTGAATTCATGCGCAATGCCCTGGCCGCCGGCTTGCTGGCCAGTGTGATCTGCGGCATTATGGGAACCTTGGTGGTGGTCAACCGTATCGTGTTTCTTTCAGGCGGCATTGCCCATGCCGCCTACGGCGGTATCGGCCTGGCGTTTTACTTCAAATGGCCTTATCTGCCCGGCGCCGCCGGCTTTTCCCTGGCGGCCGGCATGGTGATGGCCGCGGTGACCCTGACATCCCGCCACCGGGCCGATACGATCATCGGCGTCATCTGGGCGGTGGGCATGGCCTTCGGCATCATTCTGATCGACCTGACGCCCGGTTACAATGTCGACCTGATGAGTTATCTGTTCGGCAGTATCCTGACCGTGCCCGCGTCGGATCTGATCATCATGGCGGTGATCGGGATCCTGATTGCAGCCCTGGTGGTGTTTTTCTACAAGGACCTGTTGGCGCTTTCCTATGATGAAGAATTTGCGCGGGTGCGCGGCGTGCCGGTCAAACGGCTTTACTTCACCCTGATCGGCATGCTGGCGGTAACGATCGTCATGGTCATCCAGGTGGTCGGGTTGATTCTGGTCATCGCCCTGTTGACCATCCCGCCGTTTATCGTTGAAAAGCATGCCAAATCCCTGCTGCACATGATGACCCTGTCCGGCTTGCTGGGCGCGGTATTCACCACTGCCGGCCTTTGGCTGGCCTACGCATTCAATCTCACCTCCGGCGCGTCGATCATCATGGTTGCGGGGCTTGTGTTTTTTGTCGATGTCATCATCGATCGCCTGGGGGTCTACCGTCGCCGCAAACAACCGGCCATTGTCCTGGAAAGCAAGCCCACAACCGCCAACGGCGCTTAAAGGATCATCATGTGTCACCAATGCGACTACAAAAAACTGCTGGATGCCGTCGACCTTGAAGCCACAACCAACCGCCTGCAGGTTCTGGAAGTGGTCGGCAACAACCGCTTTCCCCTGTCCGCCAATGATATTTATACAACCCTGGCGCGTCGCAGCACCATCAACCGTGTGACGGTTTATCGGATTCTCGATTTGCTGGTGGCACGCCGGGTGGTCGAACGGCTCAGCACCGGCGGTCGCGCCGCCTACTTCGGCCTGGCGCCCAATGCGCACCACCAGCCCCATCCCCATTTTTACTGCAAACGCTGCAAACGGATGGACTGCCTGCCCCCGGAAAGTCTGAACGTTGATGTCGATCCGCTGTGGAAGACTTTTCCCGGCCGGATCGACAAAGTTGAGGTGCGCGTCGACGGTGTCTGCCAACACTGCGTCGAACATGCCGCGACCGATAACAACAAAAGGGGCAAGGCATGAAGATGCAATTTGCGGATGAACATCAGCGCACCAGCGGCTGGACATACTGCACTTCCGAATCCCAGGGAAACAGGATCCAGGTATCCTGACTGACTTCAGTGATAAAGGTATCGACCAGGGGGCGGCCTTTGGGTTTGGCATAGATCGTGGCAAAGTGGGCCTTGGGGAACATGTTGCGCACCACTTGGGCGGTTTTGCCGGTATCGACCAGATCATCGACCAGAAGCCAGCCGTCGCCGTCCATGTCGATGCCTTTTAATACCGTCAACGCCCCTTTCTGGTTCCTCTCGTCGTAACTGCTCACGCAGACCGTATCGACCAGGCGCACATCGAGCTCACGGGCAATAATGGCCGCGGGCACCAGGCCGCCACGGGTGATGGCGATAATCCCCTTCACCGGTTTGCGGTCCAAAAGACGCCAGGCCAAGGCTTTGGCATCACGGTGCAGTTGATCCCAGGTCACCGGAAAATTGCGAGTGTAGCGATCGGTGGTAGTGCTCATGTTTTTGCTCCATGGGGTTGAGATTTGAAACTTGAAATCTGGCCCTCGATATCAGCAAGGAAATTGTGTTTGCCATACCGAATTCCCCGTTAAAAATCAATCCATCCGGGAGCAGGATCAGGAGTAGCCGCATTTGGAAATCACCCGGTTGGTGGGCACGGCCCACCGTTGGGCAGGATTGCCCGGAGGGAAACATTCATGAAGCAAACCAAAGCATTGGACCATATCCGGCAACAGGCCGCCGGGTTGTTTTTAAATCCCTTGCAACGATCTGTGCGGACCGTTCTTGACGGACTGCGCCTGAGCGTGGCCGACATTCACGCGGCCCAGGCCCGGCTGCAACGGTTTGCACCGTTGCTGCAAATGCTTTTTCCGGAACTGCAACCCGCCGCCGGTCTGATCGAATCACCGTTAATGGCCATACCACGCATGCAGGACCGGTTGGAGAAAAAGGCGACCCTCGGCGGCCGATGTTGGCTCAAATGCGACCACGCCTTGCCGGTGGCCGGTTCGGTCAAGGCCAGGGGGGGCATCTACGAGGTCCTTTGCCGCACCGAGGCCCTGGCAATCGAGCTGGGCCTGCTTGCCGACACCGGCGACTACACCACCTTGAACCGTCCTGCCGTGCGCAAACAGTTCGCCCGCCACACCATGGCCGTGGGCAGCACCGGCAATCTCGGCCTGAGCATCGGTATCATGGCCCGCGCCCTGGGCTTTAACGCCGTGGTGCATATGTCGGCCGATGCCAGGACCTGGAAAAAGCAACTGCTTAAAATGCACGGTGTCACCGTTATCGAACACGATTCCGATTATTCAGCGGCGGTCAGGGCCGGCCGTCAAATGGCGGCCGACGATCCAAGCATCTATTTTGTGGACGACGAAAACTCCGCGCACCTGTTTCTGGGGTACAGCGTTGCCGGGCCACGGCTGAAAAAGCAATTGAAGCAGGCCGGCATCACGGTGGATGCCGACCATCCCCTGTTCGTCTACCTGCCCTGCGGTGTAGGGGGGGCGCCGGGCGGTATCGCCTTTGGCATCAAAGCCGTCTTCGGTGACGCAGCCCACTGCTTTTTTGCCGAACCGGTCCAGGCCCCCGCCGTTACCCTGGCCATGCTCCACAGCTTCGAGCACTATCCCACGGTATATGAGTTTGGATTGTCCATCGACACCGAAGCCGATGGTCTGGCGGTGGGCTGCGCCTCCAGACTGGCGGGTGACATGATGCGACCGCTGGTCTCCGGCTGTTTCACGGTGACCGACAACGCCCTGTTTGATCACCTTTACCACCTGCAACAGACCGAAAACATCGCCGTGGAGCCCTCGGCCGCAGCCGGGTTCAACGGTCCGCACCTGATTTGCAACAGCCCGTCCGGGCGGGCCTATCTGAAGCGACACGCACTTGACGGACGGCTGGAACAAGCCACCCATCTGATCTGGTCGACCGGAGGCGGCCTGCTGCCGCCCGAAGTCTTTGCCGGTTATATGGCAGCCGGCCGAATATAGCCCGTGCCCATCCGGAAACCGCATCTTTGGGCCCCCGGCGGCGTTCGCGCATTTTTAAAATCCTCGGAATAGCGTGCTATTCCTGCGGTTCTTAAAAAACGCGGGCCTTGCCGGGAACCAAAAGCTGCTATTTCCGGATGGGCACCAGCCGTTCAACAGACCACCGGCCATCTCGCCGGTGTCACGGCCGCATCAAAACCCGCGGTGTTTCAAATATTCTTCGGCAAGACACTGGTCAGGCAATTCCGCATCAGGGTCCAACGTATCCGTCCAACCCCATTTCAACAGCCAAATCAACAGCTCGTTATATTGCCCTTCAATCGTCTTTTTTTCTTCTTGCGTGCCGACGCCCCGCCACCAGTAAGCCAACCGACCCAGAGCGTCTTCGATACATTCGACAACATTTTCAGCGATCATTTGCATTCCTTTAAATTGGGTTGTCAGGGCCGCGGAAAAAATAAAATGTCCCAAACTCCGGTCCGCATTTGGGATATCTTATTTTTCCCGCGACCCTTAATGTCCATCCGGCCTCTGTCACCCCGGCGAAAGCCGGGGTCCAGAATCGAATCGATAATAACCTTTAACTATCGATTTTACAAATTTGTACTATCGTGTCGTGCAAGATTCAGGTTTTTCGAAGCACAAATTCAGGAATTCCCTGATTTACAAAGCTATTCGCATTCTATATTCACTCTCGCATATTTACATTATGTGAATTGGAATTCATGTTCCGATGGTTTGATAACCCATCGGAATTTTTACACAGTTAATGGAAACACAAGGGGTCCCACCGAAGAAGCCTCGCCCCGGGCATGTGAATCTTCATTGAATTCACAGCCTTCGGAATTCCTCTTTCAGGCATGAAGTAAAAGCACTATCCCACGGACAGGGCCAACCCTGCCGGGCTTGATTTCGTGCCACCCCAACAAACGACATATTGCGCCTCTTTTGATTGTTCAGTGCGAATATAGACGACGAGTCATATCAACCCGTTGTGTTGCCCCCAACGTTGCATAAACGCCAGGGGTGATTTTTCGCAAATGTTGATGCTGCGCCGGTAAAAGGAACCTGACATGGGGAAGATAAAGAAGGATACGTCAAAAAAAACAACGCACCGGAAAGAAAAAACTGAAGCAAGCGCCAAACCCCGATCACGCCCTGAAACAACAACAGGTGAAGTAGAAGAAAAACCGGATCCAAAATCGAAACGCCATGTCAGCGGAACACCCAAAGACCTGAAGCCCAAAGGCCCTCAGTCAACGTCAAGCTCACCCCGCAAACCCGTCACTGCGGCAACGACACCCCCGGACGCCCCTGCCGAACCGGCAACAGAATCGTCCGGCACCTCCGACGGCCCGGCAACGACATCCCGACACGCCTCTTCCAACCCTGCAACCGGCGCCACCGGTGCACCCGACAGGCCGGCACCAACGCCTTCGGCGGCGGCAACTGAAGACACGCGCGGCAGAGCTGACACGAACAAAAAGGAGTTGACATCCCATCCTGTTGACATAACCGACGCGGACGACAGCAATACACAAGACATCGCAGGGGCCAACGAAAGTGGGCCGGAATCCCATCCGATTGACATAACCGACACGGACGACGGCGAGACACAATACCTGACAGGGGCCAACAGCAGTAAACTCGAATCCCATCCGATCGATATAACGAACGCAGCCGACAGCGACACAGAAGATACCAGCCCGACAGAAACAACGGACACCGGTACCAGAGGTCCGGCCGAGACCGGCACCATCGCAAAACCGGCAGCCGGCGAAGCCCCCCCCGGTCCATCGCAGACGCCCATCGAAGCAAAAGTCAAACAAGTCACCGACAAGGCCGCACCGGCGGTGTGCGCCGAACCGGTTAACGCCATCACAGGCGCCGTGGTGCACGCCCATACCGATTTCACCATACCCGGTCGCATCGAATTAATCTGGAAGCTTTACTACAACTCCCAAATCACCTACCACGGCGTCTGCGGCGCCGGATGGCAGAGCGTGGCCGACGCCCGACTGGAAGTCGATCCGGACGGTTTTGTCACCTTTTTCGACGGCAACCCCGGCGGCGCTGTCTTTGCAACGCTGCCTACCGGCACACCGGTGACCGAAGCCGCCAACGGCGCCATCTTGCACCGAAGTGAACGCGACTTTTGCGTCCGCCTGAAAAACGGCCGGACCTACCACTTTGATGGCACGCTCAACCGGCACCGGACCCTAGTTTCCGGCATCAGCGATCCGCACGGCAACCGGTGGGACTTCATTCGGGACAACAACACATTGATTCGAATCGAATCGAGCGCCGGCACGGCCATCGAGGTGCACAATGACAACGGCCGGATCAACCGCATGACCCTGGGGGACAGAACCCTGGTCCGCTATCGCTACCAGGGCCGGGACCTCGTCGACATCGGCGATGCCCTGGGCAACACCCAACACTTTGCCTACCGGGACCATCGCCTGACCCGCTACACCAATTTAAACGGAATCAACTTTCACTACACCTATGACGCCAAAAAACGCTGCATCCACAGTTGGGGGGATGACCGGTTGTATGACTACCGGTTCGAATATCCGGCGGGGCAACGCGCCACCCGGGTCATCGACTCGCGGGGATACGTAAAAACATTCACCTACGATGCGTATGATCTACCGCTGACCGTCACGGATCAAAACGGTCACATCACCCGTTACACCTACGACGCCGTCGGTCGCGTTCAAAGCATCACGGACCCGCTGGCGCGCGTTACCCGCTACACCTGGGATCAAAACGGCAACCTGTTGATGGTCACCCGCCCCGACAACACCCGGATCCGCTACGCTTACAACCGGCAGCACCGCCCGGTCAGGGCTCAGAATCCCAACGGAAACTGGTGGCACTACCAATACACACCCGCAGGCCAACTGCGTGAGCAGATCGATCCATTGGGCAACCGCACCGTCTGCACCTATTCCGCCCAGGGTGACCCCCACACCATTACCGACCCGGAGGGGCACACCACCCGGTTTGAATTCGACAACCAGGGCCTTTTAAAAACCGGTATTGATCCGGCCGGCCACCGCACGGCCTTCCAACGCGACCTGATGGGCCGTGTCATCGCCGTGACCGACGCCGCCGGCCGCATCACCCGCTACCGCTACGACCCCAAAGGACGCCTGGAAAACGTCACCCATCCCGGAGGCATCCGGCATCATTATGAATGGGACCCGGCCGGCAACCTGTTGCAGCATATCGATCCCAACGGGCACGTCACCGCATACACCTACACCGGCGTGAACGAATTAGCCGGCCAGACCAATCCGGACGGCAGCACGGCCGGCTATGAATACGATACGGAAGAAAACCTGATCCGTGTGACCATTGCCGGCGGTCTGAGCCATCACTACGAGTACGACCCGGCCGGCCGCCTGATCGCCGAAACCGATTACTACGGCCAAACCACACACTACACTTACGATCCCGCCGGCCAGTTGATCCGGCGCGTCAATCCGGAGGGACAGACTGTCGATTATACTTACGACGCCCTCGGCCGCCTGATTGCCACAACATTGGACGGCCGGCAACCGGAACACTACCGCTGGGATGGCGCCGGCAACCTGACCGGTTTTGAAAACGCCGCGGTCCGGACCAGGCGTGCGTTTAACGCGGCCAACCACCTGATCCGCGAACAAGCAGGCGATTTTGTGGTTGAATACCGCTACAGCCCTTGCGGCCGGCGCACCCGGCGGACCACCAGCACCGGCAATACCGTCGCCTACACCTACGGCCCGGCGGGCCATCTGAGCGGCCTTACCGTCAACGACCGGCACTCCATCCGCATCGACCGCGACCCTTTGGGCCGCATCAAACACGAAATACTGAGCCCGGCGTTGTCGCGCACCTGTATCTACGATCCCTGCGGACGCATCTCCCGGCAGTTGATCCACGCCGTCCCCCACATCGACCGCGGCTATACGTGGGACCCGGCCGACCGGTTGCGCATCCGTAGCGACAACCACAAAGGCAACCAGCACTTCGACTACGACGCCGTGGGGCGCATCACCAAACACATCGATCCTGCGGGCCGCCCCCACGACTCCCCCCGCGATGCGGCCGAAACCGCGGCTGAGCCGGTTGCCCCGGACAAGGAGTTGCGCACCGAAGTTTATGCCCAAGCCACCTGCCGGTTCGGTCAAGCCGGCAACCTGCATAAACGCCAAACGCCCCAAGCACACAGTGATTACTACTGGGATGCGTTGAGCCGCCTGACAACGGTGCGCCAAGGCGACGCCGGCGCGATTCGCTTCACCTACGACGCCCTGGGGCGCCGCCACACCAAACAAGCCGCGCAGCGCAGCGTATACACCTGGGACGGTAACACCCTGCTAAGTGAACAGACCGGTGACGACCCTGCCCGCGAGTATCTGTTTTACCCCGGCACCTTTACCCCGCTGGCCCTGATCGATTCCGATAAACACATTTACTACTTTCACAACGATCCCAACGACCTGCCCCAGGAATTGACCACGGCCGGCGGCACCCGCGTCTGGTCGGCCCGTTACGACGCATTTGCACGCGTGGACCGGCAGTTTACAGACACCATCAAACAACCGCTAAGAATGGCGGGCCAATACTTTGATGACGAAACCGGGCTGGCCTACAATCGTCACCGCTACTACGATCCGCTTACCTGCCGGTACATCAGCAAAGACCCCATCGGGTTGGCCGGTGGTCTGGATGCGTATGCATACGCCCCGAATGTGTGGAGTTGGGTCGATCCGCTGGGATTATGCAAAGCCCAGGTGGAAATCTACGGATTTCGCGGTGGCGGGAAGGCCGCCTTTGATAATTTCGTTGCAAGCGGCAAAGGGCCCGCGGAAGTATACACCGGACACGTGGCAATATCGGCCGACGACGGCAAATCGATCTTCGGCTTCGGCCCGCAGCTTGGGCCTGACGATTCATTGGAAGACGTAATCAAACGCCTGAAAAACCATGAACTCTTTCCCGGCATCATTCATGATGACACGCAAATGATCAATAACGCCATCCAAGGAAAATTCAATCCGCCGCAAAGCAGTAAAAAAATCGACGTTTACCGGCAGAAAGTTCCGGTGGACCAACAAACATTGGCTAACGTCAAAGCGACCATCGATGCGGGACAACGCGGCCCCCTTCCCGGCCGAAAATACGGTTTTCCCCAACCCGGTACCGATCAATACAACTGCGCCACCTGCTTTGGCGCCGATGGCGTAAAACTACCCGAACCAACCGGAAACTTACGCGAGTACATCCGGGCCATGAAAGAACAAGGGGCCACCCATCTCAACCCGGCGCCAACCGGTGAGCCCCCCACCCCCCCCGCTACGGACACCAAAGCCGTCAGCACCGACACCAAAGCCGCAGGCACGCAAACCAACGCCACCGGCACGGGCACAGGACCCTCCGGCCCGGACAAAGGCGACAGAGGACCGGGCAAGGGCGGCAGCGGTTCCGCAAAAGGCTCAGGTGCGGTGGGCGATGTAAATCCGCAAGATACCGATCAACTGATCGGCGCGCATTGGCACACCGATCCCCCGAAGATATCGGAATTTGAATTTGTGAAAAACGGAGAACTGGAAAAAATACTTGCCGGCAAAAACCAAACCGGCGCCAAAAAACCGAGTGGTCCTGATAGCACCGCCGGAACGAATGGCACCACCGGCACAAGCGACGCGAGCGGTCCGAAAGCAAAACCGGATGAAAACACCGGCACCGCAAAAAGTAACGGCAACAGTAAAAGCAAAATGCCCAATACCGGCAAGGTAGTCAAAAAAGTAATCGCCGCCGCGCCCGACATTATCGGTACCGCCATTGACGGCGCTCTGACCGTCAAGAGCCTGATTGACGGTGAATCACCCAAAAAGGTCGCCGCTGAATTAATAACCGACATCATTGTTGACGACATCGTGCCGATCGAGACCGTATCGAACGTTCTCACGGCATTCATCCCTTCCAATCTGCCATCCGATCTCGACGATTACACCTCTGCAGATCTGATCGACGCGGCGGCCGGCTCACCGGCCGACCGCTCGAAACTACAAAAAGCCGCCCTTAAAAAACTGGTTGAATCCGCACTCGGCGGCATCGAAGATACGGCCAAAGGCTTTGGTAAAGCGGTGCGAGACCTGTTTTACGGCGACATCGAGCTTGGAGAGCTATTCGGCGAGGAGCAAAAATACACCAAGAAAGAAGTCAAAGCAAACAATCCCCAAATGAGCCAGGAAGTGCTCAACATGATCTTTGCCACCGCCACAGCAGACGGCTCCGCGACACACGTGGAAGAATCGCGCGTGGCTGAAGGGCTTACCATACAGCGAATCATGAAAAAATACGGCACTACCCTGCAGCAGACCAAGGCACTATATCAAGGCGAGGGCGGCGGCCTGATTGCCAGGTTTGCCGACCGAGGTCTGTCCTTTGATGAAATTGTCGACATGGTCGGAGATTTCTATAACGGCGACGGCACGTGGACAACCGGGCAAATGGATCAATTCGCGCTGAATCTGGCCACAACCGACAAAGCCAGATTTCTCGAACTATGGCATAACGGCGTAAACGGCAGAATGATCGCTGCCCTGGCCTTTGACAAAAACGGCGGCTTGGTAAATGAACTGGCCGACCGCAAGATGTCGCATGCCAACACCGCCCGGCTGATTCTGGACGCGGCCGGTGAGGACGGCCTTCTCAGCATAGCCGAAATCGACACCTTGTCGGCCTTCAACCAGGCGGCAACCGGTGTTGCGCACGACGTAAGCGAAGCCCTCGTCACTGCCGGCGGGATGACCCTAGAAGACAAAATCATACTCATGGACGAGACCCAATGGATAGCCAAGGATCGCAAACTGGGTGTGACCCGGGCCACCGAAATCGTAACCAAAGCCCTTACAGAAGCAAACAAAGATACCGAAGCGGCGCAAGCCATGCTAGCCCGATTCAACGACGCCGCCAAGAACGTCAAACATGAAGTGTCGTCCGCCATCGCCGATATAGAAAATCTGGACCTGGCGCAAATAACCGCCGTACTGGATATCGCCGACACCATCGCCAACGATCGCAAAATCGGCGCTACAAACACCGCCAAGGTCGTCCAAAGAATTGCCGCCGAGGCCGCCGAGGAAGCCGCCGCCGGCCGGAGTGACGATTCGGCCGCTGTCCGGGCAATCATGGAACAAAAGCTTGCTGACTACAACAAATGGGCGACAACGCAAAAAAAAGAAGACACCATCGCCTTCATCGAAAACGGCGGTGAACTTTACAGCTAGTGCCCATCCGGAAATAGTAGATTTTGGTTCCTGGCAAGGCCCGAACATTTTTAAAACCGCAGGCATAGCGCGCTATTCCGAGGATTTTAAAAATGTGA
>JANQIE010000160.1 GCA_028282295.1 Desulfobacterales bacterium | reverse complement strand
CACGAATTTGAAATCCTCGACGTAGCAAGGCTACGCCTGCGGTTTCAAATTCGCTGCGGCCTTGGCCTGGACCAAAATCTACTATTTCCGGATGGACACCAGCTCACCGATAAAACTGCCCACAGCAACCTTGCTTTTTATTCTTACCGGCAGACGGCGCTCATCGGCTGTCACCCAGATTTCAAGTTTCGCGTTCTTACTTTTCCGAAAAACGCCACGGACGTGTTTCAACTCCGGTTCCAGCAAATAGGTGTCGTAACTTTTGTCTTTGATTTTGATTGTTTCCCGCCGGACCACCTTGGCGCGTCCGATCACGCTTCGCCTGCCGTCACTCACGGGACGGCTGATGATTGTGTTTTCCCTCAAGTCCTGAAACCGCGACCAATAAAACACCGACAGCGGATCAAACGAGCCGGGCAATACTGAAATGGTTTTCTTTTTTTTGTCGAAGTTCGAGTAGCGCGCTTGGTGCTGCTTCCAGTCAAAGGACACCACGACCTGTTTACGATAATCGCCTTCACGTTGCTTTTTTTTATACAGTAACGAGTGGGTCATGTCGATATCCGCGAAGCCGTCGATCCGGTCACGCACTTTATAAAACATGTCAAAAAATGGATAGCTTTGGGCCGTAAGCACAAAATGATAGGCGGAAACGCCGTCAATGGTCTTGATCGGTTGGACCTCCATGACCGCTTCGCCGGCCGGCACAAATTGCCATTTAAGCAGGAATGTCAATTTTTCGCCGGGTAGGAACGGGACATCGGCCGTCGCCGCCGGGGACGCAAAGACAATACTTGACAGCACGGCAATGAGAAGTGTCAATCGGTTAGGCTTGAATTTGAAAAATTGCATGGCATTTACATGGTGTCGTTCAGTGTAGATAGGTGTAATTTTTGCATAATTTTCATCTTAGACGATATGGCATTTGATTCGTTTACACAACATTAAGTTGCTTATCGCCGATTCGTGCTCATGGATTAAGGGCTCGCGAAAAAATGATCGCTCGCAGCCGTTTATTTTTAAGGCGATCACAAATTTTACCGATGTATATTAACAAATTCGCGAAAATTAAATTCAACCCACACGCGTCGCCGATTAGGAGACGTGACAGAATGCGGTTTTTTTGACATTCGCCCTAAAATTTTTTATATTTTTTGATATTTAGAACATTTTGAATCAACAGCAACGGCTTGTCTGACGATCGCGGCGTGAAGGTTTTTTTCAATGGATATTCAGGTCATTCTGGACGCCTTAAGTAGCGATTCCATCCAATTAACGGAACTTAAAAGCCAACCGGGTCTGTTGGAAGCCTTTTTCAAGCTCGTCGAGGATGTGGACGCGATGCCCGACATGGACCCGCGCCTTTCCGAAGAGAGCCCCAGCCTATATGAAGCCGTTTATAAATCCCGAACCCCCCACAAACTCAACGGTTTGATCAAACAGTTTTTCGGTTATCCCAAAAAGCCGGCCGGCAAAAGCGTCTCGACCTTCTTAAAACGCAATGCCACCGTGAAATATTTAGGCGGTCTGCGTAAGGAGCAGGCGCTGTATATTCGGAAATTGAAACAGGGCGAGTTTTACTGCGCGCTGTTTCCCTGGCAACGGCGGGCCGGTTTTGTAACGGTCCATATCGGCTACTGCAGTCCCAAAATGTCCAATGAAGATTACGGCCGATTGGAGGGACTGGTCAAGCGGGTTATTTCCGAGCGCTTGAGCGCCGAAATCAAATCCCAGGTCGGCGGGGTCATTCACGGTGTCAGCATTCCCTCCTTCCTGCAAATGTCCGAAACGGAAAAAACGACCTGCCGTTTGAGTATCAATGCCGGCAGCAATCTTGGGTTTTTGTATTTATATGGCGGGCGTCTGGTCGATGCGGAAACCGGCAGATTGCACGGTCGTGAAGCGGCCTACACTATCATCAGTTGGGATAAAGCGTCCATCACCATCGAACATCGTGAGATCAAGAAGACCGACAAGATCAAACAGCCGCTCATGCAGATTTTGATGGAGAGTTTGCGCCGCAAAGATGAAGAAGAGGATCGATATCGCAATGAACAGGCAACTGTCGGTTCCGGGGATTATATCGAACCTTCTGTCCTCGAGTCGGAAGATGACGCAGAACCATCCAAACCTGCGCCCAAAGAAAAACCGCAAAGCAAGCCCAAACCGATCGTCAAGCCTGATGCCGGCAAAACCGGTCAATACCGGGCGTTGCTGAAAGAGGCGCCAGGTGAAGCCGAACCCAAAAAATCGAGTAATAAGCTGGTTCGACTGGTAGCTGCCGTTTTCGCAGCCCTGGTTCTTGCCGGCGGTGGATTTTACGCCTGGAATCAGTACCAAAACTCCCAGGAGAAAAAAGTTTATCGGGCCGCGATTGACGAAGTTGAAAATACAAAAAATTTGAAACGAAAAAAAACGATTCTGCGAAGTTTCATCAATACGCATCAAGACAACCCATACGCCCCCAATGTCGAAAAGCGCATCGCTGAGGTCGAGAATTTAATCGAGGAGGAAGATTTTATCGGCACGATGCGTAAAGTCGATGATCTTTCCGTTACCGACGCGTACAAACAAAAAGCGACCAATATCTACAAAAAGTTCTTAAAGAAATATCCGCAAAGTTCCTACGAGAAACAAATCAAACAGAAAATCGCCTTTATTCCCCAACAGATCGAATTAAATAGCTATCAACGCCTGAAGAAAATCCCTGAAGGGCAATATGACAAGCGGTTTGAAGCCTATCGGAACTATTTGACCCAGTACCCGCAAGGCCGCTATCGCAAAGAAGTGGAAAAACTTTTAGCGTCCATGGCCGACAATTCCTATAACTACATTAAGGATAAAACCGTTGAGTGTGAATATGAAAACCGCCTTGGCGAGTGCATTGAATTGATGGCGGTTTATCTTGCTTATTTTGCCAATGACGCCCGCGCCGCAGAGATTCGCGGATTGCGCCACTCGATGAAAAGCCGCAGGGACTTTGAGGCGCTGTACGCCAAGAGTAAAAACCTGGATGCCAAGGCTGCCAAAAAACTCTATGATGATTATTTAGAGAGCTATCCGGAATCGACCCAGCGCGCCAAAATTGAAGAGGAGATTGCCAAGTTTGCGCGGATCATCGACGCACGTCTGCGCTGGGATAAATTGTCGGCTCATGTCAAGCGCACAGATTATGATGTTTTTGAGCGCGAGCAGCGGTTAAGGACTTATTTAGACCAGCATTCCGGTGATGGCTTTGCCGTTGAGGCGGAAAATCTATTGGTCGCACTGATGCGCGAAAAACAGATGGTACTGGAGCAGCAGCGCCGGGCCGCAACTGAACAGCAGAAGATGCAGGCCCGGGCTGAGGCGCAACAGGCCAAGGAACGTGAAGAACAGCGTCTGGTTAAGGAGCGGGCCGCGATGCGAACCCTACTGGCAGGGACGAACCAGCGCTTTGTGGCCGGCGGCAACGGCACGGTCACGGATACCAAGACCGGATTGATGTGGGCACTCCTCGATTCGAAAACTGAAAAGGGCGAGTGTTTTTCGTATAAAACGGCACGTCAATATGTCCGGAATCTTGAGGCCGGTGGTTTCTCGGACTGGCGTCTGCCCACCGCCGGGGAGTTGGCCGGCATTTACAAAAACGCGCCTTATTTTCCCGACAACGATGTCAAGATCTACTGGTCTTCTGAAATCGTCGCCAAAGGTTATCTTGAATTTGCCAATGTCGTTTCTTCCAAAAAAGAGACCGTATTTGAACGCATGCAACTGCCGGTGAACAAATGCGGTGTCGTGCGCGCCGTCAGACGATAGCACCTGATCCGTTTGATTTTTTGCTTGTACCCCAATCGGCAACCACCGTAATATAAGCCTCCATGAAAACCAAATACCTGACTGGTGGTGTCGACAAATGGCGCACATCTATTTAATGCACAACGAGATTATGGCCTATGATTGGGGGTCAACCACTGCCATTGCCGCGCTGACCGGAATCAAACCGGCGCGCAACGGCAAGCAGGCTGAACTTTGGATGGGGGCCCATCCAAAGGCGCCTTCAAAAATTCGCGTCGACGGTGGTACGGCGTCACTGATCGATGTTATTCAATCGGCACCGGACAGAATCCTTGGTGCGCTCATTGCTAAAAAATTCAATAATCAGCTCCCCTACCTGTTCAAGGTCCTGGCCGCGGCGGAGCCTTTGTCCATTCAGGCCCATCCGAACAAGGCACAGGCCCGAACCGGATTTGAACGCGAAAACACGGCCGGTCTTCCCCTGAACGCCTTTAATCGAAATTATAAAGACCCACACCACAAGCCTGAGTGCATTTGCGCGCTGACGCCCTTTTGGGCACTATGTGGTTTTCGCCATCCCCATGCAATCGTGGACCTGTTTGACAAGGTTATACCGGAAGGCTATGAATCGTTGTTGGATGAATTGAGTCGATCAGGAAGGGGTAGTTCTTTAAAGCAGTTCTTTAAGAAGTTGTTTGAATTGGATGGACCAACACGGGACCGCTTGATTCTGGCAACGGTTGCGGCGTCACAGCAGCAGATACAATTGGCTGCCGAATATCGGTGGGTTGCGCAGCTTGCCGCGCGATATCCAAACGATCCGGGAGTCCTGGCGCCTTTATTTTTGAACGTCGTTCAGTTGCAACCGGGGCAGGCATTATATCTGCCCGCCGGCGAGTTGCACGCCTACCTGGCGGGTACCGGGATTGAGCTGATGGCGAATTCCGACAATGTGCTCAGGGGCGGTTTGACACCTAAGCATGTTGATGTCGCTGAATTGCTGACTGTCTTGCGTTTTTGCCCGCGCGACATTGAGCTTGTGGACCGAAACCAACCCAGGCCGTTTGAATATGTGTATGAAACCCCGGCCGAGGAATTTGTTCTGTCGACCATCTGCGTTGCTGACGGGCAGTCTTACGCCAGCCCTCCAACACACAGCGTCGAGATCCTGTTGAATGTTGACGGGCGTGCCGGTTTGCGCACCGGGGATGCAAAAGCCCCCCTGATGCTTGCAAAGGGCCGATCGGCCCTTGTGCCGGCCGCCGTTAATCAATATTTTATTGACGGCCCGGCCGTCATTTATAAAGCGGCCGTACCTTTATAAAAGACCGCGTTTCCAAACCCAACCAAGCCAAAGGAGGCCCCATGGCTATCTCCAGCGAAGCACCGAAAGGGATTTCATTTGATCCGGTCGAGCATATTGCCTACGCCATCGGTTCGGTGGTGAGTAAAACCCTGTTGAAAAAGAATACCGGCAATATCACGTTGTTTTCATTTGATGCCGGTCAGGGATTGAGTGAGCATACATCGCCATATGACGCGGTGGTTCATGTCCTTGACGGCGAAGCACAAATCACCATCGGTGGCAAAGCGCAAGTTGTGCAAGCCGGCCGGATGCTGATTATGCCGGCGAATGTGCCGCATGCGTTGATGGCACAACAGCAATTCAAAATGCTGTTGATCATGATCCGAGGTGAATGAAAAAGCCCTTGACACGCTAAGGGGCATTCTATAGTTATTCGAATTTCACGGAGAATAATTGTATGAAAACCCAAGCCGCATCAGGTCGCTTTTATTCTTATGAATGGGTGTGGTGACCCGCCGATGGTGCCTTGAGTTTTTTTGCATAGAAACCCGAAAGCCGTGGCGGATAAAACCCACGGCTTTTTTTGTTTTGAAGGCCGTGACGCAAAAAAACAAAACCACTATCGCAATGCCCCTGTTTTGGTTTTGTCGGATGATACGGAGCAGTCATGAAAAAAAACACCCCCGCAATTGAATCGTTACGCAACGAGATCGATCAGATTGACGAACAAATCCTGAAGTTGATCAATCGACGTCTTTCCCTGGCCCAACAGATCGGTGAAATTAAGCAGCACAGCGGGGCGCAGGTGTTTGACAGTGCCCGCGAAAGCCTGGTGATCAAACGTCTGCTGGAAATCAACGAGGGCGGGATGTTAAATAACAACATGCTCCAACACCTGTTTACCGAAATCATGGCCGCGGCCAAGGCGGTTCAGAAACCGCAAGTCATCTCGTTTCTGGGCCCGGAGGCGACGTTTACCCATATCGCCGCGATGAACCATTTTGGCCATTCCGCGGATTTCAAAGCCCGGCCCAGCATTCGCGATGTTTTTTCCGATGTGGAAAAAGGGGCCTGCAACTATGGCGTCGTGCCGGTCGAAAACTCCATTGAAGGGGCGGTCAATCATACCCTTGACCTATTTTTCGAATCCAATCTGAATATTTGCGCGGAGCGCTTTTTATCCATTTCCCATGATCTGCTTTCGGTCTCAGGCCGCAAGGAAGATATCATTTATGTTTATTCGCACCCCCAGGCGCTGGCCCAGTGCCGGGGTTGGCTGCACAGCCATTTGCCCGGCATAGAGCTTAAGGAATGCAGCTCCACGGCGCATGCCGCCCGTATGGCTGCGCAGAACGAGGACTCGGCGGCTATTGCCAGCCGCGAGGCTGCCCACATGTACGGGTTACAGGTGGTGGTGCCGAAAATCGAGGACTACAAACGCAATGTCACGCGTTTTCTGGTCATCGGCAAGGGGGATGTCCAACCGACCGGCACCGACAAGACCTCTTTGATGTTTGTAACGGCGCATCAGCCCGGCGCGCTGTATAAGGTGCTTACGCCGATTGCCGAGTCGGGCGTCAATATGTTAAAACTTGAATCCCGGCCGGCCAAGCATGAAAATTGGAGTTATTTTTTCTTTGTTGACGTGCAGGGGCATATTACCGATAAACCGGTTGCACAGATCGTAGAAGAAATGCGCCGGCGCAGCCTGTTTCTGAAAGTCCTCGGAGCCTATCCCAAGGCGCCCGATCAGATTATGTAGAGGTATACACCCATCCATGTCATTCGATAATTACAAAAACAGGCGAGTTCGCAACCTCTTATTTTTGGTTTTCCGATATGACGATCGATACTGAAACAAAAATATATGGAGTTTTGGGACACCCCGTCGGCCACAGCCTAAGTCCGACTATGCACAATGCGGCTTTCAAACAATTGGGGATCAATGCGGTGTATCTGGCGTTTGATGTCGAAGATATTGCCGCTGCGATTACCAGTCTGCGGGTGCTGGCCGTCAAGGGGGCCAGCGTTACCATTCCGCACAAGCAAGAGGTGATGAAGCACCTGGATGTCATCGATCCGATTGCGGACAAAATCGGTGCTGTTAATACGATCGTGGCGCGAAACGGTAAATTGTGGGGACACAACACGGATTGCAACGGCGCGATCGAAGCTTTGCTGGCGCAAACTCCGTTGGATGGTCGCCGGGCGGTCGTGCTGGGGGCTGGCGGTGCGGCGCGCGCCATCGCCGTTGGGCTTCAGTCGCACGGGTGCAGGGTGACCATCGTCAACCGGACCATTGAGCGCGGCTGGCGTCTGGCCGAAGATCTGAACGCCAAATTCATCCCCCTGGCCGATTTCAATTCATCTGATTGTGACATTCTGATCAACACGACTTCGGTGGGAATGTCGCCAAATACCGGCACGATGCCGATTCCGGCAAGATTATTCGCCAAGAGCATGGTGGTTATGGATGTTATCTACAATCCCTTGGAGACGAAATTTCTGCAAACCGCGGCCGCAAAGGGCTGCCGCACCATTGACGGGGTTGCCATGTTTGTGAATCAAGGGGCGTTGCAGTTTGAGTTGTGGACCGAAATCGATGCGCCTCGTGATTTGATGCGCAAAATCGTACTTCAGAAATTATCGGCACAATAACGATGGATAGACAAAGTGGAGACAGATGGCAGACCTAATTCAGATCAAAACCGGTAAGATTGCCGATTGCACCGTACCTGTTCCCGGTTCCAAAAGCTACACGCATCGCATGCTTATCGGCGCTGCACTGGCACCGGGCAAAAGTGTGATTTACAATCCGTTGCGTAGCGAAGATACCCTGCTGACCCTCAAAGCGTTGCGGCAATTGGGCGTATCTGCCGATGAATTTGAAGATCGCATTGAGTTGCGTGGCGGTTATACCGATTTTGTGGGCAGTAATGATCCAATTTATCTGGCCAACTCCGGTACTTCCATGCGTTTGTTGACGGCGGTGGCCGCCCTGGGCAAAGGGCGCTATCACCTATGCGGCAGCGAGCGCATGCATGAGCGTCCGATTCAGGATTTGATTGACGGGCTCGGTCAGGCCGGGGTAGATGTTCGCTCCGTCAACGCAACCGGTTGTCCGCCGCTGGAAGTAAAGGGCGGTTTGGTTGACGGGGGGCGGGTAGCATTGAATTGTTCGGTGAGCAGTCAATATCTGTCGGCCTTGCTGCTGATTGGACCATGCACCCGCAACGGCATGGAAATCGAGATCGTTCAGGGGCTGGTGTCCAAACCCTATGTGGATATGACCATTGAAGTCATGCGCGGTTTCGGCATTCAGGTGGATCGCACCGGTTACACGTCTTTTCACGTACCCGGCCGGCAGATCTATAAATCCGGTACGTACACGGTGGAAACCGATGCCTCCAATGCGAGCTACTTCTGGGCTGCCGGCGCCATCACCGGTGCGGCTGTCACCGTTAAGGGCACCCATATCGATTCGACCCAGGGGGACATGCGGTTTGCGGGCGTGTTGGAAAAGATGGGCTGCCGGGTGCAGCCGGAAGCTGAAGGGATCTGCGTGGCGGGTGCACCATTGAATGCAATCGATATCGATATGGCCGACATGCCCGACATGGTGCCCACGCTGGCTGTGGTTGCCGCGTTTGCCGAAGGCACCACCTACATCCGCAATGTCGCCCACCTGAAGGCCAAGGAGACGGATCGCCTGGGCGCCGTCGTGGCGGAGTTGAACAAGCTGGGCGTGGACGCCACGTGCAGTGCGTCGCAGATGGTGATCAGGGGCAAGGGGCCGACCCGCGGCGCCGAGATTGAGACCTATAACGATCATCGCATGGCCATGTGTTTCGCCGTGGCCGGTTTGCGCATACCGGGCGTAAAAATTCGTGAGCCGCAATGTGTCGAGAAATCCTTCCCGAACTTCTGGGAGATCTTTCAGGGGCTTTACCAGTAGATGAACATCTTTCTGATCGGCTACCGCTGCACCGGTAAAACCACCATCGGCCGGTTATTAAGTCAAAAGCTAGCCCGTCCGTTTATCGATACGGATCAGCAGGTGGAAAAAAAGTGCGGCCAACCGATTGCGCAGATCGTGGCAGAAAGCGGATGGGACGGATTCCGGGACGCAGAGAAGAAAATCCTAAAACAGGTATGTGCTTCTGAAAATCAAGTCGTGGCCACGGGGGGCGGCATTATTTTGGACCCGGCGAACATTGCCTTGATGAAAAAAACCGGTGTTGTCATCTGGTTGCAGGCCGATCTGCAAACGATCGAATCAAGGCTTGCCGAGGACGCACAAACCAAAGCGCAACGGCCGTCGTTAACCGGTGGCGGCTTGTTGGATGAAATTGCGCAGGTCCTGGTGGCGCGAGGTCCGCTTTATACCCGGGCGATGGATGTCGCGATCGACACCGGGGAGGGAACCCCGCAGGACTGCTGCGCCAAAGCGATCGACGCATTGCGGCGCTTGGACCAAAAGATCTGATCACACAGGAAGGGGAAGGGATGCAAAGATTAGCCGACCGAATCGACAGGGTCAGTGAATCCGGAACCGTCCGGTTTACGCCGTTGATTGCCCGGTTGCGGAAACAAGGGCGTGAAATTATCGATTTGGCCGTAGGCGAGCCCTTTTTCAAGACACCTGCCCCGATCATCGATGCGACCTGTGAGGCGCTGTCACAAGGATGGACACGCTATGATGCCGTGGCCGGACGGACGGATCTGCGCAGCCATTTGGCCGACGTTTACGGCGAAGATGCCGGGCGCATCCTGATTTGTAATGGATCAAAGCAAGCCCTGTATTCGATTTTTCAGGTCATCTGTAATCCGGGCGATGACGTCATTATCCCCAAGCCCTGTTGGGCCAGCTTTATGCAACAAGTACTGCTGGCCGGTGCACGGCCGGTGCTGGTCGACACCATTGCGCATCAACTCGATCTGCCCGCCATTGAAGCGGCTGTTACGCCCCGGACCAAGGCGATATTGATCAACAGTCCAAACAATCCCACCGGCGCGGTTTATCCGCAAAAGGATCTGGCGCGGATCGCCGAATTGGCCGCGGCCCGCGGCCTGTATGTGATTTCCGATGAAGCCTATGATGAGTTTGTTTACGATGGGTTTGCATTTACAAGCATGCGGCAGTTCAGGTCGGTGTGCGCGTCGATCATTGTCACCACAAGTTTTTCCAAAACATTCAGTATGACCGGATTCAGGCTGGGGGCGGTGATGGCTCCCGAAGCGGTTACCAACGCATTGGTCAAACTACAGAGCCATCTGACCGGCAATGTGTGCACCTTTGCCCAATTCGGCGGGGTAGCGGCCTTGGCGTTGAACAAGGATGAACTGGCGCAAAGACGAATCCAGCTCGAACAAAAACGCGACTATGCCTATGATCAGGTGCGCAACCTGTTTACGTGCGTACGGCCGCAAGGGGCGTTTTATCTGTTCCCGGATATTTCCGGCAAAACCAGGGCAGGGGAGACATCGGAAGAATTTGCCATGCGGCTTTTGGATCAAACCGGCGTGGCGGTGGTGCCGGGCTCGGCTTTCGGCATGGAAAACCACATTCGCATATCGTATGCGGTTACGGATGAATTGTTACAGCTCGGACTTGAAAGAATTGCGGATCTACTATGAACAGCACGAATACTCAGATTGGAATAGTTGGTTTTGGACGATTTGGCGAATTGATGACCCGCTACCTGGCGACGGACGCCAACGTATTGGTTTACAATCGCAGTGATAAAGCAGCTCAAATCAGGGCCGCCGGGGGAGTGCCGGCGGATCTGGAAACCGTGTGCCGTCAGCGCTATGTGATACTTTCGGTGCCGATTTCATTGATGCAGGAAAACCTTAAAAAGATAGCGCCATTGCTTGCCGATGATACCGTCGTTGCCGACGTATGTTCGGTGAAGACCTTGCCATGCCAATGGATGCGGGAGTTGCTGCCGGCGTCGGTGTCTATCCTGGCGTCGCATCCCATGTTCGGCCCGGACAGCGCCGCCAACTCGCTCCAGGGTAAAAAAATCGTGCTGTGCAAGGAACGAATCGACGCGGGGCGTTTTGACAAGATCAAACGCTACCTGGAAAACAAAGGGCTCATCGTTTACAAAACCACACCGGAAGAGCACGACCGGCAAATTGCCGTCAGTCTGTCGTTGACGCATTTCATCGGGCGTTCGTTGGCGGAGTTCGGCGCCGAACCGTTGGATATCGATACGGATGGGTATCTGCGCTTGCTGCATACCTTAGGGGTTGTGGTCAACGATACCTGGCAGTTATTTGTGGACATGCATCGCTACAACCCCTTTGCCAAAGAGATGCGCGAGGCATTTATGGCCGCCATGCGCCGGGTGAATGGACAGTTGAACGGGGAGTGAGGGGCTAGCTGCGTTAAGAATTAAGAATTGGGAATTAAGGTATGCTGTCAATTTGTAATTTATCTTCATCCACATTTTTTAGACTTCAAGATAATACGCGCATCCACAATACTTAACCCCTTTTCGTGAACGATCACCGGATTTAAATCCATCTCTTCAATATCCGGGTAAGATTCCACGATTTCCGAACATTTTAAAAGCAGCCTGCGCATGGCTTTTTTATCGCACGCCGGAATGCCGCGAAACCCATTGAGCAATGGCGCGGCCTTGATCTCATCGATCATTTTTTTGGCTGAGTTTGGTGAAATCGGTAATACCCGGAATGTCACGTCCTTGAGTATCTCGACCATGACGCCGCCCAAACCATACATTATGACCGGACCAAACTGGTCATCCAATTTGGTTCCGATGATCACTTCGATGCCCTCACGCGCCATCGGCGCGACCAATACGCCCCGGATATCCGCCAGGGGCCTGTAGCGCTGGACACTGGCCATGATTTCCTTGAAGGCCTTGCGAATCTCGGTTTCTGTTTTCAAGCGTACCTTTACACCACCGGCATCACTTTTGTGCAAGATGTCCGGTGAAACGATTTTCAGGACGACTTCACCGCCGATCTGTTCCGCAATTTCCGCGGCCTCATCCGCTGTCCGCGCCAGTTCATCCTGATGAGCGCTTACATCGTGCATCCTTAGCAGGCGTTTGGCCTCATGTTCAAGCAGGTAGCGCCGGTTTTCGCTGCGCGCTTTGGCAATGATCGCCGAACAATCCGATTTGGCTTTGGCCGCCCAGTTGAAAACAAAATTGGTTTTGGCATGGTAGGATGTCAGGTAGCGGCCATACTGGGCCAACACGCCGATGGTCTTACAGGCGACCTCAACCGAATCATGAACCGGAATATTATAATAGCGCAGCAGACTTAACGGATGTGGTTTTTCGGAATTGAAGAGGCTGTGTACAACGATCGGCTTGCGACGGGCACGAACCATTTTTCCCATTTGATGGGCCACATCCTCTTCGGCCATGGCAAGACTTTCGGCAAAGCGAATTCCGTAACCGCCGAACAACCCCACCATCAGCAAGCCACCGACATTCGGGTCCTGGAGGATAATCCGTGCGCAGTCGGCAAAAATCGTGGGATCGGAGTCAGTCCCGCCGGCAACATCGATGGGATTGCGCACCGTGGCCGCCGCCGGTAGAATTTCGCGCAACTTGGTCTGGGTGGCGGCCCCCAGTTCAGGGATGTCAACCTCAAGATCGGTCAACACATCCGCCGCAATGGTTGCGTGCCCACCGCCATCGGCCAGAATTGCGACTTTGTTGTTCTTTATCGGCGGCAGGCTGGACAACGCCTCCGCGGCCGGAAAAAGCTCATCCGAATGTTCGATGACAATGATACCGGCCCGCTCAAAGGCCGAGCGGGCCACCTCGGAGATGCCTGCCAGAGCACCCGTGTGCGAACCGGCGGCGCGTTTACCGGTGGAGGACCGTCCGCTCTTAAGCAAGACAATCGGTTTTTCGATGGTGGTTTTATAGGCCTGCTGTAAAAACTCACGCCCATTACGCATGCCTTCCACATACATCAGGATGGCGCGGGTATGCGGGTCCTGGCGGAAGAACTCCAGATATTCATGAAAACGGATATCCGCCTCGTTACCCACCCCTACGTAATAGGAAAACCCTTTTTGACTTTTCAGCTTTGCTTCCGTGATTAGAGATAGAGCCATATTGCCGCTTTGTGACAATAGGGCGATATCGCCTTTGGGCACATCGCGCATCCCGACCAGGTTCATGTTGGCATGGCAATTGATCATACCGGAAGTATTCGGCCCGATAAGCCGAATACCGTATTTACGCGCTGTGATCACAACCCGGTCTTCCAGGTTTTTACCATCCTCACCGGTTTCACCGAAACCACCCGCCAGAATCACCGCCCCGGATACGCCTTCGTTACCGCAATCTTCCAAAACCGAAGGCACTGTGTGCGCCGGTGTTGCCACCAGAGCCAAATCAACATCATCTTCAATATCCGAAATTCTGGCATAACAAGTAAGCCCTAGAATACGCTTTTCCTTAGGATTTACGGGATAGATTGTCCCTTCATATTTATGATCTAAAAGCGTGCGAATTGTCTGATAGCCTCGTTTGGTTTCGTTTTTTGATGCTCCGATCACGGCCACGGATTCGGCGTTCAGGATGGCATTTAAAGACATGAATATTCCCTCGCGGTTGGATGATACAATGTTTCTATCCGTGTTTTTATGAATTCTGGCTCTGCTTCGTCATGCCTTCAGGCAGATACGCGCCATTAAACCAAGTAAGGGCCGCGGAAAAACACGAATTCCAGCTCGCGTCAGAATAACAAGTTGAAAGGAAAAAAACCATCAGAGTTTTAACAAAAATATTGGCTGAATACTCAACACGATGTAAATTCAGCAAGGATCGTAACCGACGGACTATTTGGAATTTTTTTTACGTTGCGCAAAATTATCGAGCGAGTCCTGACGTTCTTTTGTCGAAACACACGCCAGGCAAGCCTCCACTTCAAAATCCATCAGTGCCTCAAGGCTCGCCTCACCCTGAGCCATCTGTAATCCTTTTTTAATCATTTTGATCGAGAACGGGGAATTAGCCGCAATCTTGGCCGCCATCGCTTTGGCCTCGTCCAGCAATTGATCTGCGGGAACCGCCTTATTGACAAGCCCAATGCGCGCCGCTTCCCTGCCGTCAATATTCTCAGCCGTGAACAAAAGTTCTTTGGCCTTGCCCGGCCCAACCAAATCCTGCAACAACCGAAACGCGCCGCCCGTCACCGACGAATTGACCCGCGCCTCCGGAGAGCCGATTTGCGCATCCTCGGCCGCAATCCGAATATCACAAGCCAAAGCCAGCTCATAACCCGACCCCAACGCATACCCATTAATTGCCGCAATAGTCGGTTTTTCAAATCGAATGATCCGCCGCGACGTTTCCTGCAAACCTTCCAGATACGTGCGGTACTGCTCAAGACTGCGCTGTTTTGATTCCTTAAGATCCGCCCCTGCTGAAAACGCACGGCCGCTTCCGGTGATGATAACAGCCCTGACATTGGAATCGTTCTGAGCTTCAACTAACGCTTTCTTCAGATCGATCCAAAGTTTTTGATTCATCGCGTTGAGGGCTTGGGGGCGATTGAGGGTGATTGTGGCGGTTGCATGGGTCTTGGTGTATTCAATGACTCCAAAGGACATTAGGTTTCTCCTTTACCTCAGAATACTTATTTGTCTCAAAGTTCGATGATATCTGCCTATACATAGCCCTCTAAGTGCGTTGTAGCCTATTGATTGATAAAACTCAAATTTACGATCTGATCAAAAAAAGGGCCATTAGTCTCACTATTAAACGTTGATATCAGACCTTATGGATCTGATCATCAGATTTGACTGTATTAAGCAGTTAACATTCCATACTACTGATTAAAACCAACATTCAAACTCATTAGTACCTAAAAGGAGTGACATAGCAATTGAAGCAGATAGACTAACACAACATTTTACCCACAAAATGATCTTTAATAGACTGTTAAGAAAATACACCTTTGCCTTGTGAGAGCGTAATACCATTGTTCAAAGAAAACTTACAACATTTGATCAATTCGGGTGGTAAAAAAAACACACTGTTGTGAAAAACACTAACAGTGTATAAAGTGTAACATATTGAAAAGCATCACAAATAATCTCTTGACACTAAAGTTAAACCATGTTCATATGCTGAACATTTCAGCGTTGAACTCTCTCAATCTTCCTCTTATTTTTCCATCAAAATTATCAGCTAACATCCCTGTAACCTACCCGGCGGAGCTATATGCACACAAAATCGTAATACGGTTTTACCCATGGACCACCAGGATATCCGAACATTAAAATTTCTTGAGGAAATCGAGAAAAATAATTCTCCTAGTCAACGGCAAATTGCCAATCAGTTGAATATTTCTCTTGGGCTTGCCAACTCGTTCGTAAAACGATTGGTACAAAAAGGACATTTGAAAATTACTACGATTCCCAAAAATCGAGTCAAGTATATTCTGACCCCCAAAGGAGTGGCGGAAAAAACTAGGCTCACTTATGAATTTATACGGTTTTCGTTTCGTTTTTACAAAGATACGCGTCAAAAATTGAAACGGCTTTTTTCCGATTTTTCAAAAGAGGGAGCGCAGAGTATTGCTTTTTACGGAGCAGGAGAGTTAGCCGAAATTGCTTATATTTCACTTCAGGAGACAGATATATATCTAACCACAATTTTTGACGAGTCGCTAAGTGAAAGTAAATTTTTTGATCGTGTTGTCGAAAGTGCAGAAAACTTACCTTTCTTTGAGTTCGATAAAATTCTGATTACAATTTATGGAAACATAGAGACGGCACGTCTACAGTTAACTCGGTCAGGTATCCCACTAAAGAAAATAGCTTTTATTGAGTAGTAACCTGATATCATGCAAAGAGCCCTGGTCTTCAAATGATACAACAAGCTTAGGAAGCGAGCGTCATAACCTGAATTTTGCACCAAAAGCGGCGCAACCAAAGGTACAATCTGAAAAGGTCTGCCGACACTATGATGGCACGGAGTAAACATCCTGGCCCAGGGGGGGGCAGGATGTTTACTTATTCGTTCAAAATTCAGGTAGTAATTCGAAGGAATAAACCACTGGCATGCCAGTAGTATGAACAATGGCTATGCCAGTGATTAGTGCCAAGAGGAAAAAAATCTCCTACAATGAGAGCGCCAGCTACTCAATTGAAGGAGATTTAAATGAAACATTTTAACAGGTTAGCACATTCGGTTTGGAATTGTAGGTATCATATTGTCTGGATTCCAAAATACAGGCGCAAGGAGTTGTATGGAGCCAAGAGACAGATTGTGGTGGATACGATCAATCAATTGGCTCGCATTAAGGGGATAGAGATCATAGAGGGACACGCGATGCCGGATCATATCCACTTGTGTCTATCAATACCGCCCAAATATTCGGTGGCAAATGCCATTGGGTTATTGAAGGGAAAAAGCGCTCAGAGGTAATGAGTTTTGGAACAAAAAGCGGTCGGATGGTCCGTGGTCGTACCTTTTGGGCACGCGGCCACTGTGTCAGCACAGTGGGCCTTGATGAAGAAGTTGTCCGAGAATACATAAGAAATCAAGAACGAATGGATAGACTCAGAGAAGAGCCATAGTATTTAATTTCAACAAAAACTTACGTAGCTGGTTTGATTGAGACCCCCTTTAGGGGGGTTCATGATACCACCAGTTCACTGGTGGTATTCATTTTACCTTTTTGATTCTTAACCCTATAATGCCGTTTCTTTATGCCACGGTTTTGTATTCGTAAAAGAATCTGTGTTGTTTCACACAATGCCTTTTTGAAAATTTTCTGTTTGGCCTGACAGATTCAGTTGTTTGAATAAAAATCGTTCGTATTTTTTCAATCAGGTTGTTGATACCATCAAAAGAACGCTTGAAAAACAATACAACCGTGTTTTTCAATCTCGACACAGCTTGGGCAAAATTTAATAATGTCTCTTTCGGCGAATGGGAGAAAATCCCTCGCCTTTAGGCGAAGACTTTAGTATGCTTACAAAATTATCGCAAAACGTCCCATTCCTTATACGATAATATCATATAGCCTGGATTACCAAGTATCGCAAGCCGCTTCTTACCGGTTCTATAGGTATTCGGCTGCGCGAACTGATACGTGAAATATGCAAGACGATGGACATCGAAATAATCAAAGGTCATATTTCGAAGGACCACGTTCATTTGTTGGTATCCGTACCACCTTATCACTCAGTAAGCCAAGTGCTCAAGCGTATTGCGGTGGTCCCCTAAAATCGGACAATGTGTTAAGCTCTGAGTCAATCTGACAGAAAACTGGCCATGAGCAACAAACGCAAGAAGTACAGTGCCGCATTCAAGGCCAAAGTGGCGTTAGCCGCGCTTGGCGGCGAGCAGACCGTAGCCGAACTTTCCAGCCGTTTTGGGGTTCACCCCACTATGATCACCAACTGGAAGCGGTCCTTGTTAGACGGTGCCGCTGATATTTTTAATCCAGCATGGAAATCCTGGCCCTCAGGGCCAGGTCAGAGTTCAGTGGCTTTGCCATCTGAACGACTCATTTGTTACTACCAGGGCTGAGTTGTCCCCACAACTTTGCCAAGGAGCAACAAATGAGTCGATTTATGACCTGAATTTTTCACCATTTTTACAGATTTCCGTGTAAAATATTTTTTCACGAATTATATTCTTATGTTTTATCAGGTGGTTAGGATTTGCATAAAAACTCAAGTGCTGTGAACCCTTGATTTTATTAGCACCGAAGGCGTTTCATCTAAGCCATGGCTGATAAGGCTTTGCATGAAGTACTCTAAATGGATTTTACCTATTAGGTAAAATCGAGATTATTTTTAATCCTTGCAATCATAGTGTCGGCAGGCCTTTTCAGATTACACCTTCGTTTGCAGCGTTTTTGGCGCAAAATTCAGGTATGAAGTTATCACAAAACATTATGGCACTGCCAATACCACATCGTTTGGGTACCGAAATATCGTTATCGGGTTTTGACCGGCAAGATTGCGAAGCTGGTCGATTAATCTATTCGCTCGTTTTCGCAGCAGCAAGGATGTCAAATCATTGACCGGCAAATCGGGCAGCTAAAGGTAGAAAACGATTTTTTGTCCAAAAAGCTCAGTCTATAAGCCGCGGGCAGCGAAAACAGATGATCGATCCTACCCGTGCAACGGTTAGTATCTCACGCCAATGCGCACTGTTACGTTTGAAAGGCTCGATACCCTTCGACATCGTATCATTCAAAGGGCCGGTCGGCTTGTCAGGCCTCAAGGCAAGCTCACGCTCACAATGAGCGTTAACCAGGCAACTCGAAACGATTTGCTACACTTTTTTGATGTAGTGCAAAAAGCTGCATAGATTCGCAAAAGTAATTTTCCCATATTTTATGCAACGTTAGGGTCAATGCCGTTTCTTTATGCCACGGTTTTGTATTCGTAAAAGAATCTGTGTTGTTTCACACGATGCCTTCTTGGAAATTTTCTGTTTGGCCTG